>NZ_JBTNDE010000022.1:0-56083 GCF_054511155.1 Arthrobacter glycogeni | reverse complement strand
CTCCTCCCGCTCCTTCGCCATATATTGCAGGTTCTGCTTTCCACGAGGTCGACCGACCACAACATGCTCCCTAAATTTCAGGGTGTTGCGACGATGCCTAGAATTCAAGCGGTGCGCAGGTACGTGATGTCCGAAATCCAGACCGCGTCCAAAGTTCCGGTATCCCATTTCCTTGTCACAAGGTCCGGAATCGAATGCACCCGCGCTTCCCCAATCGGGGCCACGGGACGGAAACGACGCGGGGAAATCCCCTCCAAACCCTGGCGCCGCATCGATGCGGCAACAGTTTTCCGATCAACACCGGTCCCGTTCCTAGCCAGCACCGCCCGAATCCGCGGAGCCCCATACGTCCCGTTCGAGTCGAGGTGGACCTGCCGAACCAACTCATCAAGGTTGGTTTGATCTGATCTTCGGGTGGAGCCACCATCGAGGATCCGGCGCCGCCAAGCGTAGAAACCGGATCGAGACACGCGTAAAAGCCGGGCCATTCGTGCAACCGGATAGTTGGCCTTCTGCGCCTGCATCAGTTCGAAGCATTCCGACTCTGTTGCTTGGAAGCGAAGAAGGCTGCGGCTTTTCCCAAGAACTCATTGTCCATTCGCAGCTGCGCGTTCTCCCGTCGTAAACGCTCCAGCTCCGATGCCTCTACCTCCATCGCCGCCGACTTCTCCGGGGCCTCCATACGGGCTCGCTCCTGGGCCACCCACCGGGCCAAAAGTTGCTCACCGAGCCCCAACTCCCGAGCCACCGGCGCGACCGGCCGCCCGGTATCGATCACCAAGCGAGCCGCCTCCCGCCGATACTCCGGGGTAAATTTACGTCGTGTTGTGCTCACAAGAACACCTTCCCGCAGAATCCAAGGATCCCGCTACTTCAGGTGTCCACCAACAGAGGCTAACCCCAAATCCGCTAGGCGAGCACAGTGTGCGACACGTTGTCCGGGTTGCCGAACCGGTGAGCAGTGATGCTCACCGCCTGCTCGTGCAGGAACGGCAGCATCTCAAGGCGCCCCGATTCGGTAACCGGTCCTGCATAGATGGCCACGTCCGGATTACCCAACGTCGCAGCACACAGGTCCGAATAGCCGCCGCCCACCAGCCGCACCCGGCCGAGACCAGCTGCCGGCGCGTGCGCCAGCCAGGCGGCGTCGTCCTCAACACCATGATCCACGGCGTGCGCCGACAACACAGCAGTCAGCGCAGGCGGCAGGGAATGGGCAGACGACACCCGCAGCGTCGCTCCTGTACGCAGCCCGGCGGCAAGCACCCGAACCAACGACGCCAGGGTTCCCTGCTCGTTGAGACGGACCGTCACCGCACCAGGAACGTACCGGAACTCATTGCGTTCCACCCCGAGCCCCGACACATCACGGTTGGCGCCGAAGGACTTCACCCAGTGGCGCTGATCGTCGGCCGTCGCACGGGCCAGGAAGCCCTGATCGACGGCGGGAATGTCGGCAGCGTGCAACAGGTCCCGGACCGGTGCGCTCAGCGGCGCATGGACATTTCCCGGGTGCAGCTCGACGGGCTTCCAGCTGCCGAGGTGCATCAGGTAATTGGGGCCGCCGGCCTTCGCGCCGGGTCCAACTGCCGACCGCTTCCAGCCGCCAAAGGGCTGACGCTGCACGATGGCGCCGGTGATGCCGCGGTTGACGTAAAGGTTTCCGGCCTGCACTGCGTCCAGCCACAGGGCCAACTCATCGCTATCCATGGTGTGGATGCCCGCCGTCAGACCGTAGGCACTGGCGTTCTGCCATTCAATCGCCTGTTCCAGCGAATCGGCGTGCATCACGCCCAGCACCGGACCGAAAAACTCGGTGAGATGAAAGTAGCTGCCGGGTTTCACCCCCGCCCGGACGCCCGGGCTCCAGAGCCGTCCGGTGTCGTCGAGCTGCTGCGGTTTGACCAGCCAGGTCTCGCCGTCGCCGAGCGTGGTCAGCGCATCACGAAGCTTTCCTTCGGCTGGCTCGATGACCGGGCCCATTTCGGTGGCCGCGTCGTGGGGGTACCCCACCTTCAGGGATGCCACGGCGTCGACCAGCTGGTTGCGGAACCGCGCCGATCGCCCAGCCGACCCCACCAGAATCACCAAGGATGCCGCAGAACACTTCTGCCCGGCATGACCGAACGCCGACTTGACGACGTCGGCGGCCGCCAGATCGAGGTCCGAGCTGGGCGTCACAATCAACGCGTTCTTGCCGCTGGTTTCAGCGAGCAGGGGCAGGTCATGCCGCCAGCTGCGGAACAGCTTCGCGGTGTCGTGCGCCCCGGTGAGGATCACCCGGTCCACCGACGGATGGGAGATGAGGTGCTGGCCCACAGGGCCCTCCTCGACGTCAGCGAAGTGCAACACCTCGCGGGGGACTCCTGCGTCCCACAGCGCCTGCACGAGAACCGCAGCACAGCGCTTCGCCTGCGGTGCAGGCTTGACGACGACGGCGCTGCCCGCCGCCAACGGGGCAAGGGCAGACCCGGCCGCGATGGCCACCGGGAAGTTCCACGGCGGAGTCACCACGGTCAGACCGGCCGGAACAAACTCGGCACCCTCGACCTGGTCCAACTCCTCGGCGAGGAGCGCGTAATAGTTGGCGAAGTCGATTGCCTCGGAAATCTCCGGGTCGGACTCGGCGACTGTCTTGCCGGTCTCGCTGGCCGCAACCTCCACCAGGTCCCCGCGGATCGCCGCGAGCCGCGCCGCCGCGTTCCGCAGCACCACTGCCCGTTCGGCTCCGGTCCGGGACGCCCAGCCGACCTGGCCCGCGAGCGCCGCCACGATGGTACGGTCGACGTCGTCGTTCGTGTCCAGCCAAGACGCCTCCACTAGCTCAACCCCGAGGAATGACCCCGGAACCCGCTCAAGGATTGCTGTCGCCCAGTCCCTGATCACCGGGAGAGACGGGTCGGAGTCGGCCTGGTTGGCAAACTCACCGGGGACCGACTCCACGAACCGGTCGACAGTCTGCGCGCGGTTCGGTCCTGGCACAGCGGTGTCCACAGCGGCCAGCGAATCGAGGAAGCGCTGCTTCTCCCGTTCGAACAGCTGGGGATTCTTGTTCAACTCGAAAACAGCCGACATGAAGTTTTCCTGGCTGGCATTCTCCTCGAGCCGACGGATCAGGTAGCTGATGGCGACGTCGAACTGGGCCGGGTGCACCACCGGCGTGTACAGCAGGAGAGAGCCAACATCCTTCTTGATCTCTTCGGCCTGCTCCTCCGCCATCCCAAGCAGCATTTCGAACTCGATCCGGTCCTCCACCCCGCGGGCGAGCGACAGCAGGCGCGCGAAAGCGATGTCGAACAGGTTGTGGCCGGCCACACCGATCCTGACCGCCTCAGCGTTCTCGGGGCGCAACGCCCAGTCAAGGCACCGCTTGTAGTTGGTGTCGGTCGCTTCCTTCGATGGCAGGGTGGCGGCCGCCCACCCGTGGACCGTCGCATCAACCAGTTCCATGGCCAGGTTGGCTCCCTTGACGAGCCTGACCTTGACGGCCGAGCCGCCGTCTGCCCGGCGCGCGGTGGCCCACTCAGTGAGGTCCTGCAGCGCCCCGAGCGCATCGGGCAGGTAGGCCTGCAGCACGATTCCGGCCTCGAGGTGCGTGAGGTCCGCAGTGCCGAGGATGCGTTTGAACACCGCGACGGTCAGATCGAGGTCGTGGTATTCCTCCATGTCGAGGTTGATGAACTTCGGCGCCGGCGACGACGCAGCCAGCCGGTACAGGGGAAGGAGCCGCTCGGCGACCCGCTCCACCGTCTCGTGGAAGTCCCACAGGTTCATGGTGCTCACCACGGACGACACCTTGATCGAGACGTAGTCGACATCGTCGCGGGCCAGCAGTTTCCTGGTCCCTGCGAGGCGGGCGTCGGCTTCCTCGTTGCCGAGCACCGCTTCACCGAGCAAATTGATGTTGAGCCGGACCGATTCGCCCCTGAGCCCGGCAATCGCCTTGCCCAGTTTGTGGGGCCGGGCGTCGACGATGAGGTGTCCCACCATTTCGCGCAGCACCCGCTGCGCCACGGGCACCACGATGCCGGGCAGGGCCGGAGCAAGTGCTCCGCCGAGTTTGACGGCGCCGCGCATGTACCAGGGGAGGAACGACGGCGTCTGCCGGGCCAGTTTCGACAGGTTCCGTGCAGCGACTGCGTTGTCTTCGGGCCGGATGACCCTGTCGACGAAGCCGAGCGTGAACTGCAGTCCGGCGTCGTCCTTCAGGACCTCGGCGAGGAGCTGCGCCGATCGTGACCCGCGGGTGACGGTGGGCTCGGGGCGGCGGGCGTCGTCCAGGTGCAGCCAGCGGCGTACCAGGGCGACGGCGTCGTCACCCACGGCTGCGGGAGCGGGATCAGCGGTGGGAAAGCGTTGTGTCATGCGATCGTGCCTCACAATGCGACGGGCCACTGCAATCGGATCCTGAGTCAGGTGGTATTCCCCTTGCGGGGCCGGTGGCCGATCAGCCGGGGGCGCATTCCGCCTCGGCATGGTAGGCCGCGCGATGCGGGCGCGGGTACCAGAAACATCGTAACCCGCGTCGCGGGTCGCGGGTGCCAATCTGCGCTAGAGTGGTCGCATGTCTGTAGTACAACTCCTTAGCTAGCCGTACGGTCGACCGTGCGGCATGCCCCTCCCTGGACGAGGGGCTTTTGTGTGTCTAGGGGCAATTGATCAAGAGGACAGGGCAAACGACAGTGAGCACGCAAGCCGACGCCGGGCAACCGGACGAGAACACCTATAACTTCGCCGACATCGAAGCCCGGTGGCCCGCGGAGTGGGACCGGCTACAGCCGTTCAAGCCTGCCGACGACGGATCCCGGGAACGACGCTACGTCCTTGACATGTTCCCGTACCCCTCCGGCGACCTGCACATGGGTCACGCCGAAGCGTTCGCGATGGGCGACGTCGTCGCCCGCTACTACCGTCAGCTGGGCTTCGACGTCCTCCACCCGATTGGCTGGGACTCGTTCGGGCTGCCCGCCGAGAACGCCGCCATCCAGCGCAACGCCCACCCGTCCGAGTGGACCTATACGAACATCGAGACGCAGGCCAACTCGTTCCGGCGTTACGCGATTAGTGTCGACTGGTCGCGGCGGCTGCACACGTCCGACCCGGGGTACTACCAGTGGACGCAGTGGCTGTTCGTGCGTTTCTTCGAAAAGGGCCTCGCCTACCGCAAGGACTCACCGGTCAACTGGTGCCCCAAAGACCAGACAGTGCTGGCCAACGAGCAGGTAGTCAACGGCGCCTGCGAGCGCTGTGGCACCCCCGTCACCAAGAAAAGCCTGAACCAGTGGTACTTCAAGATCACCGACTACGCGGACCGCCTGCTCGATGACATGGACCAGCTGCAGGGTCACTGGCCCGAACGGGTGTTGGCCATGCAGCGCAACTGGATCGGCCGCTCCGAGGGTGCCCGTGTTGACTTTGTCGTCGAGGCAGCTGAAGGAGCGCCGGCGCAGAGCGTCCCCGTGTTCACCACCCGTCCCGACACGCTGCACGGTGCCACGTTCTTTGTGGTGGCAGCTGATGCGCCGCTGGCCCTGGATCTGGTCACCGAGGCCCACCGGGCTGAGCTGGAAGAGTACCGGGAGGGGATTAAATCCCTGTCGGAGATCGAGCGCCAGTCCATTGAGCGGGAAAAAACCGGCGTGTTTATCGGGCGCTGGGCCATCAACCCCCTGAACGGTGAGAAGCTGCCGGTCTGGGCCGCCGACTATGTGTTGGCCGACTACGGGACCGGAGCCATCATGGCCGTCCCCGCCCACGACCAGCGTGACCTCGATTTCGCGAAGGCGTTCAACCTGCCGGTGAGGATGGTCGTCGACACGGGTGCTGATAACCCTGCCGCATCGGGAGTCGCGACTACTGGCCCCGGCACGCTGGTGAACTCCGGCGAACTGGACGGGCTGGGCAAAGACGAAGCGATCGCCCGCGCCATTGAACTGGTGACCGAACAGGGCACCGGCGAACAGACGGTCAACTACCGGCTGCGCGACTGGCTGCTGTCCCGGCAGCGGTTCTGGGGCACCCCGATCCCCATCATTCACTGCTCAACGTGCGGCGAAGTGCCGGTCCCCGACGACCAGCTGCCTGTCACCCTGCCCGAGGACCTGCGCGGCGGGGATCTCTCCCCGAAGGGCACCTCACCGCTGGCCGCGGTCGAGGAATGGGTGAACGTGTCCTGCCCCCATTGCGCGGGGCCCGCCAAACGGGACACCGACACGATGGACACATTCGTCGATTCGTCCTGGTATTTTCTGAGGTTCGCCTCACCGGAGACCACCGATGCACCATTCGACACGGATGCGGTCAACCGCTGGCTGCCCGTGGGTCAGTACGTGGGCGGCGTCGAGCACGCCATCCTACACCTGCTGTACAGCAGGTTCTTCACCAAGGTGCTGTTCGATCTGGGACTCATCGGGTTCATCGAACCGTTCGCCGCACTGTTGAATCAGGGGCAGGTACTTAACGGCGGCAAAGCCATGAGCAAGTCGCTGGGCAATGGTGTTGACCTGAGCCAGCAGCTGGACAAGTTTGGTGTCGACGCGATCCGGCTGACCATGGTCTTCGCTTCCCCGCCCGAGGACGACGTCGACTGGGCGGACGTCTCGCCGTCGGGCTCCTCGAAGTTCCTCGCCCGCGCCTGGCGCCTCGGCCCGGACGTCACGAGCGCGCCCGGCGTCGACGTCTCGGCTGGTGACCGTGCGCTGCGGTCGATCACCCACCGGACCGTGGCCGACAGCGCGGCATTGCTGCGGAGCAACAAGTTCAACGTGGTCATTGCCCGTGTGATGGAACTGGTCAACGCAACCCGCAAGGCCATCGACTCGGGCGTCGGTGGTGCCGACCCGGCCGTTCGTGAAGCCACCGAGGCCGTTGCAGTGATCCTGAGCCTGTTCGCCCCCTACACGGCCGAGGATCTGTGGAACCGGCTGGGACACCCGGCGTCGGTGGCGACAGCGGGCTGGCCCGCCGTCGACGAGACACTACTGGTACAGGACACGGTGGTCGCCGTCGTGCAAGTGCAGGGCAAGGTCCGGGATCGCCTCGAGGTTTCACCGGACATTACCGAGGAAGCGCTGCGGGAACTGGCGCTGGCCAGTGCTCCCATCCAGAAGACCCTTGACGGTAGGGGAATTCGGACCATCATTGTGCGGGCTCCGAAGCTGGTCAATATCGTTCCGGAGTGACCCATGCCTCCCGTTCAAGCAGTGCAGCCTCACCCGGTTCACGCCGTAGCGGTCCAGCGTGAACCGTCGGCGCCGCCGAAATCCGGCCCTCCCGGTTGGTATCCGATGAGGTGGCTTGAGCGGCTGTGGGTCCGGCCGTCGGGTGCACGGGCCACGCCCCAGACCGCCGTGAAGCCCCGGATTGCCGTGGTGACCGATTCGGCCGCGGCGCTACCGCCCGGCTGGCTGGCCGAGGGCGGGGCGGCGCACGGCGTCGTCGTGGTGCCGATGCCGGTGATGATTGCCGGCCGGATCTTCGGTGAGGGGACCGACGATCTCACCGGACCGCTCTCCGTCGCGTTAGCCGAAGGGGCCGAGGTGCGCACCTCACGGCCATCGCCCGGACAGTTCGAAGGCGTGTACCGAAGGTTGGAAGCCGAGGGCGCAACGGGCATTCTCTCCGTGCACCTTTCGGCTGACCTGTCGGGTACCACCGACGCAGCACGGTTCGCGGCCGCCGCGGTGTCGATTCCGGTCGAGGTTGTCGACTGCCGGACGGTCGGTATGGCGATGGGGTTCGGTGTAGCCGCCGCGCAAGCCGGTGGGCGCGACGGTCTTGACCTGGCCAGCGCAGCGGCGGTGACGAAGGCCGTCTGCGATTCGTCGACCCTGCGGTTCCTGGTGCCGAGCCTTGAACAACTGCGCAAGGGCGGCCGGATCGGCGCGGCAGCCAGCGTGCTTGGCACCCTCTTGGCGGTAAAACCCATCCTCAGTGTTCAGGAGGGCAAGGTCCTTCCGCTCGAAAAGGTGAGGTCCACTGCCAAGGCAACGGCACGCCTCATCGATTTGGTGGAGGCAGACATTGCTGGACGGTCCGAAGCGGTGGTGGCGTTCCATTACTTCGGCAATCACACGCAGGTGGCGGAGCTCGCGACGACGCTGCAGCACCGCCACCCCGAGGTGCGCACAGTCCTGGCCCAGTTGCCAGCTGTGCTTGCGGCCCACACCGGTCTGGGCGTCATCGCGATCGCCGTAGCCGGACGGATTGGCGACGCCGACCGGCCCTCCACAGCCCCCTGAGTTCCACTGGGATTACCCACATAACCTGACGCCGCACCCCCGTAATTCGTCGGGGAATCCTAGGCTCAGCAGCATGGCACAACACCGCTGGGCGACCAGCCCTCCGTCCCGCGGCAGGATCAGCGCATGGCAGAATCCGCCAGATCCCGTACAGGACGTTGACGGTCCAGAAGATCTTGAGACGCCGGAAAATGTTGTGACCTTGGACAATGTTGAGACCCTGGACGGTCCGCGGCCGCCACCTCGGGGAGGCCGCCGGTGGGCGGTTGGACGTGGCGCGTCGCTGGTGGTGCTTGGTCTGACGCTCTCCATCGCCTTCGGTCTCTTTGTTCTGCGCGGTGCCCCATCGCCGGAGGTGACCTCGGTGGCGTTCGACGCGCCAGCCAGTAGCCAACCCGGAACGGGCGGCGCCTCAGGTTCGTCTGGAGCGCCCTCGTCTGGAGCGCCCTCGTCTGGTGTACCTCCGCAGGGGGAGCGGGTGGGAAGCGGATCAACTGGTGGATTGTCGCCGCCTGCGCCGTCCCAGGGAACCGCCGATACGGCCGAAGACGCAGTCCAGCAGGTTCTCCTAGTTCACGTTGCCGGGGCCGTAGCTCGCCCGGGTGTGGTGGAGCTGGCATCGGGTTCTCGAGCATTTGAAGCGCTGGATTTGGCAGGCGGAGCGTTGCCCGAGGCCGATCTCGCCGCGATTAACCTGGCCGCGCCCGTGCAGGACGGCCAACAGATCAGGGTTCCGCTGCACGGTGAGGTCCCGCCCAATGGGCTGCCACCTCTAGGTTCCGGCGACTCCGGTGGCGCTGGTGGCGGCCCTGCGGCGGGCGGCCCTGAAGCCCCGCCTCCTGTCGGCCCGATGGGTTCACCGGGGATGGTGAACATCAACACGGCCGATCTTGATGAGCTCGAAACACTTCCGCGGATTGGCCCCGTCCTCGCAGAGCGCATCCTCCAATGGCGGACCGACCACGGGGGGTTTACCAGGCCCGAAGACCTCGACGCCGTCCCAGGTATCGGCGAAGCGATGCTCGCGGCCCTGCTCCCCGTGGTGACAGTGTGACGGGCCCGCGTCGACGGGGTACGAGATGAGAACCCGCAGGGCCTGGACAAGGTATCTTCAGGCGGCCACCGAGCCGCCCCAATCACGGCGCGACTCGGTGGATCAGATTCCTGAGCGCCGCTCCGGCTGGTTAGCCCTACCCGGCTGGGTCTCGCTGTCCGGCCGGGCCGCGATACCTGGACGGTTGACGAAGTGGAAGGAGCGTCTGGCACCGGACTCCCCGACACCTCGCACCGAACCAGGGACCGGGGATTTTCGCCTTCTGCCAGCTACTGCAGTGGCCTGGGCTACCGCAGCGGGGGTGACACAGCTCGACGCCGCTGCAGCCTTCCTCTGTGCTGGAGTCTTGGCGGTGTTGGCCGCGTGTTCCGGGATTGGCTGTTTCGTTCCCGTCGGAATGAGGCGGATCAGGCTAGTAGTCCTCTGGTGTGTGGTGCCTTTGGCTACTGCAGCGGTGGTCGCCGTGTCGGCCGCCGCCGCAGTTGAGGCCCGCACCATGGGGCCGGTGCTCTCAGCCGTGCACGAGCGGGCGTCCATCACCGCGGTCCTCGAGGCAACCTCGGATGCCGTCCTGATCAGCCCCGACCGGTTCACGGGGGCGGACCGGTTCCTTGTTGAGGCGGCGCTGATAGCCGGCACGGTCAACGGGACCCAATTCGCTGCACACACCCCGGTGGTGGTAATCGGGCCGGCATCCTGGCACCGGGTCACCTCCTCAGACTCGATTAAAACCGCGGGGCGTCTCCTGCCAACGGAACCAGGAGACCGGGCAGTCGCCTTACTCATGGCTGAGACGAGCCCCCTGGTGCAGACGTCAGCAGATTGGACCACCTACCCGGCACAGGTGCGAAAGGATTTCGTGGAGCTGGCGTCGCGGCTGGCGGGGGAGGGTGGCCTCTTGCCGGGGATGGTCATCGGCGACCGTAGCACCCTTGACGAGCTAATTGAACAGGATATGCAGATCACCGGCCTGACCCACCTCACCGCGGTGAGCGGCGCCAACTGCACCTATGTGCTCGCGTTCGTTTTCCTCGGTGCCCGCGCCGTGGCCTTGCCCCGCCTGCCCGCGGCTGTGTTGGGAGTCCTTGCCCTGATCGGCTTCGTGATCCTGGTCAAGCCCGAACCAAGCGTGCTCCGCGCTGCCGTGATGGGAGGGCTCGGCGTGGCAGCGGTGCTAACCGGTCGTGGCAGGGTGCCGCTTGCTCTCCTGCTGCTGACCGTCGTCGTATTGCTCACGGCCGATCCATGGCTGACCGCCTCCTACGCATTCATGCTGTCGGTGACCGCGGCCTCCGGTCTGATCCTGTTTGGTCCGATACTGGCGACCAGGCTGGCCCGATTCATGCCGGCGCTTGCCGCCCGGCTCCTCGCCGTTCCGATTGCGGCTCAGCTGTTCTGTACTCCTATCGTGATCCTCCTGCAGCCCGCGCTACCGCTCTACTCGGTTCCCGCGAACTTGGCTGCCAGCCCGGTAGTGCCGGTGGTCACGATCCTTGGAATGGCAGCCGTGGTGTTGCTTGTCGTAGCTGAGCCCCTTGCCGTGCCGTTGGTCCTGGTGGCCGGATGGGGAGCCGGCTGGGTGGAAACGGTAGCGACATTCTTCAGCTCCGCACCGGCGGCGGCCCTGCCGTGGATGGGCGGTCCGTTGGGTGCGGTGCTCACCGGCGCCCTGTCGTTGGCGATAGTTCTGGCTGTCGCATTCAGCCCACGGCTGCGCGCGGCTTTCCGGAAACCGCACCAATCAGGTCGACGGGGCGGGCACCGACCGGGTGCCGGTCGAGGCAGGGCCTTCGCTGTGCTGTGGCTGGCGGCTGGCTGCGCGCTGGGCCTTGGCGCAGTGATGGTGTGGTCGTCAGGTCGCGGCACGGAGGGCGCCTGGCAAGTCGCCGCCTGCGATGTTGGCCAGGGCGACGCGTTTGTGCTGCGCACCGGTGAGCGGAAGGTGATTCTGGTCGACACCGGTCCGGAACCCGACGACGTCGACGCCTGCCTTGATCGCCTCGCTGTCACCACTGTGGAGCTCCTGGTCCTGACCCACCTGCACGCCGACCATTACGCAGGAATTGAAGGAGTTTTCAGGGACAGGTCGGTGGAGCGGATCCTCTACTCGTCCTCCGAGCCGGCTCTCCCCACAGCGGTCACGGCGGCCTCCTCTCAGCGCCCTTTGCCGGAGCGGCTGGTGGAGGGCATGCACGGAGAACACGGCGACGGTGGCTCCTATGGCCGTGTCAGCTGGACGGCGCTGTGGCCAAGTGCTGGTGCGCAGCTCGAATCGGAAAATAATTCAAGTGCGGTGTTGGAAGTCATCATCGATTCTCCAGACGGCGCCGACGTCGCGATCCTGATGACGGGTGATCTGGAGGAGGACGCTGCCCAATCGTTGCTGCGCGCCAACCCGGGTCTCGTGGAACGAGGAGTTGACATCCTCAAAGTCGCTCACCACGGTGCACTTAATGGCGGGCTGGAACTTGTCCACGCCGTTCGCCCCCAACTCGCCCTGATATCAGCTGGCCAGGACAACGACTACGGACACCCTCATCCGTCGATCGTCTCTGGACTGTCAGCGGCGGGGATTACTGTGGCAAGAACCGACGAGCTCGGGACGTTTCTCGTCTCGGTGCAGGACAACTTGTTGCGGATCCGGCGGTGACCACCGGATCCGCTTTGCCGTAGGTCCGGCCCGTGGCACAGTTGACACGTAGACCATCGATCCGCCCACCACTCAGCAGGAGCAACCGCGTGACGTCGAGGCAAGCCGCATCCCGTCGGGAACCAGTTGGCAGCTCGGGAATCCAGTGGCGGACAGTTGTGCCTGCGTCGGTAGTCCTGCTCAGCGGCCCGGAGGAGTACGCAGCGGGTCAGGCTGTCGAACGCATCCGCCGCAGCCTGCGCGATGCCCGTCCCGATCTTGAGGACGTGAAGCTGGACGCCGGTAAGTATGAGGCCGGTGATTTGACGATCCACGGCAGTCCTTCCCTTTTTGGCGAAGCTAAATTGATCGAGGTGAGTGGCCTCGCTCAAATGAACGACGACTTCCTGCAGGACGCACTCGGCTACCTCTCGGATCCAGCGCCCGACGTCGTCCTGGTGATGCACCACAGCGGCGGAAACCGCGGCAAGAAACTCCTGGACGCCGTCAAAGCGTCGGGGGCACCTGTCGTTGACTGCCAGCCGCTGAAGAAGGACTCGGACAAAACCGATTTCGTGGTCGAGGAATTCCGGGCCGCTGGGCGGCGGATCGGCGGTGGGGCACTGCGAGCCCTGGTGGCGGCCGTCGGCTCCCAGCTCGCCGAGTTAGCAGCAGCCTGTCAGCAACTGATCTCCGATACGGCAGGAGAAATTACCGAGGAGACGGTCGAAAAATACTATGGCGGCCGGGTCGAGGTGACCGGGTTCAAGGTGGCCGACGCGGCTTTGGCTGGCAGGGGAGGTCAGGCCCTCTCAATGCTTCGGCATGCTTTGGCCACTGGTGCCGATCCGGTACTGCTGACCGCGGCGCTGGCGATGAAGGTCAGGGCCGTGGCGAAGGTCCATCAGGTGCGGGGGAGCTCAGCCCACTTGGCCAAAGAACTGGGGATGGCACCCTGGCAGGTAGATCAGGCCCGACGCGACGCCCAGCGGTGGAGCCCCGAGGCGCTGGTGCTGTGCATCCAGGTCCTTGCAGAGGCCGACGCCCAGGTGAAAGGCGCGTCACGGGATCCGGTGTACGCCGTCGAGCAGGCCGTCACCATGATTGCCCTCGCTGGCCGCGGCTAGTTTCCATCCCGACCCCACCCCGGCCCAACACCCCGGCCCAACACCCCGGCACCCCACCCCTCCGCCGAACCGTGCGGTCTGGCGGGTCGCCAGACGTAACCGCTCGGCGCACGGCGTTCGGCGCAGGGCGGTAGGTGAACGGAGGGTGAGGTTGAGGGCCCGCCCGTTAAACGACAGATGGCCGACCCGAAGGCCAGCCATCTGGAAAACGTCGAACAGTCGATCTCTGGTTAGAGAGCGTTGACCTTCTTCGAGATCGCGGACTTGTGGTTCGCCGCGTTGTTCTTGTGCACGACACCCTTGCTGACAGCCTTGTCCAGCTTGCGGCTTGCCGACTGGAGGGCGCTGGTAGCGGCTTCCTTATCGGCCGAGCCGATCGCAGTGTTGACGGCGCGGATAGCCGTCTTCAACTCGGACTTCACCGAGTTGTTGCGCTGACGTGCCTTCTCGTTGGTGAGAATGCGCTTTTTCTGGGACTTGATATTTGCCACGTATTTAGAACTCTCTTTGTATTGCGGACTGGTCGTGAGGGTAATTCAGTTCAACCAATGACTGAGCGGCGTGGGGATACCGTAGGCGATTGGACTAAAGTGCCCGTCGACCTGCGCGGACACACAGCTGTCTAGATTACCAGAGATGCCGGGATTAGTCCCGGCGGCGAGTCTGTCCGAGCGCGGCGGCACCGTCGAAAGATACGGCAACGTCAAGGGGTGGCGGCACCAAAGAAAGATGGAGGCACCGTCGAACGATCAGCCCAGCCGCGCCGCAACACGATCAAATTGCGCCCGCGGGAGCACCGCGCCGATTCGGCGGACATCGCCAGGGGCCAGTTGGATGATCCGATCGGTCCTGACCTCGCTGGGTCGTCTCTGCACATCCCAGGAGCCGGACCCGATGTCGACGTAGGCTGGATCCGACCTCGCCGAATCGTTCCGATTGCGACTGGTCAACATCAGGCCCAGCAACCTGCCGCGGTTTTCCCCGATCAGCAGGACGGGACGGTCCTTGCCCTGTCGGTGATCCTCTTCGTAGGGCACCCAGGCCCAGACGATCTCGCCGGCATCCGGGACATTGTCGGCCCGGGGGGCGTAACTCACGCGAGGGGTCCCGGTGAAATCACCGGGATAGGCGGTCGGCTTGCGGGCAACCCCCGACGGCCGCGTCGGGGGTTGCAACAGCCGGATGGCAGAACGGGCTAGTCGCAGTAGGGAACGGGCATCGAATGGCATGCGGTCAAGGATACAGTTCGGGTTCCTAAGCAATTCAAGATCAGTCGCCAGCTCGTGGGAGACTGTTAACCGAGCTGGTTTTACGTGACCGGCTGAAGAGGTAAGTTCACCTCGCTCCGAACCCGGCAGTTGTTGCTGAAACCAGTTGCTGCTGAGACGGCCGCTACGCAGCAGCCCTTTCGCAACAGCCCTTCCGCAACAGTAAGGAATGTCCTGTGTCACCGAAGGCCCGCACCTCACCGGTGCCCGCCGCCACTGATCCGGCGATCATCAGAAACTTTTGCATCATTGCCCATATTGATCACGGGAAGTCCACCCTGGCGGACCGGATGCTGCAGCTCACCGGCGTCGTCGAGCAGCGGGACATGAAGGCCCAGTACCTGGACCGGATGGACATTGAGCGCGAACGGGGCATCACCATCAAATCCCAGGCCGTCAGGCTGCCGTGGGAGCTCGATGGCGTGAGTCACGCACTGAACATGATCGACACCCCCGGTCACGTTGACTTCACCTACGAGGTGTCACGGTCGCTCGCGGCCTGCGAAGGGGCGATCCTGCTGGTCGACGCCGCCCAGGGGATCGAGGCCCAGACCCTGGCCAACCTTTACCTGGCGATGGAAAACAACCTGACGATCATTCCGGTCCTGAACAAGATTGACCTCCCCGCAGCCCAGCCCGAAAAGTACGCCGCTGAGCTGGCCAACCTGATCGGCGGTGACCCCGACGACGTCCTCCGGGTCTCCGGGAAGACCGGCATGGGAGTCGAGGCACTCCTTGACAAGATTGTCAGGGATCTTCCCCCTCCCGTCGGCAACCCCAACGCACCCGCCCGGGCCATGATCTTTGACTCGGTCTACGACACCTACCGCGGCGTCGTGACCTACGTTCGTGTGGTCGACGGCATGCTGCACCCCCGCGAGCGGATCCAGATGATGTCCACCCGTGCCAGCCACGAACTCCTGGAGATTGGAGTCAGCTCCCCGGAGCCCACGCCGTCCAGGGGACTCGGCGTCGGCGAAGTGGGCTACCTCATCACCGGGGTGAAAGATGTCAGGCTTTCCAAGGTGGGCGACACGGTCACCAACCTGGCCAAGCCGGCACAGGCGTCCCTCCCCGGTTACGCTGATGCCAAACCGATGGTCTTCTCCGGCCTGTACCCGCTGGACGGCACCGATTACCCGGTGCTCCGCGATGCGCTGGAAAAACTGATGCTCAACGATGCGGCCCTCGTGTACGAGCCGGAGACCTCCGCGGCCCTCGGCTTCGGTTTCCGGGTCGGGTTCCTCGGACTCCTGCATCTGGAAATTACCCGTGAGCGGCTTGAGCGGGAGCACAACCTGAACCTGATCTCCACCGCCCCCAACGTCGAGTACCAGGTGACGCTTGAGGACAAGAAGCTCATCCACGTGACCAACCCCAGCGAATATCCCACGGGCAAGATCGCCGAGGTCCGCGAGCCGATGGTCGCGGCAACGATCCTCGCCCCCACCGAGTTTGTCGGGTCCATTATGGAGCTGTGCCAGAGCCGGCGCGGCGTCATGGGCGGAATGGATTATCTTTCGGAGGATCGGGTGGAAATCCGTTACCGCCTGCCACTGGCTGAGATCGTGTTCGACTTCTTTGACATCCTCAAGTCCAGGACCAGGGGCTACGGTTCACTGGATTGGAAGGCCGACGGCGATCAGGTCGCCGACCTGGTGAAGGTCGACATCATGCTGCAGGGCGAGCAGGTCGACGCGTTCTCCGCCATCACCCACCGCGATAAGGCATACGCCTACGGCGTGATGATGACCGGTAAACTGCGCGAGCTCATCCCGCGCCAGCAATTCGAGGTGCCCATCCAGGCGGCCATCGGTTCACGGATCATCGCCCGGGAAAGCATCAGGGCCATCCGTAAGGACGTTCTCGCCAAATGCTATGGCGGCGATATCACCCGCAAGCGCAAGTTGCTGGAGAAGCAGAAGGAAGGCAAGAAGCGGATGAAGATGGTGGGACGCGTCGAGGTCCCCCAGGAAGCCTTCATCGCCGCCCTGACCACCGACGAATCCAAGGACAAGGTCAAAAAGTAGCAATGCCGAGTGCCCTGCCTCTCGGCCTGCCAGCGCCGGAGAACGGCCTGCTCCCGGAGCAGTCAGCGATTGGCAGCGCCCACCGCAAACTGGGGCTTTACGTCCATATCCCCTTCTGCGCAGTGCGTTGCGGCTACTGCGACTTCAACACCTACACGGCCACCGAGCTCGGCGGCGGGGCGTCCCAGGACCGGTACGCCGCAACCGTCAGTGCCGAACTGGACTTCGCCGCGGGAGTCCTGACCGCAGCGGGGGCAGCACCGCGCCCGCTGTCGACGGTGTTCTTCGGCGGCGGAACTCCCACGCTCCTACCAGCCGAGGACCTCGCGGCTGTGCTGCGCTCCGCCGTCGGGCACTGGGGGCTCGTCCCCGGCGCTGAGGTCACCACCGAAGCCAACCCGGACTCGGTGACGCCCGAGTCCCTCAAGATGCTGGCCAGGGCTGGGTTCACCAGGGTCTCCTTCGGCATGCAGTCGGCGGTGCCTCACGTGCTGCGGGTCCTGGACCGCACCCACGCGCCGGAACGGGTTCCGCTGGCGGTGCAGTGGGCACGCGATGCTGGCCTGCGCGTCAGCCTCGACCTGATCTACGGCACCCCGGGGGAGACCGCAACCGATTGGCAGCAGTCGCTTGACGCGGCCCTGTCCTACGGGCCGGACCACGTGTCCGCCTACGCGCTGATTGTTGAGGACGGGACCAAGCTGGCGGCGCGGATCCGGCGCGGTGAGATGCCCGACATCGACGACGACGATCACGCCGAAAAGTACGCGCTGGCGGAACGGTCGATGGAGGCCGCCGGCCTGGGGTGGTACGAGGTCAGCAACTGGGCCCGCACACCAGACGACGCCTGCCAGCACAACCTGGCCTATTGGCGCGGCGACGACTGGTGGGGTGCCGGACCGGGCGCCCACTCCCACCTGGGGGGTGTGCGGTGGTGGAACGTGAAACACCCGACGGCTTACGCCCAGCGCCTCGCCTCGGGCGTCTCGCCGGCCGCGGGCCGGGAAGTCCTCGACGACGACACCCGCTATGTAGAGGAGGTCATGCTCCGCGCCAGGCTCAGCGAGGGTCTTCCAACCCATAGGCTTCGTCCCGCGGGACGACTCGCTGTGGCGGGCCTGATAGCCGACGAACTCATTGTTCCGGCTGACGCCTTCGCTGGCGTCATCACGCTGACCAGCAGCGGCAGATTGCTGGCCGATGCGGTTGTCCGCAGGCTGCTACCCGACTAGGTCGCCCGAGTGCCCGGAGACCTTGGGAAACGTCTACCTGAACAGGTGCAGGTTGAAGGCATACCGGTACGGGCGGCCTCGGTTGACCTCGATCCCGGCAATCACTGAAGAAACGGCGATGGCCACCCAGATCAGCGCATTGACGACGGCGAACAGCCCACCGACCGTCGGCAGCAGTGACAGCAGCCACGCAAGAAACGCCACCAGCGTGGGCGGGAAAGTGAAATTGAAGGCTTCCCTCGATTCCTGGGCGGTAAAGGGGCCGCGGTTCCTGAAGATCAGCAGGATGACTAGTGAAGGAATGAACCCCAGAATCCCGCCGAAATGGGACAGTGTAGCCCACTGCCGGTCCTCGGACGCGGTCAATGGCAGGGCATTCGCCGGCACACCCTCAAAAGCGGAAGGGGGCTGGGCCTCGCCGCCCTCGGATCCGTGCTGTTTGTGCTGGTCAGCGGGGTTCGACAACTAGACATCCTCTATTGCATGGGGGCGCCTGGGCAGGTACCTTTCCCCTCTAGAATACGTCTTTGCCCGGAAAACGCGTAGCGCGGATCAGGGGCTCAAGCCGGGATTCCCGGGAATTGTGAGGAAGTCAATGACCTCTTCAACCCTGCCCAGGAGCGATGGTTCGAGGTCCGCGTAACTGGTGACGCAACCTAGCAGACGTTTCCAGCCATGCGCCACAGCAGCCTTGTCCCCGTATGGCCAGCCAAGACCGGCGAGGATTCCGGTCTTCCAATCCTGGCCGCGCGGGACCACAGGCCACGCGGTGAGTCCGACTGCGGCCGGTTTGATTGCTTGCCACACGTCAACGTAAGGGTGCCCGACGACGAGAACGTTGGACGCCGCACCCGGAACCTTCATCGCCTCCTGCGCGATGCGCTGCTCTTTCGACCCGGTCACCAGGTGGTCGACCAAAATACCAAGCCGTCGGTTCGGTCCCGGGCCGAAGGAACGGATCATTCCGGCCAGGTCGTCGACGCCGTGGAGCGGTTCGACGACGATCCCCTCGAGTCGTAGATCGTCACCCCACACCTTCTCGACCAGTTCGGCGTCGTGCTGGCCCTCCACCCAGATCCGGCTGGCCCGGGCGGTCCGCGCCCGCGCGCCGTCGACCCTCAGCGAGCCCGACGGCGTCAGCCGGCGCGCTGGTGTCGCCGGCGGGCCGATGGGTGCCACCACTTCGACAGGGCCACCATCGACGTGGAAACCGAATCCCAATGGGAAGGTCTTGAGTTTGCCGCGCCGGTCCTCCAGTACCATCACCCGCATGCCTCCGGACTTCTCGACCCGGACAACAGCGCCCACGTAGCCGCTCTGTACATCCTCGAGTACCAATCCCGTGCTGGCTGGAACCTTCGGGAGGGAAACCCGCCGCGGGGCGGAGATATCCTGGGCGCCCCATTCGTGTGGTGACAAAATTTTCGCTCGCTTCCAGGCTCGCCGCTGGACGGTCCGGCCAGGGATTTCAATGCTAACAATCCAATGGAACGTACTAGACTTGGCACTTGGGCGTGTCGAGTGCCAGATTTGCCGGAAGTGTCAGGAACCGTGTGCGGAGGTGAAATGTGAGCGAACCACGCCGCCTTGAGGTGTTGCGTGCCATCGTCGAGGACTATGTGCATTCCCGGGAGCCGGTGGGGTCGAAGGCCCTGGTGGAGCGGCACCAGTTGGGCGTATCATCGGCCACCATCCGCAACGATATGGCGGTCCTCGAAGAGGAAGGTCTCATTACCGCACCGCACACCAGTTCGGGGCGCATTCCCACCGATAAGGGTTACCGGCTGTTCGTCGACCAGATTTCCGAGGTCAAGCCCCTGTCGGCGCCCGAGAAGCGCGCCATCCAGGCTCTGTTGGAGGGCGCTGAGGACCTCGACGACGTCATGGACCGGACCGTCCGGCTCCTCTCGCACCTGACCAATCAGGTGGCGGTTGTGCAGTACCCCCACCTGGGGAGCGCGGCGGTTCGCCACCTTGAGTTTGTGTTGCTGGCTCCGAACCAGGTGTTGGTGGTGCTGATCGCCACCAACGGAACGGTCCAGCAGCGGGTGGTACCCCTCCCCGAAGCGCTGCCAGAGACCAGCCTCGCCGAACTCCGGCAGCATTTCCTCGGCTCGCTGGCCGGCACCAGACTGACATCCCTGCCGCAGGAACTCGCACTCGCCGTCGCTGCGTTGCCGTTTCAGCAACGCCGGGCGGGAACCGTGCTCGCGCGAACGCTTGAACAACTCGCCGGCATTAACCGCGACGACCGGATTGTGATGGCTGGCACAGCCAACCTGGCCCGATCCACAGTAGACTTTCCGTTGAGTATTGGGCCAGTGCTGGAAGCCCTTGAGGAGCAGGTGGTCATGCTACGCCTACTGTCCGAGATGAAGCACGACGCGTTTGGGGTCTCGGTGCGGATCGGGCGGGAGAACCCGCACGGCGGGCTTGCCGAAGCCTCGGTGATTGCCACCGGATACGGCCGCGATTCGTTGGCCAAGGTGGGAGTCCTGGGACCGACCCGAATGGACTACCCCACATCGATGGCGGCAGTACGTGCAGTGGCCCGCTACCTTTCGAGAATTCTGACCGACTGAGCCGCAGCCACGGCAGCGATGAATGTGTTCCAGCAACAGCCAAGCCATACCAGGTGGGGCACGAAGCCCCCATCTGGTCAGTAACGTAGGAAGTGAAGTGCAGGAGTGAGTAATCACTATGAAGTCCTCGGTGTGAACCGCGATGCCAGCGGCGAGGAGATCAAGAAGGCGTACCGCAAACTCGCGCGTAAGCTGCACCCGGACGTCAACTCGGGCCCGGACGCGTCCGAAGAGTTCAAGCTGGTCACCCGTGCGTACGAGGTGCTGTCGGACCCCCAGAAACGCCGCGTGTATGACACGACCGGCAACGAGAACGGGACTGACAACGGTTTCGGCGGCGGACACGCCGGCCCGGGCTTTGCTTTTCAGGACATCTTCGAAACCTTCTTCGGTGGGGGTGGTCCAAGCGGCCCGCCGTCGCGCACACGCCGCGGCCAGGACGCGCTCATCGCCGTCCGGATCGACCTGGTGGACGCCGTCTTCGGGATCAACAAAAAGATCGACGTCGACACAGCAGCCGTCTGTCCTACCTGCGACGGGTCCTGCTGCCAGGCGGGCACCTCGCCCAGGACCTGCGACATTTGTGGTGGCTCAGGCCAGGTGCAGCGGGCTGTCCGGTCAATTCTCGGTCAGGTCATGACCAGTGCCACCTGCGGCACCTGCCAGGGCTTCGGCACTGTCATCCCCAACCCCTGCAACGAATGCAACGGCGACGGCCGCGTCCGCAGCCGCCGCAGTCTCACCATCAAGGTGCCGGCGGGAGTCTCCACCGGCACTCGGATCCAGCTCGGCGGCCAGGGTGAAGCCGGTCTCGCCGGCGGGCCCCAGGGCGACCTGTACGTGGAGATCCGGGTCAACCCGGACCCCACCTTCCTGCGCGAAGGTGACGACCTTCATGTCACCCTTAGCGTGCCGATGACCGCCGCCGCCCTCGGGACCACCCTGAACCTTGCCTCATTCGACGGCGACCAGGAACTCGGGATCAAATCCGGCACCCAGTCGGGTGAGATCGTCACCCTTCGCGGCCTCGGCGTCACCCACTTGCGTGGCTACGGTCGGGGCGACCTCAAGGTCCACCTCAACGTTGAAACGCCGCGGAACATTGACCAGGCGCAGGAGGAACTGCTGCGCCGCCTCGCCGAACTTCGTGGGGAAGAATTCGTTGACGGCCAGCTGGCCAGCAACGGTTCCGGAGTTTTCGCGAAGCTGCGGGAGCGGCTGGGTAATCTCTAGGCGTGAGTAACGCACTCTACTTCGGTGACCCCGCCGCTGTCGCCGCTGCGCGCGCCGGATCGGACTTCGTCCTGACCGGCGCCGAGGCGCGGCACGCCGCCACCGTCAAGCGGGTAGCGGTCGGCGAGACGATCGATGTCGCCGACGGCCGGGGGCGGAGGGTCGTCGGGACAGTGAAAAGCACCGGGCAGGACGTTGTCCTCGACGTCGGGGCGGTGACCGACGAACCGGCCCCCGCCTGCCGCCTGATCCTCATTCAGGCCCTGGCCAAGGGAGACCGCGATGAACTGGCGGTGGAGGCAGCCACCGAATTGGGTGTCGACGCGGTTGTCCCGTGGCAGGCAGACCGCAGCATTGTGCGGTGGCGGGCAGAAAAGGCGCTCAAGGGGCAGCGGAAATGGGAAACCACCGTGTGGGGCGCTGCCAAGCAGTCCCGGCGGGCGTGGCTGCCCGACGTCCATCCGCTGCTCGACAGCGGATCGCTTGCCCACTGGTTGGCGGGGGTGGACTTGGCCCTGATTCTCCACGAGGACGCAGCATTGGGGGTCGGCTCGCTCCTGCCACCACAGTCGGAGGGCCACCCCAGCGCCATCGCCGTGGTGGTGGGCCCCGAGGGTGGCATCAGTGCGCGGGAACTGGACCTCTTCACGGCCCAGGGTGCGCACCCAGCCAGACTGGGCAACCAGGTACTCCGCTCGTCCACCGCGGGCCCGGCGGCCCTCGCTGTACTGAGCCAACTGATCGGCCGCTGGTAGCGGGCACGCCACCAGCAACCGAGAGGCCTGTGTTCAATAACAGCTGGCGCTATTGTACGGTGATGCGTTTGGTGTCGGTGTTGAGTTCCGGCCCGGACGGGTCATCCGACGGGCGATCGAAGACGCTGATCTCGTACTCCCCGGGCAACAGGGCGATGGTGAACTCGAACGGCCCAGGAGAGCCGGGACCATCGTCCAGGCGGACCGTGCCGCTGCGGTAGGGCTCCAGCACGGCGCCGTCCACCGCGGAAATACGCCAGTGCAGTACACCGACCTCGGAAACCGCACTGCCAGCCACGGTGATCGTCGACTGGTCGCGGACCTCACCATGCTGCGGCTCAATAATCCAGATCGGGGCTATCAACGCGGCATCGCGCTGCATCCGCCCACCAAGTTCGATCTGCCCGAAGGCGTTGAAGCCGGCCACTCCATCGACCAGGACGACGACGCTGCCCGGGTCGCCGTCGGACACCAGCCCCGCGTTGGCGGCTGCGGCAGTTGCCGTATACACGAGTTGCTGGATGGCCTGATAGGCCGAGCCCTCATCAATCCCGGCACCGAAGGCATCCGACGAGATGTCGACGGTGATGATGTTGTCGGGGGAGATCGACGCACTTACCGTGCTGGCCGGCGACCACGACCCGAAGTAGTCCGGGTCCAGGGGGCTGCTGGCGGTCATCGCCTGGATCGCGGCAGCGATCGGGTCGCCACCCTGATCACCCTCGATGAACTCCCGGTACAACAGGAGGTCGCCTTCGTTGTCGCCCAACCAATAAACGGGGAGCAGATTGCCGCTAGTGGCCGTGGCGGGGGGGATAACCGAATTGGCCACCGACGAGGGATCGGTCAGAGTACTTGCCTGCTGTGGGAGGGATGTGGTGGCATCGTCACTGTCGATTGACGCGCAACCTCCCACTCCCGCAGTAATCAGCGAGATCAGCACGACCGTAGCGAGAACGCGGCCCCGACGGCGCCGCACCACTCCGCGTTGAAAGGTCCAGTCCATCGGTGTCCTGTCCTTTCGCCGGTCCGCAGGTCATTGTTCGTCGCAGAGTGGTGCATCCACGCAACGTCTTCAAGCTTGACATACGGCACCCCGACCAAAAGGGGGTTAAGCCAACTCGTCGCCGGACTGAGACAGTATTGGAACCGAGCCGTTGCAGGGAAGAGATCAACTGCTTCCTAGTGGCACTGACGCGGTGCCGGTCCTACGGATTCGCCGTGGGTGGAAACGCCCGGGTAGGGGAGCGCATAACGTAAGATTGACCGCGGGGCGGTATGCCGTCACCAACCGATTCAAGGAGAGATGGAAGGCCGCGAGGGCCGATTATATGACCGATTCTTCAGTTGGCATTAGCGCAGTGGGCATGGACACGAAGGTAGTCCACTTCGATTCGACCGAACAGATGGTTCAAGCGCTGGGAACCAACGATGAAGCGCTGAGGCTGATCGAGAGCACCTTCGTCGGGGTAAATCTCCACGTCCGCGGCAACGAGTTGTCCATCACTGGCCCCGCCGTCGACGTTTCACGGACCGAACGTCTGATCTCCGAGATCCGCACCCTTGCCGCCAACAACACCACCGTCAACCCCCAGGTGCTCAAGCAGCTGGTCGCGATGCTGAAGGACCAGTCGATCAGCAGTCCCTCCGATGTACTGACCATGAACATCCTCTCCTCACGCGGCCGGACGATCAGGCCGAAGACGCTGAACCAGCGTGACTACGTTGAGGCGATCGACCGGCACACCATCGTGTTCGGCATCGGCCCGGCCGGAACCGGAAAGACCTACCTGGCAATGGCCAAGGCCGTCCAGGCGCTGCAGCACAAGGAAGTCAACCGGATCATCCTCACCCGTCCTGCGGTCGAAGCGGGGGAGCGGCTCGGTTTCCTGCCCGGCACCCTCAGCGACAAGATCGACCCGTATTTACGGCCCCTCTACGACGCGCTGCACGACATGATGGACCCCGACACCATCCCCCGGCTGATGGCCGCCGGCACCATCGAGGTGGCGCCCCTGGCCTACATGCGTGGCCGCACCCTTAACGACGCCTTCATCATCCTCGACGAAGCGCAGAACACCACCCCGGAGCAGATGAAGATGTTCCTGACCCGGCTGGGCTTCGGCTCCAAGATGGTGGTTACCGGCGATGTGACCCAGGTTGACCTGCCCGGGGGGACCAACTCGGGCCTGCGGGTTGTCAGCGAAATTCTCGGTGGGGTACCGGACGTCAGTTTCCGCACCCTCGACGCGTCCGACGTCGTCAGGCACCGGTTGGTTGGCGACATCGTGACCGCCTACAGCGTCTGGGACGAAAACCAGCGGGCTTCGTCCGCCCGGGATCACCGCGGCCCACGCGGGCACGCCGGGGTCAAACCGGCCGGGGTCAAAGCATGAGCATCGAAGTCAACAACGAGTCGGGGATCCCGGCCGATGAAGAGAATCTGATCCGGCTTGGCCGCTTCCTCCTTGATGGGCTGTTTGTGCACCCCGAGGCCGAGCTTGCCATCATTTTGGTAGACACCACCACGATGGAGAAGCTCCACCTTGAGTGGATGGACGAACCGGGGCCGACCGATGTCCTATCCTTCCCGATGGATGAGCTCCGACCGGGGACTGCGGGCCGGCTCACCCCCGCTGGGGTGCTGGGCGACGTTGTGCTGTGTCCCGAAGTGGCGCAGGCTCAGGCCGTGAAGGCCGGGCATTCGACCCAGGAGGAACTGTTACTCCTAACAACGCACGGTGTCCTGCATCTTCTCGGATATGACCACGCCGAGCCGGACGATGAAGCGGTGATGTTCGCACTGCAGCGCCGCCTGCTGGCCGAGTTCCTGGGCGGAAAAGCGCCCGAGGAGACTGTCAGTTGATCATTTGGGTTCTCGCCATCATGGCGTTGGTGTTTGTTCTGGTAGCTGCCCTGGTGACTGCGGCCGAGGCCGCCTTCAGCTACCTGCCCCGCCAGGAGGGCGAAGAGCTGGTTCAGGGCTCATCGGGCAAGGCTCTGGAGGGAATCCTTGCGTCTCCGATTTCCCACATGCACGCGCTCCGGTTCTGGCGCGTCTGGTTTGAGATGGCAGCCGCCGTGGCGGTGGCGATCCTGTTCCACGATGTCCTGGACAACGTCTGGATTGCTGGACTGCTGGCAACCGCCACCATGGCCGCCGTCGGGTTCGTGCTGGTGGGCGTATCACCCCGCCAGCTCGGTCGGACCCACGCGAGCAGGGTGGTTCCTGCGACTGCCGGACTGGTGAGGTTCCTCTGCAGGATCCTCGGGCCGGTCCCGCGCTGGCTGGTCTCCCTGGGAAGCGCTATCACACCGGGTGCAGCCCGCGCCGAGGCTGCCTTCTTCACCGAGGAAGAGTTTCGCGAACTACTCTCCCGCGCCAACGACGCCGAAATGATCGAGGACAGCGAAGCCGAACTGATCCACTCGGTCTTCGAACTCGGCGACACCAAGGTCCGCGCGGTGATGGTGCCGCGCACCGACATGGTCTGCATCGACTCGGGTTGCACCCTGAAACAGGCGATGTCTTTGTTCCTCCGTTCGGGATACTCACGAATTCCGGTGATTGGCGAGAGCGCCGACGAAATTGTCGGCATCCTCTACCTCAAGGATGTGGTGGCTCAACTGCACGGCCCCGACGGTCATGACGAGGACCTGGTCGACGGCGTCTGCCGGGCCGTGCGTTATGTCCCCGAATCGAAACCAGTTAGCGATTTCCTGCAGGAGCTGCAGCGGGAATCGACCCATGTGGCGATCGTCATCGACGAATACGGTGGAACAGCCGGGCTCGTTACCTTGGAAGACTTGATCGAGGAGATTGTTGGCGAGATCGTCGACGAATACGATTCTGAGGTACCCGAACTGGAACAGCTGGCCAACGGCGAATACCGGATCAGTTCGAGAATGGGCATCGACGACCTAGGCGAAGTGTTCCACGTCGACCTGGAGGACGACGAGGTGGACACGGTCGGTGGGCTGCTCGCCAAGACCCTGGGTCGGGTACCCATCGTGGGCAGTGAGGTAACAGTCGGCAGTATCGGCCTGCGTGCCGAACGTGTCGAGGGTCGCCGCAACCGGGTTTCGCACCTTATTGTGTGGAAACGGGAACGAGCGTTCGACGACGACGGCCGGGACCGGAATCCCGCACAACTTCAAGGACACGGCGGAACATCATGAGCGAACACCATCACCGGGCTGGCTTTGTTTCCCTGGTCGGACGTCCCAATGCCGGGAAGTCGACGCTCACCAACGCGTTGGTGGGGCAGAAGGTGGCTATCACCTCCTCCAAACCCCAGACCACCCGCCATACCATTCGTGGCATTGTGCACCGGGAGGACGCCCAGCTGATCCTCGTTGACACGCCGGGGTTGCACCGGCCGCGTACCCTCCTGGGCCAGCGCCTCAACGACCTGGTCGCCGACACCCTCGCCGAGGTCGACGCCATCGGCTTCTGCATTCCCGCCAACGAGCCGATCGGCCCGGGCGACAAGTTCATTTCGCAGCAGCTCTCCAGGTTGCAGCGGAAACCCCTGATCGCTGTCGTGACCAAAACCGACCTCGTCGACCGCGCCGCCTTGACCCGCCAGCTGATGGCAGTCGTTGCCCTCGGCGAGGAAGTGCTGGGCGCTGACGGGTGGGCCGACGTCGTCCCCGTTTCGGCTGCTGACGGTTTCCAGGTGGAAACGGTCGGCGACGTTTTCGTCTCCCACATGCCCGAATCCCCGCCCCTGTACCCGGGTGGGGCTCTCACCGACGAACCCGAAGCCGTAATGGTGGCGGAACTGGTGCGGGAGGCGGCCCTTGAGGGGGTGCGCGACGAGATGCCGCATTCCCTCGCGGTGGTGGTCGACGAAATCGTCCCCCGCGAGGGCCGGAGCGCTGACAACCAGCTTCTCGACGTCAGGGTCAACCTGTTCGTCGAGCGCTCCTCCCAGAAGGCCATCATCATCGGCAAGGGTGGGTCCCGGCTCCGGGAGGTTGGCACTAACGCCCGCAAGAGCATCGAAGCCCTGCTGGGCACCCGGATCTACCTCGACCTGCACGTGAAAATTGCCAAGGACTGGCAGCGGGATCCGAAGCAGCTGGTGCGCCTCGGGTTCTAATCGGGCACTACCCGGTCGCAGCAGACGTTGTCTCTAGTGGCTGGGGTCAGTCCGCTCCGCTGGAACTCAGGCCAGCTACCACCGACGAATCCTTCGAAAGGGCTGCAACGCATGAGTAGTCGACGCGCCGATGCCAGCCACAACGCCGAAGGTTCAATGGTGTCTCCGGGCGGAAGGCATCTGGGCCGTCAGGCGCCGCAGCGGATACTGAAGATCATTGCTGTTGCCCTGGCCGCCGTCCTGGTGGCGGGCGTCGGATTCGCGTCAGTGCAGCTGCTCCGGCTCCAGGGCAACGTCGCAACACAGCCACTGAACCTCTCAACCGATCAGGGCGACGACGCCGCAGCCAACATTGACAGTGACCCCGTCCAGGTGCTCATCCTCGGTACCGATACCCGGACCGGCGCAGACAACGCGGCGTATGGCGGCGCTGAGTTCACCACCGAGACCGGCAACTCCGACGTGATGATGCTCATGCACCTGTCCGCTGACCGCGAGGACGTGACAATGGTCAGTTTCCCCCGCGACCTTCTGGTGCCCTTACCGGCATGCCTCGATCCGGAGACTGGAACGCTCAGCCCATCACAGGACCTCGCCATGCTCAACGGCGCGCTGGGCAACGGCGGGCCGGGTTGTACGGTCGCCGCGATCAACGAACTGACCGGGCTGAAGATTGACCACTTCATGATGGCTGACTTCAACGCGGTCAAGGAACTCTCGTCAACGCTCGGCGGCGTTGACGTCTGCGTCAATGAGGCAATCGAGGACACCTACTCGGGTCTCAGCCTCCCCGCCGGAACCTCAGAGGTGGAAGGCGAACAGGCCTTGGCCTTCCTCAGGACCCGACATGCGTTCGGCGACGGCGGGGACGAAGGCAGGATCCGTGCCCAACAGTCCTTCATGGCGTCGCTGGCCCGCAAGATCCAGGTGGAGGGCACGCTCACCAACCTTCCCCGCATGTACGCCATCGCTGAGACAGTCACCAAGAACCTTACTGTCGACGACGGTCTGAGCCAGATCCCCGACCTGCTTCGTCTGGCAGATCGACTCAAGGACGTCGACCTCGCCAAGGTTGCTTTCGTGACAGTGCCCGTGCTGCCGTATGAACCCGACCTCAACCGGCTGATCCCGGACGAGGAACGCGCAGAAGAGCTCTTCGCAACCCTCGTCGAGGACCGCAGTATCGTCGCCGAACCGACCCCCGAGCCTTCCGGATCCAGTAGTTCGCCCGGCTCGACAGATGCGGCGGAGAGTCCAGGCATGGAACCGTCCGACGCCGCTCTGGACTTCGATCCGGCGGGCGTCCCGTTCACCATCATCGATTCGTCGGGGGAACCGGATCGCGGGGAGGAGATCCTGGATCTCCTCCTGGGCGAGGGGTACACGCAGGCGGTCGTCACCGAGGATGTGGCCACCCCGGCGACGCAGCTGTTCGTGGGCCCGGGCTATGAGGCGATCGGCGCAGCAGTAGCCGAGCTGTTCGGCCTGGCCGAGGTACAGGTGCTCTCCAGCCCGGCCACCGTGGGCCTGGCGTTGAGCGTCGGTGAGGATTTCACCTCGGGCGACACCGTCTCGACAGAGGGGTTGCCCCCGGAGCTGTCCGGCCAGACAGCAGATCAGGTGACCTGCCAGGCATCCTTCGGGTCTTAGCGGCTACCAGATCCTGACCCGCAGGGCGGGGTCCAACCACAGGTCGTCGCTGTCGGTGACGGAGAACGCATTGTGGAACTGGTCGAGGTTCCGCACCACCTGGTTGCAGCGGAACTCGTTGGGGGAGTGCGGGTCGACGGTGAGGCGGCGGAGAGCCTCCTCACCGCGGATTTTCTGCCGCCAGCATCGCGCCCAGGAAAAGAAGAAGCGTTGTGCGCCAGTCAGGCCATCAACCTCCGGTGGCTCGTGGCCGTCGAGGCTGAGGAGATAGGCCCGGTAACTGATCGTCAGACCGCCCAGGTCCCCGATGTTCTCTCCCAGGGTCAGCCGGCCGTTCACTGAATGTTCCCGCGCTTCTGCAGGGGACAGGTGGTCGTACTGGTCCACCAACTGTTGGGTCAGCGCATCGAACGCGGCACGGTCCTCGTCGGTCCACCAGTTGGCGAGCCGGCCGCTGCCATCAAACTGGGAGCCCTGGTCATCGAAACCATGACCGATTTCATGGCCGATCACCGCACCGATCGCCCCATAGTTCACGGCCGGATCAGCGTCAACGTCGAAGAACGGTGGCTGCAGGATGGCGGCGGGGAAAGCAATCTCGTTCATGGTGGGCAGGTAATACGCATTGACCGTCTGCGGGGTCATCAACCAGTTCCCTCGGTCAACCGGTCCACCGAGTTTCGCGAGCTGACGATCGAGTTCAAACGCGGTGGCCCGCTGCACATTCCCGTAGGTGTCGCCGTCGACAATGTCCAGTGCCGAATAGTCAATCCACGAATCGGGAAACCCGATTTTGGTGTGGAACTGGTCCAGTTTCGTGAGGGCCCGCGATTTGGTTTCGTCGGTCATCCAGTCGAGGGAGCTGATGCTGCTCCGGTAGGCGGCCAGGAGATTCTCGACGAGGCCGAGCATGACCGCCTTGTGGGTGGGCGGGAAATGCCGGGCCACGTATTCGCGCCCAACGGCTTCGCCGACTGCCCCTTCCACCAGCGCCACCGACCGCTTCCAGCGGTCCTTGATCCTGGGCGTCCCGCTCAGCTGGGTGCCGTAAAACTTAAAGGCCGCGTCGACGAACGGCTTGCTGAGATAGCCCGCGGCGTGCAGCAGCACCCGGGTGGCCAGCCAGCTCTTCCACACGCTCAGGTCTTCGGTGACCAGCAGGCGGTCCACGGCTGCCAGATACTCCGGCTGGCTGACCACCAGCTCCCCCATTCCGGTGTTGTTTCCGGTCAGCCGGTCCAGCCAGGCCCGGCTGAACGGCGCGAGCTCGGTCAGCGCATCAAGGGTCAGCAGATTGTAGGTGGCCTGCGGGTCCCGCCGGGTCACCGTATCCATGTGGGAGGCGGCAAGCTGTGTCTCAAGGCCAACGACTGCCTGTGCCCGTTGCTCGGCGTCGGGCTCTCCCGCCGCCGTCAGCAAGGCTGCGAGGAGCTGCCGGTACTCGTCCCGGGTCTGGCTGAACTTGTCCTCACGGTAATACGACTCATCGGGCATGCCCAGCCCCGACTGGTAAAGGTGCACCACGTAACGCTCCGGATTGCCTGCGTCGTTGCTGACATAGGGCAACGCCAGGCCGGCACTTCCAGTGCGGGACAGGTCGGCGTCCAACGCGACCAGCTCGGCAGGCGACCCCACAGCGGCGATCCGGCGGAGGATCGGTACCACCGGGTCGGCGACCAGCCGCTCGATCCGTTCCTCATCCATGAACGAACTGAACAGCGCCTTGATCCTGAAGGTGTCTCCGGCGGCGTCCGGCGTGGCGGCGGCGTCCTCGATGATCTCGCGGACGGCCAGTTCGGCTGCGTCACGCAACTGGGTGAACGCGCCCTCGAGCGGCCGATCCGACGGGATGTCGGTGGCGTCAAGCCAGTTGCCGTTGATGTGGCGGAACAGGTCGTCCTGCACGCGGGGCGCGGTAGTCGTGGTCGCGCTGGTCGTGGCTGCCGATGCCATGGGTGGTCCTAACCGCTGAGAGTGAAATCGTTCCGAAGCCCATCCTATGCTCCGTGCTAGGGTTGGCTTGTGCGCGCAGAACTGCTTCTACTTAGCTGCCGTGGCGGGGCCAGAACGACTTCCTAGTCAAGGCCGACCCCCCGCTGCGGAGTCAGTAACGCCCCGGCCCAGTCGTGAAGCATCTGCCCCAAGAACTTCCACAGAACAGGCCAACCCCCCATGCGCAACGCACAAAAACCCTCCGGAATGCCGTTTCACAAGTACACCCCGTTCCAGGACCAGATCACCGTCCACCTGCCGGACCGGACCTGGCCGGACAAGGTCATCACCAAGGCGCCGCGCTGGTGCGCCGTCGACCTGCGGGACGGCAACCAGGCGCTGATCGACCCCATGAGCCCTGAACGTAAGCACAAAATGTTCGATCTGCTGGTACAGATGGGCTACAAGGAAATCGAGGTGGGGTTCCCGTCCGCGTCGCAGACCGACTTTGACTTTGTCCGCCAACTGATCGAGACGGACCGGATTCCCGACGACGTCACGATCCAGGTCCTCACCCAGGCCAGGGAACACCTGATCGAGCGTACCTACCAGTCCATTGACGGCGCTGACCGGGCCATCGTTCACCTCTACAACTCGACGTCCGTGCTGCAACGACGGGTGGTCTTCAACCAGGACATGGACGGCATCGTCGACATTGCGCTGACCGGCGCGCGGCTCTGCCGCAAGTTCGAGGAGACCCTTCGAAACACCCACATCACCTACGAGTACTCACCGGAGTCGTTCACCGGCACAGAGTTGGAGTTCGCTGCCCGGATCAGCAACGACGTTGCCGCCGTGCTCGAGGCCGGTCCCGACCGCCAGATGATCCTGAACCTGCCGGCAACAGTCGAGATGGCCACCCCCAACGTCTACGCCGACTCCATCGAATGGATGTGCCGCAACCTGGAGAACCGGGACAACATCATCTTGTCGCTCCACCCTCACAACGACCGCGGTACGGGAGTGGCGGCGGCGGAGCTTGGGTACCTGGCCGGCGCCGATCGGATCGAAGGGTGCCTCTTCGGCAACGGTGAGCGCACCGGCAACGTTGACCTGGTCACCCTGGGTATGAACCTCTACGGGCAGGGCATCGACCCGCAGATCGACTTCTCCGACATAGACCACATCCGACGGACCGCTGAGTACTGCAACCAGCTGCCCGTCCCGGAACGCTCGCCCTACGGCGGGGACCTTGTGTTCACCGCATTCTCCGGCTCTCACCAGGACGCCATCAAAAAGGGCTTCGAGCGGATGGAGAGCGACGCCGCCGAAGCGGGCAAGACGGTCGAGGACATCCCGTGGGCTGTCCCGTACCTGCCGATCGATCCGAAGGATATTGGGCGCAGCTATGAGGCAGTGATCCGGGTGAACTCGCAGTCCGGTAAGGGCGGGGTGGCATACCTGCTCAAGAACGAGCACAGCCTTGACCTGCCCCGGCGGGCGCAGATCGAATTTTCGGGGGTCATCCAGCGGCGGACGGACACCGTCGGCGGAGAGATCAGCGGTGCCGAACTGTGGAAGGTGTTCCAGGACGAATACCTGCCCAGCCGGTCCGGAGGCGCGGGCACCTGGGGTCATTACGCGCTGATGAGCGTCAACACCGCGACAGCCGAAGATGATTCCTTCAAACTGACAGCCTCTTTGCTGGTCGACGGGGTCCAGCAGCGCCGCTCCTCCCAGGCCAATGGCCCCATCGCGGCCCTCCTGGGCATTCTGGGCGAAGACGGCGTCGACGTCAGGGTGCTCGACTACACCGAGCACGCCCTGTCAGCCGGCGGTAACGCCCGGGCGGCAGCCTACGTCGAATGCACCATCGGCGAGCGCGTCCTGTGGGGGGTAGGTATCGATTCAAACACCACGATGGCCGCGTTGAAAGCGGTCATCTCAGCAGTGAACCGGGCCATCAGGGACCAGCAGCAGTCCAGCTAGCAACCGGGACGCCCCCGGCACTGGTTCATGCCGCACTGGTTCATGCGGCGCCGGTGCGTCCGGCGGCGGGGCGGCGCGCCACCGCCGGATGCATCGGCAAAGGGTAAGGGGTGCGAAAATAGGGGAGTGTCTTCGTCTTTCGCTTCCCGCACCTACCGCGCTGAAGGCGTGGTGCTGCGCACCCACAAGCTGGGCGAAGCCGACCGGATCATCGTTTTCCTGACCCGGGACCACGGGCAGGTGAGAGCCGTTGCCAAGGGGGTGCGGCGCACCAGCAGCAAGTTTGGTTCGCGACTGGAACCGTACATGACCGTCGACCTGCAGTTGGTCGCCGGTCGGAGCCTCGACGTGGTTACCCAGGCCCAGACGAAGGGCGCGTACGGTCACGGGATTGCCGCCGACTACGGCCGCTACACGGCCGCCGCGGCGATCGCCGAAACCGCCGAACGGCTGACAGACGCCGACGGCGAGTCCTCCACCGCACAGTACAACCTGATCGTTGGTGCGCTCTCAGCCCTCAGTAGGGGGCTGCACGCCCCGGAGCTGATCCTCGACTCCTACCTGCTGCGGGCCCTGGCCACCGCCGGGTGGGCGCCGAGCTTCACCGACTGCGCCCGCTGCGGCACCCCCGGACCGCACACCGCGTTTTCGGCACCACTGGGCGGGGGCGTCTGCTCGGATTGCCGGCCCCCCGGTGCGGCGTCGCCGTCGGCCGAGTCCATGGCGCTGCTGGCCGCCCTGCTGTCGGGGGACTGGGAAACGGCTGATGCTTCAGGTCCGCAGTCCCGCCGGGAAGCGGCAGGACTGGTGGCAAGTTACCTGCAGTGGCATCTTGAACGTGTCGTCAAGTCCCTCAAACTAGTGGAGCGTCAGTGATCCAGAACCGACCGGGTACCCCTTCGGAGCCGTGGCCGCACCCCAGCGGTGAGACGGCGCCCACCATTCCCGCGCAGTTCGTGCCCAAGCATGTGGCGATCGTAATGGACGGTAACGGCCGGTGGGCCAACCAGCGCGGCCTGCCCCGGACCGAGGGTCACCGGGCCGGCGAAGCAGCGCTGCTGGATGTGATGGCCGGTGCCATCGAGATCGGGGTCACCCACGTCTCCGTTTACGCCTTCTCCACCGAAAACTGGAAACGGTCCCCCGACGAGGTGCGTTTCCTGATGGGTTTCAGCAGGGACGTCCTGCGCCGGCAACGGGATCAGCTCGACGCCTGGGGGGTCAGGATCCGCTGGTCGGGGCGGCGGCCACGATTGTGGGGATCGGTGATCAAGGAACTTGAGGTCGCCGAGCGGCAGACCCTGGGCAACAGGACGTGCACCCTCACCATGTGCGTCAACTACGGGGGCCGGGCCGAGATTGCCGACGCCGCGCGAGCCATCGCCGAGCAGGTGGAGGCGGGGAATCTGCGGGCCTCGGCGGTGTCCGAGAAAACAGTGCAGAAGTATCTCGATGAGCCCGATCTACCCGACGTTGACCTGTTCCTCAGGACGTCGGGTGAGCAGCGTCTGTCCAACTTTATGTTGTGGCAGTCCGCTTACGCCGAAATGGTGTTCATGGATGTCCTCTGGCCCGACGTCGACCGGCGGGTGCTGTGGCGGGCCATCGGGGAATACGCCGCGCGGGATCGCAGATACGGCGGAGCGGTCGACCACTCGGCGTCGGCACCGGGCTAGCTCAGTCGCTAGTGCAGTCTGGGCTGGTCAAACTGGGCTGGTTCAAACTGGGCTGGTTCAAACTGGGCTGGTCCAGCTGGGCTGGTTCAAACTGGGCGAGTCCAGCCAGCGGTGTTCAGGCCCGTTGGTTTACAGGCGGTGCCCAGGCCTGCCGCCCCAGCCGGGTTGTTTCCTGACAGCGCAGCCAGGCATCGAGCGACTGGTACACCCTGCGACGCACCGGCTCCCGGGACAGCAGGACGTCATGCAGGGCGTCCTCGAACCGGCAGACGGTAACTGTTGACCCGAGTTGCAGAGCCCGTTGGGTCATCAGGGTGACATCGAGGACGCTGTCCGTGGTGAGCATCGCGTCATTCCAGACAGGGCTGACCGACGATCGGGCGGAAGCCAGGACCAACACGGGTACATCAATGGTCAGCCCTCTGCGCACCTGCGCGTGCCCGGCCAGGACCGCCGCAACCCACCCGGCCCTGATCGGGAACCCGAACTCGGGGCGCCATTGCGGGTGGAGTTCCCATTCCCCGTCGGCGGCGTTGCTGATGCTCCGCCAGTAGAAACCGAATTCGGGCAACTTCAGCCGAGCCTTCGGCCTGAAGCGGATGATGGGGTCCAGCAAACCCTGGGTGGCGCCGCGCAGGATGGCGCTACCCTGCACATCCAGCCACGGACTGTTCAGGATCAGGCTGGCGATCCGGCCAGGATTCCGGTTCGCCCAGAGGGAAGCGACCAGCGCACCCGTGGAGTGCGCCATCAGATGGATGTCCGCCCGGACGGGGGTTCCCCGCTGCTCGGCCAAGTGAGCGGAGATTGCCGTCAACGCGTGGTCAATGTCGTCGTCGTACTCGGTGAGGTTCGTGACATACCCGGGGGTCTGCCAGGTGCGGAGGCTCCGCCCGTATTTTTTCAAGTCCAGCGCGTAGAACGCGACGCCGCGCTCGGCGTAGAACTCGGCCAGCCCACGGTGCATGAAATAGTCGCTCCAGCCATGCAGATACAGGACGGCGGCGACGGTCCGGGAGTCCGCGTCGGGCACAGATCCGGCCTCACCGTCAGATTCGGCGGGGACTGGCGCCGGGTGGTTCCGGAGCGCCGACCACCAGGCGCTCAGGTTGGCGGTAATGCTGCGGCGCAGGGTGAAGTTCGTTGCGGTGGGCGGGGGACTGGCCGGCGCCGGGACGACTGGACGGGCGTAGGACACCAGGGTGGCGACGCACGGGCCCTCATCGTCGGACCCGAGGTTCAGTTCGGCGCACGTGAACCCGTCGCCGAGATAGTCCGGTTTCCAGATCAACCCCATCCGAAAACTGTAACCGCAATTGCGGTTGACGGGCCCGCACCACGGCTTGCCCCTTCGACAACGAGTTGTTGTTGACTGGCCCCGCATGGGAGTTTTAGACCATGCGAATCTACCCGGCGATTTTCCGACTGCTTTTTGCCCGCATGGATGCCGAAAGGGCTCATCGGATCGGGTTTCGCCTGATTCGGGTAGCCGGGCGCACGCCGGCAGGACTGGTTCTGCGCCAGCTCACCAAACCGCATCCGGGGTTGCAGACCAGCGCCCTGGGGATGACGTTTCCATCGCCGTTTGGTCTCGCCGCCGGTTTTGATAAGGAAGGGCACGGGATTGCCGCCCTGACCAGCCTGGGGTTCGGCCACGTTGAGGTAGGCACCATCACCGGTCAGGCGCAGCCCGGCAACCCGACGCCCCGCCTGTTCCGGCTCATCGCGGATCGTGCGGTGATCAACCGGATGGGCTTCAACAACGACGGGGCCGCTGCGGTCGCGCCGCGCCTCCGGGCGGCCCGTACCACGCTGGAACGGCGGTACGTTGCCAACCGGCCCATCATCGGCGTCAATATCGGCAAGACAAAGTCAGTCAACCTGCGGGACGCGGTCGAGGACTATCTGGTCAGCACCCGCGAGCTCGCCCCCGCCGCCGATTACCTGGTGGTCAATGTCAGCTCGCCCAACACACCAGGTCTTCGGCTCCTCCAGGACGTCGAATCGCTGCGGCCGCTGCTCACCGCAGTCCGCCGGACCGCTGACGAATGCGCCGGCCGGCCGGTGCCGCTGCTGGTCAAAATTGCGCCCGACCTTGAGGACCAGGACATTGACGACGTCGCTGCCCTCGCTGTCGACCTCCGGCTGGACGGGGTGATCGCCACGAATACCACAATCACCCGGTCCGGTCTGGTCACCGACAACGCAACGGTGATGAAGTGCGGCGTCGGCGGTCTCAGTGGAGCCCCCCTGAAGCAGCGTTCGCTCGAAGTGCTCCGACGCCTGCGGGCGACCGCCGGGGACCAGCTGGCCATCGTGTCGGTTGGTGGCGTCGAAACCGCCGAGGACGTACTCGAACGCCTTGATGCCGGCGCCACCCTGGTCCAGGGGTACACGGCGTTCCTCTATGAAGGACCGTTCTGGGCCCGCAAGATCAACCGCCGCCTTGAGGCACTGCTCGCCGCCCGGCAATAACCCTGAACGGCAGAAACCCTGAACGGCAACATCCCGGGAAACAAACGAAAACGCCCCTGGCTGTCGAAGCCGGGGCGTTTTCGAAGTATTTCTAGGCGGGGTATTGGCCGCGCTTCACAAGTGCCTTGGGTAGCCGCAACCGGCGAAGCTGCAATGCACGGGTGACTCCGTACCAAAGATCGCCGCGGCCTGGTTCGCCGAACTTGGCGGTCAACCGCTTCTTCAGGCTTCTTCGGAGCAGGAAGCAGTCGACGACGACGGCGATGATGCCGATCCAAAAAGCGTTCAACGCGATGGCCTGCACCTGCATGCTGGGCACGAAGCTGAGCAACACAAAAACCAACGCCGCGACCATCAGGAACTCGCCGAGGTTCCAGCGGGCGTCAACAAAGTCCCTGACGTAGCGACGGTTCGGGCCCTTGTCGCGCAGCGGTAGGTACCGTTCGTCACCGGTGTCGAGGGCCTGCCGTGTCTTGAGCCGCTCTGCCCGCTGCGCGTCGCGGCCTGCCGCCTTGGCTGCCTTCCGGTCATCGGGGACCAGCGGGCGCTTCCTGGCAGCCACCTGCGAGCTACGGCGCGGCGTCGGCACCCCCTTACCAACTGAGCGCTCTACGGGTAACTGGTCTACCGGGGCCTCAGGGCCCTCTTTTCTACGTCCAAACACCCTTCAAGGATACCCGCCGCGTCGGGCCCGTTCGCCCGGACTTGCGTCAGTGGGATGTGTAGCGTCCCTGTCCAGCGCTACTGTGTAAGGTCGTCTTCATGACTCAGCAACGACTTCCGTCCAGCACAGACTTCTCAACCCAGGATCTCCGCGCCGCTGTCGCGGCGGGCTTCGATGGGACAGTCAGTCAGCTTGTCGACCTGGTGGCCATTCCCGGGATCGCCTGGGCGGCCTTCGACCCGGCCGAGCTGGATCGCAGCGCCGCCGCTGTCGCGGAGCTGATCCGGGCCGCGGGCATCAACGACGTCCAGGTGCTGCGGGTCAGCACGGACGGTGTACCGGGTGGTCCCGCCGTCGTTGCGCGCCGTCCCGCCGCGCCCGGCAAGCCGACAGTCCTGCTCTATGCCCACCACGACGTCCAGCCGCCGGGGGACCCTGCCCTGTGGGAAAGCGAGCCGTTCACCGCCGTCGAACGCGATGGCCGGTTGTATGGCAGGGGAGCGGCCGATGATAAGGCCGGGATCATGGCGCACCTCGGTGCGCTCCGGGCGTTGGACCAGGTGTTGGGGGAGGACTTCGGCGTCGGCGTCACCCTGTTCATTGAGGGGGAGGAAGAGGCAGGCTCACCAACGTTCAGGACCTTCCTCGACACCCACCGGGAGTTGCTGCAGGCGGACGTCATTGTGGTGGCCGATTCCAGCAACTGGAAGGTCGGCGTTCCGGCCCTTACCACCAGTCTCCGCGGGCTGGTCGATGGAACCGTAGAAGTACAGGTCCTTGAGCACGCGGTGCACTCGGGGATGTTCGGGGGGCCGGTTCTCGACGCGCCAACCCTGCTGTCCCGGCTGATCGCCACCTTCCATGACGACGCCGGCGACGTCGCCATTGCCGGACTGGCCGGCGGCGACGACGCAACAGTCGACTATCCGGAAGCCGACTACCGTGCCGACGCCTCAGTGCTCGGCGGCGTGCGGCTCGCGGGCACCGGGTCCATCGCGTCACGGCTCTGGACCAAACCGGCCTTGTCCATCATCGGACTGGACGCGCCGACCGTCGCGCTGGCATCAAACACCCTGCTGCCGCGGGCGCGCGCCAAGTTCAGCCTGCGCCTTGCGCCGGGCCAGGATCCGGCGTCGGCCATGGCTGCGGTAAGAGACCACGTCCAACTGAACGCACCCTTCGGTGCCACGGTGACGTTCACCGCCGGTGAGACTGGCAACGCCTTCGCTGCCGACACCGCGGCGCCAGCAGCGAAGACAGCGCTGTGGGCACTCGAGGAAGCCTGGGGCGTCCCGGCGGTGGAAGCAGGCATGGGCGGTTCAATCCCGTTCATCGCGGACCTCACCGAGGTGTATCCGGCTGCGCAGATCCTGATTACCGGTGTTGAGGACCCGGATTCCCGCGCGCACAGCGCCAACGAATCGCTGCACCTCGCCGAATTCCAGAAGGCTGTCCTCGCCGAGGCCTTGATCCTCTCCCGGATCAACGCCGAGGGCCTCTGACGTCCCACCACCGAATGGCGGAACCTGGGGCCCAGGACGGGCAGAATCCGCCGGGTTGGTTCCGACCGGGACTACCGACGTACCATTGAGCAGGACGCAAATCCGCGACACGTGTCCACAGCGAGGAGAAACCAATCATGAGTACTTCCACCAGCGAAACCACCAACGAAACCACTGCGGCCGTATTGGCCGCGCACGAGGTGCAGCTCTCCGACGTTGCAGCCGACAAGGTGCGTAGCCTCCTGGAACAGGAAGGCCGAACCGACCTGCGGCTCCGCGTCGCCGTGCAGCCCGGCGGCTGTTCCGGTCTGATCTACCAACTGTATTTCGATGAGCGGACTCTCGACGGCGATGCCGTCCGGAACTTCGACGGCGTCGAGGTCATCGTGGACCGCATGAGCGTCCCGTACCTTGCGGGTGCCTCCATCGACTTCGAAGACACCATTTCGAAGCAAGGGTTCACCATCGACAACCCCAATGCTGGCGGCTCCTGCGCGTGTGGCGACTCGTTCCACTAACAGGGGTGTTCTGCCCAACCAACCACCGGAAACGACCCGCGAAAAGTTCGGCGGCGGGCTGCCGCCGCGTCATCCAATGGCGGCTCTTACAGGTAAGCTCTACAGTAAGTAGTAAAACTAAATGTGTGCTTTCTGCGCACACGGGGTAATGCCGCCAGCGGTGGCAGACACGTAAGAATAGGAAGGGCCGTCTGTGAGTTCGCAGGACCGAACCGGCACCGGGCGCGTACGGATCGCCAAGATCTCCAGCCTCACGCTGGTAGGCGCGCTGTTTTTGTCGGGCTGTTCATCTGAAGTCCAAAAGGGTTGGTTGCCCGCTGAGCGGGACAACACCAGCAACACTGGCCGGATCATCGATCTGTGGGTGAATTCCTGGATCGCCGCGCTGATCGTGGGCGTCATTACCTGGGGTCTCATCATCTGGTGCATCGTTGCCTATCGCCGTCGCCGGAATGAGACAGGATTTCCCCGACAGGTCAGCTACAACCTTCCACTGGAGGTGTTCTATCTGACCATCCCACTGTTCATGGTGCTGGTGTTCTTCTACTTCACCGACCGGGACCAGCAGGCCATTGACGCCCGCGTCGACGACCCGGACGTCGTGGTCGACGTTCGAGGAAAGCAGTGGTCGTGGGACTTCAACTATGTGAACGAAGACAAATACTTTAGCGGCGTCCAGGCCAATCTCACCGGCGAGGAAGGCGTTCCAGAGACGCTTCCGACGCTCTACCTGCCGGTCAACCAGACGGTCGAACTCCAGCTCAACGCCCGCGACGTCATCCACTCCTTCTGGGTGCCGGCGTTCTTGCAGAAACGGGACATGATTCCCGGCCGCACCAACTTCATCACGCTCACTCCCACACGTGAAGGCACCTTCGACGGTAAATGTGCTGAACTGTGCGGCGAGTTTCACTCGGAGATGCTGTTCAACGTTGCTGTCGTTTCGCAGGAGGAGTTTGATGCTCACATGGCCACCCTTGAAGACGGCCAGCTCGGGGAAGAATACGATCGCAATCCGGCCCCGGACGACGAACTAGAACCAGCGGGGAGTAACGGCTGATGTCCACTTACGAATATACGGCCGAGGATTCCGGCACCATTGTCGCCCCTCGGGTAGTACCCCGGTCGAAGGGCCGTGTGGTGGTCAGCTGGATCACCTCCACCGACCACAAGACCATCGGGTACATGTACCTGATTGCCTCTTTCGTCTTCTTCTGCTTCGCAGGCGTCATGGCCTTGGTGATTCGTGCGGAACTGTTCGAACCCGGCATGCAGATCCTGCAGACCAAGGAACAGTACAACCAGCTCTTCACCATGCACGGTACGGTGATGCTGCTGATGTTCGCGACGCCGCTCTTCGCAGGTTTCGCCAACGTCATTATGCCCCTCCAGATCGGCGCACCCGACGTCGCCTTCCCTCGGCTTAACGCCCTGGCCTTCTGGTTCTTCCTCTTCGGCAGCACCATCGCTGTGTCAGGGTTCATCACGCCCCAGGGTGCGGCGTCCTTCGGCTGGTTCGCCTACGCCCCGCTATCCAACACCACCTTCTCTCCGGGGCTCGGTGGCGACCTGTGGGTGTTTGGGCTGGCGCTGTCCGGTTTCGGAACGATTCTGGGTGCAGTCAACTTCATCACCACGATCATCTGCATGCGCGCCCCGGGCATGACGATGTGGCGGATGCCGATCTTCACCTGGAACACCCTGGTGACGGCGATCCTCGTCCTGATGGCCTTTCCGCCGCTGGCCGCAGCGCTCTTCGCTCTAGGCGCGGACAGACGGTTTGGGGCCCATATCTTCGACCCGGAGAACGGGGGAGCGATCCTCTGGCAGCACCTGTTCTGGTTCTTCGGTCACCCGGAGGTCTACATCATCGCGTTGCCCTTCTTCGGCATTGTCTCCGAGATTTTCCCGGTCTTCAGCCGCAAACCCATCTTCGGCTACAAAGGTCTGGTCTACGCGACCATCGCCATTGCCGCACTGTCCGTGACAGTCTGGGCGCACCACATGTACGTTACTGGTGCGGTTCTGCTGCCGTTCTTCGCGTTCATGACGATGCTGATTGCGGTGCCGACGGGCGTCAAGTTCTTCAACTGGATAGGCACCATGTGGCGGGGCTCGATCACCTTTGAGACACCCATGCTGTGGAGCCTCGGCTTCCTCGTCACCTTCCTCTTCGGCGGACTCACCGGCATCATCCTCGCGTCGCCACCCCTCGACTTCCAGGTGTCCGACACCTACTTCGTGGTCGCGCACTTCCACTACGTCGTCTTCGGCACCGTTGTCTTCGCGATGTTCGCCGGGTTCTACTTCTGGTGGCCGAAGTTCACGGGCAAGATGCTCAACGAACGGTTGGGGAAGATCCACTTCTGGATGCTCTTTGTCGGCTTCCACGGAACGTTCCTGATCCAACACTGGCTCGGCGTCATCGGCATGCCCCGCCGCTACGCCGACTACCTGCCCGAGGACGGGTTTACGGCGATGAACCAGTTCTCAACAATCGCATCCTTCATCCTCGGCGCATCGCTGATCCCGTTCTTCTGGAACGTGTACATCACCTGGCGCAGCGGCAAGAAGGTCGAGGTCGACGATCCATGGGGCTTCGGGGCGTCACTTGAGTGGGCGACGTCGTGCCCACCACCGCGCCACAACTTCACCTCACTGCCCAGGATCCGTTCAGAGCGTCCCGCCCTGGATCTCCACCACCCCGAACTGCAACAGCAGCACACACCGAGCTCGGCCATCGGCCAGGCCCTCGGTGCGGCCGACCGGAAGGACGCCTAAGACGTGAAGGTAGAAACCGGACTTTTCATGTGGGGAGTACCCTTCTTCATCCTCGTGGGTGTGGTCTATGGCTATCTGACCGGGTGGACCGAATATGTCGGCTTCCTGGGCATACTCCTCGTCGGTGGTCTGGCAGCGATGATCGCGTTCTACCTGGGATTCACCGGTCGCAGAGTTGGAATGCGCCCTGAAGATCGGCTCGACGCAGAAATCCACGAAGGGTCAGGCGAGCAAGGCCACTTCAGCCCCTGGAGCTGGTGGCCACTGGCCCTCGGGATGTCGGCCGCCACCGGCTTCCTTGGTCTGGCGGCAGGCTTCTGGATCCTTTACATCAGCCTTGGCATGGTCGTCATCGCCCTGATTGGCTGGGTCTTCGAGTACAGTCGCGGAGACCACGCCCACTAATCGGTCCGACTGGATCGGGCTTTGACGGCGAGGGGCCCCCACCATGTGGTGGGGGCCCCTTCTCCTTTGGTAGCGTGTTCCCGCGTTCCCGGTCAGAGCCCGCGTCGACCCGCCCAGAGTCCCTGCAGCAGGGGGACCACCGAAACGATCATCAGCACGTTCCCCAGCACCGTATCGTCGGCGCGGAGGAGGGCTCCGGCAATCAGCAGCGCGCCAAAGATCAGCGCCGACGACGCCCGTTGCGTTGTGCGATCGAGCCGGGCCAGCCGTTGTTCAAGGCGCGGAGTGGCCACCGACACCGAACCGTCCTCGATCCGGGTGACCAGGCCATCGAGACGTTGCGGCAGGCGCAGCGCCACTCCGGCGGCCTCAAGCGCCTGCGCAGCAACATCCTGCACAATGTTGCCGCGTTCGTCCCGGATGAGTTGGGCGGCATAGGGTTCGACTGAGTCCCATAGGTTGAATTGGGCGTCCAACGAGCTGGCCACCCCCGAGGTCAGGGACATCGCTCGGATGATGAGAAGAAAGTTTTCCGGCAACTGGAACGGCAATGAGCGAACCAGGTCCCCGAACTCGACGGCAAAATCGATGAACTCCCGGGGATCGACCTCGCGGAGTTCGGCGAAGCCCATCCCACCGAAGCGTGCGAAGAGTTGAGTCATCGCCCGCTCAAGCTCGGTGGTATCGGCTGAGGGGACCAGAACACCCACCTCACTGATCGCCGCCACCAATCCCTTACCGTCACGCGACGCGGCAGCGATGAGTAGTTTCCGCAGGCCGTTGCGGGTGCTCGGCGGAACCTCGCCCATCATGCCGAAGTCGATGAAGGTCAGCTTCCACGGGAGGGCTGTCGCCGGACCGTGCCCAGGATGGAGAGCCGAACCCTGTCTTGGACCGAGCCCCGAACCGAGCCCCGAATGGAGAGCCGGAGTGACGAAGATATTGCCGGGGTGCGGATCAGCATGGAAGAAGCCTTTGGTGAACAGCTGATCGAACATGACCGAGGCGAACACCGGCGCAACCTGCGCCGGATCGATTCCGGCATCCAGCAACGCCGTCGTGTCGGTGATCTTGATCGCCGTGACGTCCTGGAGGGTGAGGACACGGCGGGTCGTTCGTTCCCAAACGACCTCGGGGACCGCGACCCGATCGTCGTCGGCAAAATCAGCGGCGAACCGCTCAAGATTCGCTGCCTCATGCAGGTAGTCGATCTCTTCCCGGCTGATGTGCGCGAATTCCTCGACCAGCGCCGGCATGTCAGCGCGGGAGGACACCAGCCGGACGTGGCTGAGCCAACCTCCCACTTTGCGTAGTGCTGCCAGGTCGACGTCAACGATGGTATCGATACCAGGGCGTTGGACCTTGAGCACCACGCTGTCGAGCCCGGTCTCGGCGGAATCGCCGTGTCGAAGCCGTGCCCGGTGCGCCTGACCGAAGGATGCAGCTGCAATGGGTACCTCGTCGACCGAGGCGAACACCTGGTCGAGCGGCGCGCCCAGTTCGGCCTCGGCAAGGGTGCGGATGAAAGGAAACGGGACCGGGGGAACCTCGTCCTGGAGCCCCTCCAGCTCGGCAGTGATTTCCGGCGGCAGCACATCCAGCCGCGATGAAAGGAACTGTCCTACCTTGATCATCAGGCCGCCGAGGTCCACCGCCAGGACGCGGAAGCGCTGAGCGAAGCGCAACATCCGCCGCGTCCTGGTGCGTTCGGCTATTCTGCCCAGCCCGATGCGGGGGAGGAACAGCTCAAACCACCAGGTCACCGCAAGATGCCACGCGGCAAAGCGGAGGATTCGGCGGTAACGGGCCCGGGGGTTCCCGATGCCAGGCACCGGGGCAGACCGGTCCCGGCGACCCCACATCACGCGCGTCAGTCCTGGGCGAGGATTGAGTACAGCCGACGACGGGCATCATTGAGGACCTTGACAGCCTCCCGAACCTGTTCCGGGGAGCCGGTGCGGCCGACCTGGGTGGCGGCCTGTGCCAGCTCGACGCCCGCCTTGGGTAATGCTGCGAAACCGGTAGGGGTCTCCTGGCCGGGTGCTGCCCACGGTGTCGCTGCGCCCACGCCCGCTACTTCCTCATGGCCTGCCTCGGTGAGCGAATAGATCTTTCGTCCGTTAGACTCCTCGGCGCTGATGAATCCCTCGTCGGCCAGGAGCTGCAGGGTGGGGTAGACGGAACCGGCGCTTGGCTTCCAGCCGCCACCGGTGCGTTCCTCGATTTCGTGGATGATCTGGTAGCCATGCATCGGTCGCTCGGCGAGGAGAGCGAGGACAGCCGACCGCACCTCGCCCCGGCCTGCCCGGGTGCCTGCCCGCTTTTCGAACCGTGACCGCAGCTCCTCGACTGCCTGCCACATGCCATCAATGTTGTTGCCGCCGAAGCCGCCGGCCGGGTATGAAGTACGCATGGTGCTCTCCTCAGTCATTTTCAACGATATATAACGATAGTCAACGATACCTCCCGCTGCCCGGACAAATCCACCTTTTACATACCCCCGAGTTCGAGCCAAACCCCGAACCTGAGCCCTTGAATCAGAGGCTCGAGTCGGTGCCCCAAAATCGGTGCCCTCTGATCAGGACCCTTGAATCAGGGCACCCTAGAATGGGGTCACCCCATGTTGTCTGGAGTCCGAGGAGGGACCTGCCGGTGTCAAGTACCTTGTTGCGCTCGTTGGAACGCCAGCTGACCCCCGAATCGTCAACGCCGAAGCATGTGCAGCTACGGGAGATCCTTCGCGACCTGATCGCCGAGCACGCGGAGCCAGGCACTGCCATCCCGTCCGAGCGGGAACTCACGCGACACTTCGGGGTTGCCAGGATGACCGTGCGGCACGCAATTGACGCCCTGGTCGCTGAGGAGATTCTTGAACGGATCGTGGGGCTGGGCACCTTCGTAGCACACACCAAACTCGACCTGCAGATGAAGCTCACCTCCTACAGCGAGGAAATGCATCGCCGGGGTATGGTTCCCGACGCTCGTGTGCTCAGTTTCGAGCAGATCGGGGCCACGCCGCTGATTGCGAGGGAGCTGCAGCTCGAGCAGGGTCAGCCGGTGGTGCGGTTCAGGCGACAGCTGCTGGCCGACGGCGAACCCATGAGCGTCGACGAAAACTTCATCCCGGCCCACCGCGTGCCGGGGATCCTCGACGAACCCGCACCGACGTCGCTATACAACGTCCTGAGCGAACGTTTTGGGCTGCTGATGGAGTGGGGCGAGGACACGATTGAGGCGACAGCGGCATCCGCGTCGATTGCACGTCTCCTCAACGTTGACCTGGGTGCGCCGCTGCTGAAGATCCAGCGGCACGCCTACGTGGCTCGGTCGATGGTTGACTATTCGGTGTCCTATTACCGGGCGGACCGGTACAAGCTCTGGGTCCCGCTCCAGCGTCCAGGGGTGCGCTCTCCGCGGGCCTACTCCGCCAAGCGGCTCAACAGCCGTTTACCGGGTTGAGCAGCCCTGGGACACGCCCAGCGGAAGCTTCGTCTAAACGAAAGGACCCGGCCGAGCTCTCAGCTGGGCCGGGTCCTTTCCATCGAAGACTTACCGCGAAACCGCCGCCTGGTCATGCTGTTCGGCGATCGCTTCGTGGTGTCCATGCGAGTGAGCTGCTTCCAACTCGGCTGGGGTCACCGGAGCGACCCTGTCCTCGAAGAAGAAGCGTGACAACCGGCCACGCGCCTTCTCCGTCCTGGTGACGTGTCCGTTGACGTCGGCCTCGGCGGGCAGGACTCCATGGGACTCGAAGTTGACCAGGTTGTAGCGCTTGTACTCATCGAGTGGTTCGTGCACCTCGATGAACTCCCCGTGGGGGAGGCGCACAATCCGGCCGGTCTCGCGACCGTGCAAGGCGATTTCCCGGTCCTTGCGCTGCAGCGCCAGAGCGATGCGCTGCGCCACCATGAAACCGATCACAGGTCCTACGAAGAACAACACCCGCAACCAGTAGGTTACGTCGTTCAGCGAGACGAAGAAGTGGGTGGCAATGAGGTCCGAGCTGGCTGCTGCCCACATGATGCAGTAGAACGCAACACCGGCGACACCGACTGCGGTGCGGAACGGTGCGTTGCGTGGACGATCAAGCAAGTGGTGTTCGCGCTTGTCCTTCGTCAGCCAGGATTCTATCCACGGCCACGCGAACATCAGGGTGAAGACGATCCCGGCGGGAACCAGAGCTGGAATGAGCACGTTCAGTGAGAGCGTGTTCACGCCCCAAGGCATTGCGAGTTCCCATTCGAGCGGGAAGCCGCCAACGACGCCTGGCATCAGGCGCAGCGCGCCATCGACCCAACCGATGTACCAGTCGGGTTGGGTACCGGCCGACACGGGGGAAGGATCGTACGGTCCGTAGTTCCAGATCGGGTTGATCGTGAAGGCGGCAGCGATCGCGGCCACGATGCCGAACACGATGAAGAAGAACCCGCCGGCCTTCGCAGCGTAGACCGGTCCGACAGGGAAACCGACCACATTATCGTTGGTGCGGCCTGGGCCGGGGAACTGGGTGTGCTTGTGGGTCACCACCATGAAGAGGTGGATGGCAATCAGCAACAGGATAATGGCGGGGATCAGGAGGATGTGCAGCACATACAGCCTCGGGATGATCACCGTCCCCGGGAACTCGCCGCCGAACAGGAAGAAGCTGATGTAGGTGCCGACTACTGGGACGGACTTGATCACGCCATCAATGATGCGCAGACCGTTACCGGAGAGCAGATCATCGGGGAGGGAGTATCCGGTGAAGCCAGCGGCCATCGCCAGAATCAGCAGGACGCAACCCACCACCCAGTTGAGCTCACGTGGTCGGCGGAACGCGCCGGTGAAGAAGACGCGGAGCATGTGGACTGAGACGGCTGCTACGAAGAGCAATGCCGACCAGTGGTGGACCTGGCGCATGAAAAGCCCGCCACGGATATCGAACGAGATATTCAGCGAGGTGGCATATGCTTCGGACATTTCCACTCCGCGCAGCGGGATGTAGCTGCCCTCGTAGTGGGTCTCCGCCATCGATGGATCGAAGAAAAAGGTCAGGAAGGTCCCGGAAAGGAGCAGGATGACGAATGAGTAGAGCGCCACCTCCCCGAACATGAAGGTCCAGTGATCCGGGAAGATCTTCCGGCCAAATTCCTTGACGATACCCGAGCCGCCGACCCTGGAGTCGACGTAGTCGGTAATTTTCCCGACGCTGGTTTTCGGTTGATAGGTGCTTTGCGTTGTCGTGCTGCTCATGTCAGCCACGCTCCCAGAAACTCGGTCCTACAGGCTCTTGAAAATCGCTGGTAGCGATGAGGTAGCCCTCGTCATCAACGGCGATGGGCAACTGCGGTAGCGGTCGTGCGGCAGGACCGAAGATGACCTTGCATTCCTGCGTCAGGTCGAACGTCGACTGGTGGCACGGGCACAGCAGGTGGTGGGTCTGCTGTTCGTAAAGAGCAACAGGGCAACCCACATGCGTGCAAATTTTGGAGTAGGCAACGATACCCTCATAACCCCAATCTTCGCGTTCCGGGGAAGGATTAAGGGACTCAGGGTTCAGGCGCATCAGCAGAACAACTGCCTTGGCCTTCTCCTCCAGGTAGTGCTCGGAGTCCGAGAGTCCCTCGGGGATGACATGGAACGCGGACCCGACGGTCACGTCCGAAGCCTTAATCGGGGTACCGCTTGGGTCCCGTGCAAGCCGCATCCCCGATTCCCAGAACGTGTGGCGCAACGAATCTCCGGGCAGTGGACCGAGGTCGCGGAAGATAAAGACTGCCGGGAGAGGCGCCAGAATCATCGCTCCCAGCAGGGTGTTGCGAATCAGGGGACGGCGCTTGATGCCGGTTTCCTCAACGATGTCGTTGATGATCTTCTCGGCGTCGGCCCTGTCCGCTTCGGTGCGGATCTCATGGCGATCCTCCGACACTTCGTGATCGGGCATCAAGGTCTTCGCCCAGTGCACAATGCCCACGCCGATTCCCAGCATGGCAAACGCCGTACCAAGACCAAGAGTGAGGTTCTGCAGGCGAAGCGTCGCAATCGTTTCGTCGAGAGGGATGAAGAAGTAGCCGACGAAGAACAGCACGGTGCCGATGATCGACACCAGGAAGAGAATTGCAACCTGCCGTTCGGCGCGCTTCTCGGCGCGCGGATCCCTGTCAGCGAGGCGGGGACGGTGCGGCGGCAGCCCAGGGTTCTGGAATTTCTGCACATCGCCCTGACCGGGCCTAGCTACGACGCCAGTACTCGCTGGACTGCCGTGACTATGATCGGCCATGATCCCTCGCATCCTTCTGATGACAATCTACTTGTGGTCTGTTGATCGGTGTGGTGTCGCTACCGTGCGGCAGCGTGCGGCGCGTCATGGTGTGCTAGGACGATCGGGCCGTGAGCCAGACAGTGAAGGCGATGATAACGCCAAGACCGGCTACCCAGATGAAGAGGCCTTCGGAGACCGGGCCAAGTGCACCCAGGTCGGCACCGCCTGGCGAACCCTGCTCGTCGATGGTCTCAAGGAACGCGATAACGTCACGTTTGTCCTCAGGGGTGATGTTCGCATCGTTGAAGACCGGCATGTTTTGCGGACCGGTGACCATCGCCTCGTAGGTGTGCTTCGCCGTCGAGCCTGAAAGGGCTGGGGCGAACTTGCCGCGGGTGAGGGCACCGCCAGCGGCGGCAGCGTTGTGGCACATGGCGCAGTTCACTCGGAAGACCACGCCACCGTTGGCGGGATCCGCTTCGCTCGTATCCAGGGCTTCTTCGCCGGGAATCGCAGGACCCGCGCCAAGCGACGCTACGTAGGCGGCCATCTGCATGGTTTGCTCGTCGTTGAACTGAGGCGGCTTCACCTGAGCCTGCGGACCCTGCATCTGCATTGGCATGCGGCCGGTGCCGACCTGGAAGTCGACGGACGCCGCGCCCACCCCAACCAGCGACGGGCCATTGTCGGAGCCTACGGCGCCCACTCCGTGACAGGTGGCGCAGTTGGCGACGAATAACTTCTCGCCCTCGGCCACCTCGTCGGCGGAGAAGTTCTGAGCCTTGGCTTCGTTGGTGCTGCTCGCCAGGGCATAGACGCCGCCCGTGAAGAGTAATCCGATGAGCAGCAATGCTAGTGCTGCCAGAGGATGACGTCGCCTTTGCGAAAGTGCCTTCACTTGCTGGTTCCTGCCTTCTGTCGTGCAATCACTGCCAGTACCACTTGATGGAATTCTACACCTAGTAGAAGAAGCTTCAACTAAGGGTTACTTCAGGAAGTAGATGATGATGAACAAGGCGATCCAGACGACGTCAACGAAGTGCCAGTAGTACGACACGACGATCGCCGAAGTTGCCTCGAAGTGGCCGAATCGTTTGGCTGCGAAACCGCGTCCGATGATGAACAGGAAGGCGATGAGCCCGCCGAGTACGTGGAGCCCGTGGAAGCCAGTCGTGATGTAGAACGAGGATCCATAGGCGTTGGAGGAAAGCGACACGCCCTCGGAGACCAGCACCGCGTACTCGTAGCCCTGCACCGCCACGAAGATGGAGCCCATCAGGAAGGTCAGCAGGAACCACTCGATCATGCCCCACTTAAGGGGGGAGAAGACGCTGCCGTTACGACGTGGCTGTAACCGCTCGGCGGCGAAGACACCGAATTGGCACGTCACCGAGCTCAACACGAGGATGATCGTGTTGATCAGGGCGAACGGCACGTTCAGCTTTTCCGTCTCCAGGGCCCACATCTCACTCGAGGTGGAGCGCAGGGTGAAGTACATGGCGAATAGTCCGGCGAAAAACATCAGTTCACTGGAAAGCCAGACAACGGTTCCTACGGAGACCATGTTGGGGCGGTTCAGCGTGGGATGCGCCGTGGTACTGGGGGCTTGGGTCGCAGATGTCACAGAGCCATTATGTCTCTAAAAAGGACCAGTTCACCAATGCTGAGGATGCTCCGGCGCGTCCTCGTCGGCGTGTGGGGCGCACCAGCCCAGTAACGGCGCGGAAGATGCCAACAGATGACTTTCTACAATTCGTAGATAACCTTGAGGTGTGACGACGATTTCCAGCCCCGCCAGCGGATCACCGACCTGGCCCGCACTGATTTCCGCCCTGATCCAGGGGGACGATCTGTCCTCCGGTCAGACCCATTGGGCGATGGACCAGATCATGGAGGGCGAAGCCTCCCACGCCCAGATTGCCGGGTTTCTGATCGGCTTGCGGAGCAAGGGGGAGACGGTCGGTGAACTGGTCGGCCTGGTCGACGCGATGCTGGCCCGGGCGCACCGCATCACGGTCACCGGGCCCACCCTGGACATCGTGGGCACGGGCGGGGACGGGCTGAATACGCTGAACATATCCACCATGTCGTCGCTCGTGGCGGTGGGCGCCGGGGCGAAGGTGGTCAAGCACGGCAACCGCAGCGCGTCATCCTCCGCCGGGGCCGCCGATGTGATCGAGGCACTGGGGGTCCGGCTCGACCTGTCGATTGACGACGTCGCCCGCTCCGCCGAGGAGGCGGGAATCACGTTCTGTTTCGCTCAGGTCTTTCACCCCTCCATGCGCCATGTGGCGGTCCCGCGGCGTGAGCTCGGGGTTCCCACTACCTTCAACTTCCTGGGACCACTGAGCAACCCGGCGGGGGTCGATGCGCAGGCGATGGGGTGCGCGAGCAAGCGGATGGCGCCACTGATGGCAGGAGTGTTGGCGGCGCGGGGCATCCGCGCGCTGGTATTCCGTGGCAGCGACGGGCGCGACAAGCTCACCACCAGCGGTTCGTCGACCATCTGGGAGGTCCGCGATGGAGCTGTCACCGAGCAGACAGTCCACCCGGACGACTTCGGCTTGCCGGTGGCTCCGGTCGACGCACTGCGCGGGGCTGACGGAGCAGGCAATGCCCGGGTGGTGCGCGCTCTGTTAGCGGGGAAGAGGGGGGCGGTACGGGACGCCGTCGTGCTCAATGCTGCGGCCGGGCTGGTGGCCTACAACGCCGATCACGAGGCTCCATTGGTCGACAGGATCCGGGCGGGCATGCTGCGCGCCGAGCACTCGATTGACTCCGGAGCAGCCCAGGCGACGCTGGAGAAGTGGGTGCAGGTGACTGGCGGTCCGGTCTAGCCCAGGTCTAGCCCAGCTGGTTCGCCTGCTGAATCACTGCCGTGACCAGCAGGGGGTCGGTCACCTGGTAGCTGGTGCCTTCGGTATCGGCGGCGCCGAGGGGCACCCCCGCGTCGGGCGGGTGGTGGGTCGCCTTCGCCGAGAGGTGGACCTCGGTGATGCCAGCGGCCGCGAGCTGCGGCAGATCGTCGGGAATCACACCGCCACCGGCAAGAATGGTCAGACCGCTGCCCGCCGCCGCCATAGCTCGCAGTGTTGCGATGCCCTGCCCCGCGGTGGGCGCGCCACCCGAGGTCAGAACCCTGGTAAACCCGGCGGCTGCGATGGAATCCAGCGCGTCGAGGGCAGAGTGACTGTGGTCGATTGCCCGGTGAAAAGTGTAATCAAGCTCCGGCGCCACCTGGCGTAGGGCGCGAAGGGCACTGGTGTCGACCCCGCTAGCCCCGGTCAGAACCCCGACAACGACGCCCGTCGCGCCTTCAGCAGCGGCAGCCGATATGTCTTCGGCCATCAGGTCAAGCTCCCAGGGGGAATACCTGAATCCGCCGGGCCGGGGACGGATCAGCACTTGGAGGGGCAGTGCCGGAACCGTTGACCGGACCTGTCGGATCAGACCGATCGAGGGAGTCAGCCCGCCCAGCGGAAGACCAACGCACAGCTCAACGCGCACCGCACCGGCGTCGTGGGCGATCGCGGCACCGACGGCGTCCTGAACGGCAACTTCGACCCGCATCCTAGCCTTCGAAGCCCAGCGAGAAGGCGGTATCCAGATCATGTTTTGAATACGAGCGGAACGCGATCTGGGTGGTGGTGGACTCCACACCATCGATCTTGGAGAGCCGATCGGCAATCACGTCGGCGAGATCCTCATGGCGGCCGACCCTGGCAATGGCGATAAGGTCCCATTCCCCGGTCACCGAGTACACCTCGCTGATGCCCTCAATGTCAGAAATCTCCTGGGCGCACTCCGGAATCCGTGAGGCATCGGTCTGGATCAGAACAAAGGCGGTAATCATGGCGTATCTCCCTGGTAACGGTGGCGGTACTGGCTGGTCGGTATGCTCACCTGCCAACCTATCCCGAAGTGGTGCGGCGTCGCATGATCAGCGCCGTGACGGCACGGGGTAGGAGCAGCAGGACACCCAGCACAACGACTGCGACGAGCTGGAAGCTGATCGCCATTCCTCCACCGAGGAGAGCGCGCAGGCCAAGACCGCCGAGGGCAGTGCCGAGCCAGATCAGCACGCCGGTGGGCCACAGTGCAGCGGGCGACCGCCACGCCCTGGTCATGCCCCACGTGAGCAAACAGGCAGCAAGGAACGGGCCGGCGGTGCTGAGGATGCCGAAGATTGCCAGACCTGACTCGTGGGTGGACCGTCCGGTCGCAGCAAAAACGATGATCAGCGCCAGATCGATCGCCAGCCAGGCGGCAACCGGTTGGCGGTTCAGGACGTGCTCTCCACGATCAGGCGTGCGGTCTGCCCGGGCTGGTCCCAGTGCGGGAAGTGGCCGCACTCGTCGAACCAGTGTAGTTTCGCGTCCGGGAAACGCTTCTGTGCGGTGGCCGCCTGGCTGGGGAGGGTGACCCGGTCCTGTCGACCCCATCCGATCACCACGGTGCCAGCGAGGCCCCCCGCCGGTACACCCTGCTGGACCGGACCCTCGATCAACGCGCGGCGGGCCTCGTCAAGGCTGGGGGAGTTCGAGAAACCCTCCAGTTCGGTCAGGACCAGGCTCGGATCTAGCTGCCAGGGTTTCGCGGAGAACTGGGCGAGCAGTGCGGTGCGGCCAGCGGCTGAGCGGGTCAGGAGGGGGAGCGCCGGGCGGATCGCACGAACCAGAGCGATGGAAGCGGTGATGCTGGCGCCGAAGACCCGTCGCTGGCCGCCGTTCCAGAACCCGCCCGGATCCAGTGCGACAGTGGCGCCGGTGTGACCGCGCCGCGCCAGTTCGAGGACTATTCGCGCGCCCATCGAACTCCCCACTAGATCTATCCCGTTTAGCCCCTCGGTGAGGATGAAGCGCTCGACGGCGTCGGTCAGGGTTCCCACCGTCACCGTCCCGATCAGGGGACGGGTCTTACCGAAACCGGGGAGGTCGACGGCGATCACGTCACGCTCGGCGGTCAGCGACGGCATGATCGGGTCCCAGGTGCGAAGGCTCGATCCGAGGCCGTGCACCAGGAGGAGGGGTTTGCCGCTGCCGTGTCGTTCGAAATGCATCATGATCCTTTGCTCGGGAATGCTTCAACTCTAAACATGGAATGACCGTAGAGCTGAACCAAGGTGGCTATTCCCCCGACGATGAACTAGGCCTACGCTATGGAACATGTGCAGAAACATCCGTACTCTGTCCAATTTTGAACCGTCCGCATCGGACGACGAAATCCACGCAGCGGCCCTGCAGTTTGTGCGCAAGGTCAGCGGCTCGACTCGTCCGTCGAAGGTGAACCAGGAGGTGTTCGACGCGGCTGTTGAACGCATCGCCCACGTGACAGCGCACCTCCTTGAGGACCTGGTCACCGCGGCGCCCCCGAAGGATCGCGAGGTTGAAGCCGAGAAACTCAAGGCACGCTCAGCCAAGCGGTTCGCCACGACCGGTTGACCCGGGATCGGGTCAGACTCGCCGGCCTGGCAGGCTCCCTCGGGGTCTGTCAGCAATAGTGTCCGTCAGGACCGAAGGAGATTATGATGACCACCCGACTGAACCCCTACCTGAATTTCAAAGGCAATGCACGGGAGGCAATGACTTTCTATCAGTCGGTCTTCGCCGGTGAACTGACCATGAGTACCTTCGACGACTACCAGGCTGCCCAGGACCCGTCAGATGCGGAAAAGATTATGCACGGGCAACTCGAGACTGGGGCCGGTCTGGTGCTGATGGGCGCCGACGTCCCAAGCGGCATGACGTACACGGAGGGTAGTAACTTTTCGGTGTCGTTGAGCGGTGAAAACGAGGAGGAGCTCCGCGGTTACTGGGACAAACTTTCGGGTAGCGGCTCTGTTACGGTTCCGATGGAGCGGGCGCCGTGGGGTGATAGCTTCGGCATGTGCACCGACCAGTATGGAGTCGGCTGGCTGGTCAATATCAGCGGCTCCTGACCCGACCCGGTCGACGCCGCTACTGCTGGCGGGCGACGGCCGCTAAGATCGCTGCGCCCAGATCGGCAGGACGGGTGAACTGTGGCCAATGTCCCGTGGGCAGATCGACGTACTCGACATCGGTGATGTGGGAGAGTTCAGCGACGTTGGGGTCCCCGGTCGCGATCCAGTGCTTGAGCTGCTTGGAGCTGAATTCGCAGCAGATCACTGTCGTGGGCACCTCGAAGCGGCGTTCATCGTGAAGCCGTTGCTGGTCGGTCGCCACCCCTTTGGGCTGCGGGATGGCACGCCGGATAAATGCGTCCTTCAAGTTGGGGGTGAGATCGACGAGGTCCTCGTCCTCGAAGAGATCCCAGTGGGGGAGCGGTATCTCATCGCCGGCGGAGGGCAACTGGTCGTTGATCACGCCTCCCTCGCCGAGCGGGCCGCTGTCCACGTAGACACCGCGGAGCACGACGTCGGGTCGTTGGTCGATAGCGCCGTAAATGATCGCCCCGCCAGCTGAGTGTCCCACCAGGATCACCGGTCCGCCGACGGAGTCGATTGCTGTCACCACCGCGTCAATGTGTTGCCGCAGCTCAATTCCGGATCGTGGCGCATCCTTCGCCTCCAGACCCGGGAGAGTGAGCGGGTGGACGTGGTGTCCAGCTGCGATGAGTCGGGGAGTCACCTGATCCCATGACGACGCGTCCAGCCAGAATCCGGGAACCAAGATGATGTCCATGTCGGGATTCTACGCCGCGGTGGGAGTTCGAGGCAGCCATTGGCGGCAGCAGATTCCCCTTTGAGCGGTCGTTCCGTCATGATTCGCCTGTGGTGATTTTGAAACGGCTGGTGGCGACCCGGATTACGGCGAACGATCAACAGATACCCAGTTCGACACCGGCGAAGTGAGCTCAAGAAATGTCGGGCGTCAGCGCATTGGGGTTTGATCTTGGGAATGGTGGTGGTCGCGGTGGTAGTGGTTTTGGCGGGGTTTTCGGGCCGGGTCGATGTATGGGGGTGGGATGAACCACGGGACCCGGTCTTTGACCTCGATCGCCCATTCGTTCTGGTG
>NZ_JBTNDE010000021.1:0-57857 GCF_054511155.1 Arthrobacter glycogeni | reverse complement strand
CCAACCCAGGCCGGCTCTTCACTGGAATACCGGATATGTCCGCCAACCCCGGACGTTCGCTTACCTCAGTCATCAGAACCGACCGCCGGAATGATTCGTTGCCGTAAATGGCCATGATTCTCCCCTTCTTCAGTGACGAATACGATCACTGCCGGGGTCTAGGGCAACACAACGAATCTAACCCTGATCCCCCAACCAGTCCATGCGCCCTAAATCCGTAAGTCGAACCACTCTCCGCAAACTCGCGAGGCTTAGACCCCGCTCCAGCCAGTGAAAACGGCCCCAATACTCATCAATCGCTACTCATCAATCGCCTGCTCCGTCATCGGCGCTCTAGACTAATACTTGATAAGTATGCTTATACTTCGTTGATTGCAAGCGACGATGAATCCGCTGGCAATGCTCCTCCTCCATATCCTGAAGTTCGCCAAGTAGACGACTGACTCTGCGCAGCATCCGGGTTTGACGGCTATTTGCCTTTGAGAGGTCGCCATGATCACACGCACCAAACCCGCCCTGTTATTGCTCTTCCTATTTCCCTTGCTACTCATCGGCATTGGTCCTGCTACCGCGGCCGGGGGCGGGGGCGGGACGGACAGTTCGCCCACCGTCCAACACGCCGTGAGCTTCACCGTGCAAAACGTGAACCGCAGCAAAATCCCATGCGAGGCCGATGGCCAAACCTACACAGTCCGCGGCCATATCACCGGCCCCCAAGCCGAGCTGGAGAACCCATCATCAGTTACTTTGTTTCTGCACGGATTGAGCTACGGCGAGTTTTTCACCAACTACACTGCCCAGCCTGACTACAGCTTCGCGCAAAAGCAGGCAGCCGCTGGGAACGTCACCGTCACCATCGACCGCCTCGGCTACGACTCATCCGACAAGCCAGCAGGCATGGGAATCTGCTTCGGCTCCCGCGCGGACATCGCAAATCAAATCGTCGATCAACTACGCAGTGGTCAGTACGGGATGGGCGACGGCACTGATTCAATCCCCGCGTTCGGCAATGTGGTTCTGGCCGGGCACTCGGTCGGGGGCATCATCGCCCAGGCTTCCGCCTACAGTTTCGACAACATTGACGCACTGATGGTCCTGTCGTATTCCGACACCACGGTCGCCCCGGCCGCAATGCAAGCCCTGGAAACCGCCGTCGCTGAATGTGAGGCCGGAGGCGGGCTTTCCGATGGTGACGCCGGGTCCCCTGGTTATGTCTTTTTCGGAGCAGCGACCCCGGAGAAGTTCATCATGGCGCACTTCTTCACCGATAACGCCGATCCGGTGGTGGTGGACACTACCGCGAGCATCCGAAACATGGACCCCTGCGGTGACATCATGTCCTACATGGCGGCCGTGGATACAAACAAGGCCAACATCGCAGCGATCAGCGTACCCACCCTGGTATTAACCGGCGGCGAGGACGCCATCTACCCCGTACCGGCCGACGAGCAGGCCGCCCTGCTGACCGGTGTCCAGGATCTTACCTCCGTCACCATCCCAGCGACCGGCCACGCCCTGACGCTGCACAACACCAAGGATGAATTCTCCACCGGAATCTCGACCTGGCTGGGCGAACGTAACTTTGAGCCCTCTCAGATGGGCCAGATGCCCGAAGGCGGCGCTGACACCGGCGTCGCAGGAACAGTTCAAACCGGATCAACCCTGAACACCTATACAACCATCGTCACCATGACAGGCCTGCTGTTACTTGCCGCTGCGGCAGTCTTGGTCCTAGACCATCGGAACCACCGGAAAATCCTCAAGTAACGCAACCAACGGTGTCACTGGGGCTGGCGTGATCAACGGTAGCCCCAGTGATGTCCGCCAGAGAACGTGTAATGATCCACCGCCTCCTCGGTCATCGGTGGTCTGGGCCGCCTCGAGGCCAACCTCTGGGACGTCGTATTCCGATCCGCGGTCGGTTCTCTCCGGGATCCGAACAACTTCCGTAAGCAATGGCGCGCTGCGCGGGACGAGCTCGGTTTCCAGTGGGTTACCCCCCACACCTTCCGGAAGACTGTAGGAACCATACTGGAGGCCTCCTCAGGCATGGCGTCGGCATCCGCACAGCTTGGCCATTCCAGCGAGAACGTCACCCGGAAGCACTACGTACAGAAGACTCATGTGGCGCCTGACAACACCGTTCTGCTCGAAGCATTTGGTCAGCGCCTGGATTGAATTCGGTGGGTTTCCGGTGGATGCCTACCTCAGACTTCCAAAGCAAAAAGCCCCTGATCCGCGTTTCCGCAGGCCAGGGGCTCTTTTCGGTAGGGCTGCTGGGGCTTGAACCCAGGACAAACGGATTATGAGTCCGCTGCTCTAACCAGCTGAGCTACAGCCCCGCACCATGACGCCGAAGCGCGCACTGTTTATTCTAACGACACCCAGGTTATTCCAAAGACGCCACTCCTCAGACGTCCTTCCAACATCGCCCGGCTGTCGATATTTGAGGGCCGGGAGGCCCCCTAGCCGAAACGCTTACACGGCTTCGGAGTCCCGCGAGTCGCCGTAGTAAAGACCCTCGAACGTGGCGAGGGTAGCGGTGAGAGAATGCACGTCCACCATGGATCGGCTTGCTTTGCCCATCCGGTCAAGATCAGCAGCAGGAAGGCTCAGCAGCTGAGTGATCCGGTCCGCCAGCTCGGTGCTGTCGTGCGGCGTGAACAGGTACCCGTTGACGCCATGGTCCACCAGGTGGGGCAGCGCCATCGCGTTGGCGAGCAGCACCGGGGTGGAAGCCGACATGGCCTCGAGGGTCACCAGGGATTGCAGCTCGGCGGTCCCTGGTTGGCAGAACAGCGCTGCCCGCAGATAGGTCCGCCGGAGCTCCTCATCGGTGATCATCCCGCGGAACACCACCCGCCCATCCAGACCCAACCGGGTAACCTGCGCCTGGAGTGCCGCCTTCACCTCGCCACCGCCCACAATCTCGAGATGGACGTTGAGCGCTGGAGCGGTTTTGGCGACAGCGTCAATCAGGACATCAACATGCTTTTCCTCGGCGAGGCGTCCGACGAAGAGCACAGTGGGGTGGTTCTCGGGCTCAAGTGCTTCACCGGGTTGCAGTTCGTAGGCGGAGGAATCGATACCGTTGGACAGCGGCAGCACCTTCCGCAGGAACGCATGCTCATGCATCGCCTTGGCGGCCAGCGGAGTGGGCGTGGTGACCACGGCCGCCTTACCCATGACTTTGCCCATGTCACGCCAGGAATTCTTCGCAACAATTTTCTTGAACCACTCGGGGAAAGGCAGGAACGGGTTCAGGTTCTCGGGCATGAAGTGGTTGGTGGCCACCACGCGGATGCCACGCTTCACCGCCTCATAGAGGGTGTACTCGCCCACCATGTAGTGGCACTGAATGTGCACGACATCGGGCTGCACCCGGTCAAAGAGCATGCTGATGTCCCGTTTAATCTCCCACGGCAGACAAATTCGCCAGTAGTCATGGGTGGGGACACCGTGGGACTTCAACCGGTGCACAGGCCACTCGCCGTCGGCCTCGGTGAAGCTCTTGCCGTTCTGCGTGCCTGGCGCCAGGACGTGGACGTTGTGCCCGCGAGAGTGCATTCCCTTGGCCAGCCGGTAGCCGAACTGGGCCGCCCCATTGATGTTGGGCGGGTAGGTTTCCGCGGCTATCAGGATGGTCAACGGCAATTTATCGGCCGGGTGGCTCACGGTGGATTCCTCTGTGGGTTACTGGCGGATGCGGCTGCTGGACAGATTGGGTCTCAGCTAGCGCCGACGTCGTACATCTTTTTGACGCTGCACTACATCGGGGTGATGGCGGGACAGCGCAATGACCCCCACAATAGCAACCAACGCTGCCATTCCCATGGCAATGGCGATCACCGATTTCACGTCGGATTCCAGCTCCCCCAGGATGATAATGCCCACCGCGATCCCCACTATCGGATCAATGACCGTCAGGCCGGCGATCACCAGGTCCGGCGGACCGGTCGCGTAGGCACTCTGCACAAACCAGGAGCCGAGAGCCGCTGCCACGGTAATCGCCACCAGCGTATAAAGCGGAACATTCAGGAGAAACCGCCCATTGGGGTCCAACAGGTGGGTGGCGATAATCTTCGTCAGCACTGCAACGAAGCCGAACAGCACTCCAGCACCCAGAATGTAGGCGAAGGCGCTGAGCCGGCGCCGGAAAAGCACCGCCAGGGATCCGAACAGGGCAACTGCGGCCGCCAGCAGCAGGACTGTGACCAGTTCCTGTTCCGGAAGCACCGCGTGGTTCTCACGGGTAACGTTGACCGCCAGCAACACGAATAAGGCGCTGCCGCTGACGCACGCAGCGATCGCGACGACGGTGGCCCGGTTGATCCGGATGCCCTGATCCTTGGAGTTCACGACGGTAGTGATCACCAAAGCGATCGCACCGATCGGTTGCACCACGGTGAGGCTTGCCATGCTGAGCGCGACGACGTTCAGCGCCATGCCGACCACCAGCAGGATCAGCCCGAGCACCCACCGCGGGTTGCGCAGCAGCCGGACGAAGCCCTTCGAGTTTAGTGAGAGGCCGCCGGTGTTGGACCGCACCGCGCTGCCTTGGCGCTGGGCTCCCACGGCAAGGAAACAGGCACCGACCAGAGCCAGCAAGATCGCTAGCCAGACCATGCGCCGCCCTTCGCGCAACGGGAGCGAAGGCAGTTAGCCTGCATCAACAGCCCCGGGCTGGGCAGATCCGCGGGATCTGCCGTCCGAACGGAACTTCCGATGGGCTGCGGTGAAATACCCGTAGAACGCTATCAGGTGACCGATACAGCCCAGGATAAGGAGAATATTCGCTGTGACGAGCAGCCACTGCAGGTCGAATCCGGGCACGCGGTGCAGCAGGAGCATTGGCGACCCGGTGAGTAGCAGCGCCGTGCGGATTTTCCCCACGTTGGTGACAGGAAGGTGCAACGGTCCGCGGAACAGGATCAGCGCGTTAAGGATGAGGATCGTGTCCGGGATGACGATAGTCCAGACCAACCAGGCTGGTGCGATGCCATCCACCACAAAAACCACTGCAATGACGATCAGCGCGGTGCGGTCTGCAATGGGATCGAGCCACTTGCCGACCGACGACACCTGGTTGAACCGCCGGGCAATATATCCATCAATCCAGTCGGTGGAACCGAGGACGACGAGGGTGAGGACCGCGAGGGCGTCCTCGTTGGCGACGATCAGGTAAACGAATAGCGGGACCCCGAGGAACCTGATGACCGTGATGATGTTGGGCAGGGTCCAGAAGGTCGCCAGTTCGTCGTTCTCGTGTCCCGGTCTGGCACCGGCCCCAATCAGTCTGATCATTTTCCCCTCCCCCCACCATTATGCAGGCAGGGCGGAATCGCCCGGACATCGGGTCCGATCGAGTCGGGGCGTTTCCTAGCGTGAGACCAGTTTCTTCACCATGACAACAATCGCCGCTACCGAGCCGGCTACCACTGAGAGCGGCTTCCACCGGTCGGCCAGAGTGACATTGTGCACGTGTTCCCGCGGTCCGGCGGGGCTGCGCTCCGGGATGATTGACCGTGCCTGCTCGGCGAGCCGGTTGGCACTGGTCTTGGTCGAGGCCTTGGCGTGGTTCCAACGTGACTTGACGTCGAGTCCGCGCCCCAGATCGTCGCGCAGATCCGCCAGGTGGTCCCGACGCGACCCGGACCGACTGCGCAATTCGCCGTACGACGGCGTCGGCTCCTTGGGCTTGGAATCCTCCGGCTTGTCGTCGGGCTTTTCTTCCTTGGGCTTTTTGACATCGAGGGTCGCTGGATCAAAGCTTCGGCCTTCACGCAGGACGCCGATGTCGTAGCGAATGCCACGAATCGCATCCTCGGGCAGCAGCGGGAGGGTTTTCTTGAACCTGGAAACACCGATCAGCGCCGTGATGGCAATGACGATCAGGAACAGAACCGCCACCAGCAGCGCTGCCAGCCAGCCGTCCATGATGGTGGCCAAGCCGAGAATCGCGGCGACGATCAATGCAACAGCGAGAAAGGCGAGGAAGACAACCGCGACAACAAGGAATGCGGCAGCGATGCCCGCCTTGATGCCCTTCTGCTTCATCTGCTCGAGTGCCATCGAGAACTCGTCGCCGAACTGGCGAGGCGTGAGCCTGGCTAGAAGCTTGACCAGTCCGAAGACTGATGGCTTGCTGGAAGTCCTTGTGCCACGTGTGCTAGCGGAGCTGTCCATAGCCCTGCCTCCATCCCTCGTCTAACAAGCCGCGTGAGCGGACCTGCAAGCTGCGTTAATGTTTTTCTAAAATTACCATTGAGTGGCTAATGCCGATTCTGTGTAAAGCCTACTTCAATAGCAAGCACACTTATCGCCCGCCGGTTGGCGAAGCCGCCTAAGATGGATCTCGACGGCAGCGTGGTGCGTTGTCCCTCCCCCAATCCCGGATGAGATTCAGCGCGCCAGGCACCAGTAGTCATTTATCCATTCTTTGAGGCCTCAGGGGCCCCGTGACACAGGGAAAAACCTTGGTCGGATAGGCACCAGTTGAGCACAGTAATTCACCCCGGCGCTTCACTGTCCCGGCGTCAGAAGCTGATCTACGTGGTGATCCTCGGCTCCCTCACCGCACTCGGTCCGTTCACTATCGATCTGTACCTCCCGGCGTTCCCATCACTACAGAGCGATCTCGGGGTGACCGAGGCAGCTGTGCAGCTAACGCTCACCGGCACTATCGTCGGGTTTGCCGTCGGACAGTTGATTGTCGGTCCGCTCAGCGACAAGGTGGGCCGCAGAGTCCCCCTGATTCTCGCGACAAGCGTCCATATCCTCGCATCGCTGGGTGCCGCGATGGCGACCGACATCACCACGCTGATGGTCTTCCGCGTGCTCCAGGGCGTTGGGGCGGCCGGCGGTGGCGTCGTCGCAATGGCGATGCTGCGCGACCTGTTCAGCGGGTATCCGCTGGTCAGGATGCTGTCCTATATGGCTTTGGTCAATGGGCTGGCCCCGATTTTCGCGCCAGTCATCGGATCGCAGCTGCTGCTCGTCATGCCGTGGCCGGGCATCTTCTGGTTCCTTGCCGCCTACGGGTTGCTCGTCATCATCGCCGTATCGGTGTTCCTTGTGGAGACGCTCCCCGCGGAGCGGCGGGGAACCTCCGGCGCCACCGCCCTGCAACGGTACCGGGCGGTCCTCACCGACCGGATCTTCATCGGCGTGCTGCTGGTGGGTGGCATGAACTTCTCCGGACTGTTCTCCTACCTCTCGGCGTCACCGTTCCTGTTCCAGGGCACCTACGACTTCAGCGAACAGCAGTACGGGCTGCTGTTCGCCGTGAATTCGTTGGGCATTGTGGCGGGCGTGCAGATCAGCTCGCGAGTGCTGCGCCGGATCGGCCCTCAGTGGGTGATGGTCTTCTCCACTGCGTCGATGCTGCTGATGTCCCTGCTCATTGTCCTCTTCGCGCAACTGGGACTCGGGCTGTGGGGGATCATTGTGCCGCTCTGGTTCTACATTATGTCGGCTGGGTTCACCTTCCCCTGCGTGCAGGTGCTCGCACTGACCAACCACGGTGCCCAGGCGGGCACCGCGGCGTCGCTACTGGGGGCTGTCACGTTCGGCCTGGCCGGGGCGATCTCTCCCGTGGTCGGCCTGTTGGGCGTCTCCGCGACCACCATGGGCGGCGTGATGGCCGCCTGCATCGGCGCCGGAGTAGTTTTCTTGTGGACCGTGGTCAGGCCACGGACCGTCCCGCCCCTGCGCTAGCCAGCACGGCGGCCCAGCTGGGGGCGGTACTCAGTTCCGTTCGGCCTTGCTGGAGATGTTGCGGGCCATCGACTTGAAGATGATTCCGTGGAACGGGAGCACTCCCAGCCAGTACAGCCGCCCGGCGAGACCCTTGGGGAAGAACACTGCACGCTGGGTGTACTCGCTGCCAGCGCCGTCGGGGCTCACCGACATTTCGAGCCAGGCGCGACCCGGAAGTTTCATCTCGGCGCGCAGCCGGAGCCGTTCGCCTCTGACAATTTCCTCGACCCGCCAGAAGTCCAGCGGATCGCCGGTCAGCAGTTGGTCGGCGTGGCGCCGTCCCCGTCGGAGCCCTACCCCGCCAGCCAGTTTGTCCATCCAGCCGCGGGCGGCCCACGCAACCGGCAGCGAGTACCAGCCGTTGTCCCCGCCGATGCCCTCAATAACCTTCCACAGCCGCTCGGGGGTGGCCTTGGATTGGTAGACCTGCAGATCGGTGAACACGGTGTGTCCGGCCCATTCGGGGTCGGTGGGCAGCGGATCGGCTGCCGTGTCAACGCGTGAGGCTCCCGCCCAGCTGGTTTCCACCTCTCCCCCGCGTTCCTTGCCCAGCGCAAGGTCGACTGCTGTGCGGTAGTTGGTGAGCCCGCCGTCGGGCACTGGCAGATAACCATCAATGTCGTGTTCCGCGGTGATCGCGTCGTGCTGCAGCGACTCGATCAGTGGCATCGCCATCACCCGTGGGATGGGTGTGACGAGGTTGACCCAGTGGCCGGCGAGCCGGGGCGTCAGCACCGGCAGGGCGAGGATCTTGCGGCGCGGCAGTCCGGCCCCGACGGCGTACTGGTTCATCATCTCGGCGTAGGACAGCACATTCCGTGAGCCGATGTCGAAGGTCCGGTTCAGGTCGGTCGGCAGGGTGAGTGCGCCAATCAGGTAGTGGAGCACGTCCCGGACGGCGATCGGCTCAATACGGTTCAGGACCCACTTCGGAGCCGGCATCACCGGGAGCACATCGGAGAGATGCCTGATCATCTCGAACGACGCCGACCCGGACCCGATAACCACACCGGCCTGATAGGCGATGGTCGGAGTTCCGGATTCCAGGAGAATCCTTCCCACTTCCTCGCGGGAGCGCATATGGGTGGACAGCTTTACATTTTCCGGGTGCAGGCCGCCTAAATAGACCATCCGCGTCACTCCGGCGGTGGTGGCTGCCTTCGACACCATCGACGCGATCTTCGATTCCTTGGTTTCGAAGCCTTTGCCGGTACCCATCGAGTGGACGAGGTAATACAACGTGTCCACCCCTGCGCAGGCTTCGGTGAGAGATGCCTCGTCCTCGAGGTCGCCCTTCACTACCTCCACCGACGACGCCCAGGGGACGTCCTTGAGCTTCTGCGGCGACCGCACCAGCACACGCACTGTGTGACCCTCAGCGACGAGGCGGGACACCAGCCGGCCGCCAATGTATCCGGTCGCACCGGTGACTAGGATCAGTTTGCTGTCTTGTTCCATTTCCTCAGCCTACGCTTCCCGTGGCATCCGGGGGACAAAAAACCCCTTCCCGCCAGCACGAAGCTGATGGGAAGGGGTTTGGTGGCTCCTCCGACTGGACTTGAACCAGTAACCCTTCGATTAACAGTCGAATGCTCTGCCAATTGAGCTACGGAGGAAAGCAGCAAATCCAACTTTACATACCAAGAGCGGGGAAGTGAAATTGGCCGGGATCTAGTCCGAGCGCAACTGCCGACGGCGCATTTCCAGTTCCAGAAGATCCCGTTGTAACTGCACGTATTGCTCGGGGTCGGCGGCGGCATCGACCCGCTGCAGCCGACCCTGCATCTCGGCCTTGAGCCGGGTGATGCGCAGCTCGTAGAGCCGGTTCAGAATGTCCCGGCAGTAGAGGGCGAGGGCGTCCTCGGCTTTCGACGGCAACGGCGTGACAGCCAATTCGGTCACCAGCCCCCGCAACACCTCAGGGACCTCCTGGCGGACCCGTTCCACCCACTGGGCCGGATCCACCCCGGCGGCACCGGCCGCCTGCACAGCGTCCTTCAACACGCCGTAGACGCGCTCCGAGAATTCCGACTCGGTAAAACGTTCCCAGTGCACCGGCTCCAGCAGGTTCGGGTATTGCAGGACCACCTCAAGGACTTCGCGCTCCATCCTGCCGATCGGGTCCTTGGGGTCCGGCCGCGGAAACTGCTGCACCTCGCCGCCCTGCTCCGATCCAGCGGGTGATGCCGCGCCGGAGGAGGAAGACGACGACGCACCGTGCTCGCGGGATCCGATACCCGATCCGGCTCCCTGGCCACCGCTCACCCCGGTGCCCTTCCGGGCAGCAGTGGACACCGCCCGGGCCACCTGGTCCTCGCCGACGAACTGCATGCCCAGCCAGCGAGACAGCTCGCGGGTGTAGATGGACCGTAGTGACACGTCGCGGATGCGGGCGACGATCGGCGCGGCATGCCGGAGCGCGTTGACCTGCCCTTCGCCGGTGGTGAGGTCGTAGTTGCCGAAGGATGCCTTGATGGCAAACTCGAACAGTGGCCTGCGGGACGAGATCAGGCCGCGGACGGCATCGTCGCCCTTGGCCTGGCGTAGCTCGCACGGGTCGGCGCCGCTGGGCTCTACGGCGACGTAGGTCTGCGCCACGAACCGCTGGTCCTCCTCGAAGGCACGCAGGGCCGCCTTCTGGCCGGCGGCATCGCCGTCGAAGGTAAAGACCACTTCCCCGCCGGACCCGTCGTCGGACAGGAGCCGGCGCGCAATCTTGATGTGGTCGGCCCCGAAGGCGGTGCCGCAGGTGGCGACGGCGGTGCCCACCCCGGCGAGGTGGCAGGCCATTACGTCGGTGTAGCCCTCGACCACTACCAGCTGACGCGATTTGGCGATCTCCCGTTTGGCCAGGTCGATGCCGTACAGGACCTGGGATTTGCGGTACAGGGAGGTTTCGGGGGTGTTGAGGTACTTGGGTCCCTGGTCTTCCTCGTATAGCTTCCGCGCCCCGAACCCGACGGTGTCGCCGGTAATGTCACGGATTGGCCAGATCAGCCGGCCACGGAACCGGTCGTAGATCCGCTGGTCGTTATTGGAGGAGACGCTGAACATGCCGGTGAGCTTGAGTTCGTCCTGGGTGAAACCCGTGCCGGTGAGGTGGGTCAGGAGGCCGTCCCAACCTTGCGGGGCGTAGCCCACCCCGAACAGTTCGGCGGCTCCCCGGTCGAAGCCGCGCTCCTGCAGGAACCGGCGGCCCGCGGCGGCACCCTGGGTGAGGAGCTGGTCGCGATAGAACTCAGCGGCGATCTTGTGGGCGTCGAGCATGCGTTGGCGTTTGCCGATGTCCTCCCGGCGTGGGCCAGTCCCGCCGTCTTCATACCTGAGCTCGAAGCCGATCCTTGAAGCAAGTTTCTCGACCGTCTCGGAAAACGAGGTGTGGTCCATTTTCTGGACAAACGAGATCACGTCCCCACCCTCGCCGCAGCCGAAGCAATGGTAGGAGCCCAGCTGCGGACGGACGTGGAACGACGGCGAGCGCTCGTCGTGGAACGGGCACAGCCCCTTGTAGGAGCCCACGCCAGCGGATTTCAGCGTGACGTACCCGTCGACGATTTCCTTGATGTCAGTGCGTTGGCGTACCTCATCGATGTCTTCGCGCTTGATGAGTCCGGCCATGAAAACAGTCTATGCGGCGCCGCTGCCCTGAGGTTCCGCCGGGACCCCTTGTGCAGGAGAAGTGCCCCACGCGGGACGGCCGGCTACCTGCGGCCGGCTACCAGCTACCAGAGGGACGGGACCGGCCCGACCGCCCGTCGGTGCAGGGCCAGGGCCGAGGCATCGGTAAGGGAGGCGACCTGGTCGATGATGACCCGCAGCCGGGCGTCGTCGTCGGGCGCGTCTTTCCAGTCCCCGGCGAAGGTGGGTTCGAGGAACCTGTCTCCCGCCGCTGCCATCTGGGCGACCAGCGAGCTGAGTACCTCCCGCTGGCGTTCGTAGACGGGCTGGCGGCGCTCGGTGGTCATCACAAAGGTGGTGGCCAGGCCCTTCATGACGGCGATTTCCAGTTCAGTGTCCTCGGGCACCACCATTTCCGCGTGGTACCGGGTGAGCGGGTCGTGTCCGTAGCGGGCGCGGGTGGCGGCGAGCGCGCTGAGGCAGAACCGGCCGATCAGCTGGCTGGTCATGTTCTTCAGGGCGGCCATGGACCGCCTGCTGCCGTCGGCGCCGCGCACCCAGATATCGGTCGCCTCGAGGCGGGCGAGGGCCGCATCCACCGCTGCGGGGTCGCTGTCCGGCAGATACCACTGCTGGGTGTAGCCGACCACCCGGGCGCGCTGGTCGGAGCTATCGAGCTGTTTGAGCTGGAAGTGGCCGGCGACGATGGCGTCTTCCACGTCGTGAACGGAGTAGGAAATGTCGTCGGCGAGGTCCATCACCTGGGCTTCCAGGCAGGATTGGCTGGCAGGGGCGCCCTCGCGGAGCCACTCGAAGACCGGCAGGTCGTCCTCGTAGGCGCCGAACTTGGAGGTTCGCTGCCCGTGACGCACCGGCGCGTTGGCCGCGGTCCACGGATACTTCGAGGCGGCGTCGAGGCTCGCCCGGGTAAGGTTCAGGCCGGCCGGGGTGCCGTCGCCGCGGATCACCTTCGGTTCCAACCTGGTCAGCAGGCGCAGGGTCTGGGCGTTGCCTTCAAAACCGCCGACCGAATGCGCCAGATCGTTCAGCGTTGATTCGCCGTTATGGCCGAAGGGTGGATGGCCGAGATCGTGGGCCAGGCAGGCGGCGTCGACAATGTCCGGATCGCAGCCGAGCGCACGCCCCAGTTCGCGGCCCACCTGGGCGACCTCAAGGCTGTGGGTGAGGCGGGTCCGGACGAAGTCGTCGGTGTCCGGGGCCACCACCTGGGTTTTGGCTCCGAGGCGCCGTAGCGCGGAGGAGTGCAGTACCCGGGCACGGTCGCGCTCGAAATGGGACCGATGGGTGCTCTTCGCGGGTTCGTCGACCCACCGCTGCCTGTCGGCGTCGGTGTACCCGGCGGTCACCGGCGCATGTGGGAAGCTCATGGGAGATTCAGCCACCTGAGACATCCACTTCCGCGGCGGAGATGTCCGCCTGCTGTGCATCGTTGAGGGCTCGTGAGTTCAGCCAGTCCTGCGGTAGGGAGGTCTTCTTGGGGCTGCCGGCACGGCCGCGCGGGCCTTCCGCGTCGACCCCCGGGTACGGGGAGTCGGCGTCGAGCTCGGCCAGCAGCTCACGCAGCACCTCAAGGGTGGGGACGGCGGCAAGTTTGGCGCGCAGCTCCCCGCCCACCACGTAACCCTTGAAGTACCAGGCCATGTGCTTGCGGATGTCCCGCAGCGCCATCATCTCGTTGCCGAAGGTATCCACCAACAGCTCGGCGTGGCGGTACACGGTCGCAGCCACCTGGCCGAGGCCGGGCTGGTGCCTGGTGCTGTCTCCCTCGAACGCGTTCATCAGGTCACCGAACAGCCACGGCCTGCCCTGGCAACCGCGGCCGATGACGACGCCGTCGACGCCTGTCTCGCGCACCATCCTGATGGCGTCCTCCGCCGACCAGATGTCGCCGTTGCCCAGGACCGGAATGTCGGGCAAGGCTTCGCGGAGTTCAGCGATGGCGTTCCAGTCGGCTTTGCCCGAGTAGAACTGTGAAGCGGTGCGCCCGTGCAAGGCGACGGCTGCGACGCCGCTGTCCCGGGCGATCTTCCCGGCTTCGCGGAAGGTCAGGTGATCCTCGTCGATCCCCTTGCGCATTTTGATGGTGAGGGGAATCCCGCCCTTCGACGCTTCCCGGACAGCGGTCTGCACGATTCCGGTAAACAGGTCGAGTTTCCAGGGCAGCGCCGCGCCGCCGCCCTTGCGGGTGACTTTCGGGACAGGGCAGCCGAAATTGAGGTCAATGTGGTCAGCGCGGTCCTCTTCGACGAGGATCCTGATGGCGGCACCCACAGTGACCGGGTCGACGCCGTAGAGCTGCACCGAGCGGACCGCTTCGTCGTCGTCGTGCGAGATGATCCGCAGGGACTCGGGGTTTCGTTCGACCAACGCGCGGGAGGTCACCATCTCCGAGACGTACAGGCCGCCACCGTATTCGCGGCAGAGGCGGCGGAACGCGGTGTTGGTAATGCCGGCCATCGGCGCGAGGACCACCGGTGTTTTGACGGTGATTCCGCCGAGCTGCAGTGGTGGCAGGTCAAGGCGCGTGTCGGCGGGCAGGGTCGATACAACAGTCACCTGTCCATTGTCGCAAGCTGAGGCAAATCGGGAAGGGGCAACAGGTTTGCGGCGTGTTCTCCCCCGGCGGGTGGTTAGCCGTCGCTGCGGTCTGCGTCGTCCCGTCGGGCCCGGCGGGTCAGGGCGACAGCGACCAGTTCAGCCGGCGGCCGGGGCGCGGCACTTTCGGCGGTCAGGACTCCGGGAGTCGGGACGCCGTCGTCGGGCGCTGCCTGCGGGCGGAGGCCCACCGACTTGACCACGAGGACGGCGATCAGGGTGGTGGCGGGGATGGCGAGCACCAGGCCGATCGAACCCACCAGGGTGCGCACCACTTCCTCGGCCAGCTCGCCGCTTGTGAGGTTCTCCAGCACCGTCCGGTCGTACAGGGAGACCAGGATCAGTAACGGCAGCGCAGCGCCGGCGTAGGCGAAGGCGATCGTGTAGACCGTGGACGCAATGTGGTCCCGCCCGATCCGCATGGCCCCGGTGAACAACCGGCGGGCCGAGGTGTTGGGAGCCAGTTCGTACAGCTCCCAGACAGCCGACGACTGGGTGATGGTCACGTCATTGAGGACGCCCAGCCCGGAAATGATCAGGCCGCACATGATGATCCCGGAGATCGATACCTCCCCCGAGGCGTTGACCAGCACGTACGCGTTTTCGTCGCCCACCCCGAACAGGTAGATGGACTCGGTGGCCCAGGCGGCCAGCAGCGCCGTGATCGACAGGCCGAAAAGGGTGCCGAGCAGCGCTGTTGAGGTGCGGGCGGAGAATCCGTGGGCAAAATACAGCACCCCGATCATGATCACCACCGATCCCACCAGGGCCAGCAACAACGGCGGCTTGCCCTCCACCAGGCCCGGCAGGATGAACTGGGCCAGCACCACCAGGGCACCGACCAGGCCGATCATCGCGCGTAGTCCACGCCAGCGCGCGACGGCGACCACCACCACCGCGTAAAGAACGGCGAGCCACATCATCGGCACGGTCCTGACGAAGTCAATGAAAATATACGGTGCGCTGCCGCCCTGGATGACGCCGTCAAGATTGAGGTAGCGGATCTTGGCCCCCACCTCGACGGCGCCGGCACGCGCCAGTTCGGGGGTGACCTCCACGGGGATCGGCGCGCCACCGGCGTCGGGCACGGTGTATGCCACCTGGCACTGGAGCGCTTCGCCGCCGGCGTCGACGGTGGGCTGGGACGAGGGACAGTCCTCAAGCGACACCCGTTCCACCTGCCCCACCTCAATGGACACCCCATCGGCCGTGGCATACGGGTTGGCAATGGTGACACTGCTGCGGTCGCCGCTGGGCCAGAGCAGGATCATGCCGATGACCGTCAGGATTCCTACCGGGACCAGGATAGCGGCGAGCAAAAGGTTGGCCCGTTGCCGAGCGCCAATCGTCGCTGCGCTCGGCTCCGAATTGACTGTGTGATGAGTGTGGCTGTGGCCCACGAGATTCCCAGCTGTCCTTGGTCGGTTCCTCCGCACCGGTTCGGCGCTGTACGGAATTCTACGGGGGCGGACCCTACGCGGGGTCGGGCCGCGCCCTCCTCGGGACATAAGCTATAACCACGGTTTATCGGAGACAACGCAGTAGGCGGAAAAGAGCAGATGAAAGAGCGGTTCAGTGAATCGGACGAGGTTCCCGCCGGGACGGTCGCGCATGCGCCGGAGATCACCGTCCGGGGAGCGTCGGGACCGGTCCGGGGGGTGGTACTGGTACTTCATGGCGGCCGCGCCAATAGCTTCGAACCGGTGCGCGCACGTCACCTCAGCCCGGCGCGGATGGTCCCCTTCGCCGCGCTGATCCACCGCCGCGGCGCCAGCCACGGCCTTGAAGTGTGGTCACTGCGCAACCGGGTGCGCGGCTGGAACGGTCAGGAAATGTCGCCGCTCCACGATGCCCGCTGGGCCCTGGCAGCAATCGGGGAACGTCATCCCGGCGTCCCTATCTACCTGGTCGGCCATTCAATGGGCGGGCTCGTTGCGCTCTGCGTCGCCGACGATTCCCAGGTCCGTGCTGTGGTCTCCCTCGCGCCGTGGCTGAGCGAGACCACCCCCGCAGAGCCAGTGACCGGTCGGCGTGTCCTGATCCTGCATGGCGATTCGGACCGCTGGACCTCGCACCGGCAATCGCTGCGCTATGCCCACCGTGCCCGCGCGCTGGCCACCGAACTGCACTATGTCACCGTCACGAACGCCGGACACTTCATGGTCAAGAAGGCCAGCCTCTGGCATGAACTCACCGCCTCGTTTGTGCTCCAGTCCTTCGCGGCGGACACGGGAGCCGCGGTGGATCCCGACGGCACCCTGCCCGCCCGGGAACTGCTGGCCAGTGATCAACCCCTGTCCATCACCGTCTAACAACCGGCTTTAACTAACCATCAAAGGTGCGCGATGCCTGATTTTCCGTTTCTTCGCTTTGTTGAGGGCTTCGGCTGGGCGGCGCTAGGCGTCGTCGTGCTCCTCGCTGCCACCTTCGCCCTCGCGCAGGTCCAGAAGCGCCATTCCGTCATCGATACGGCGTGGGGGCTTGGTTTTGTGGTGATCGCTGCGGTCACCTTCGTCACCTCCGCCGAGACTTCGGGAGAGTCAGGGGGCGACGACGCCCGCCGCTGGCTGATGCTGGTTCTTACCGCTGCGTGGGGGCTGCGACTTGCGGGCTTCATCGGGTGGCGGGCCCGCGACGGGGCCGAAGACCCGCGCTACGAGGATATGCTCGGCGAGGCGCCCGGCTCCCGGAATATGTTTGCGCTGCGGAAAATTTACCTGACGCAGGGGGTGGTGATGCTCTTTGTGTCCCTTCCCATCCAGGTGGCGATGTACGCGACGGGCCCGCTCGGCTGGCTGGCCTGGGTGGGAGCCTTCATCTGGTTGGTTGGCTTCTTCTTTGAGACGGTCGGCGACTACCAGATGGCGGCGTTCCGGAATGATCCGGCCAATAAGGGCACCGTGATGGACCGCGGCTTGTGGCGCTATACCCGCCATCCCAACTATTTCGGTGACGCCGCCGTCTGGGTGAGCCTGTTCCTGGTGGCAGCGGATTCCTGGCCGGGTGTCCTCACCATCCTCTCCCCCGCCCTGATGTTCTGGACCCTGTCCAACAAAACCGGGAAGCCGCTGACCGAGAAGCGCCTCAGCACGCGGCCCGGCTACCGGGAGTACATCGAGAACACCAGCGGCTTCTTTCCGCTCCCACCCAAACCCGGACGAGGTGCATCATGATGAGTCGGCTCACTCAGAAAATTGGCGGCTGGCAGCCCCGCCCCAACGATCGTTTCTACCGCATGATCGTCCGCACCGGCCAGGCGCTGCGATTGGTGTTTCGCATCCGGGTGATCGTCACCGGCCAGGAGAACCTGCTGCCTCCCGGACCCCGGAACGGGCAGTCCCGGCGCCCCGTGCCGGGCGAGGGCGCCGTCGTCGCGATCACCCACTTCGGGTATCTGGACTTCGCGTTCGCGGAGCTGGTGCTCTGGCATCACGCGCGCGCCCAGATGCGGTTCCTCATCACCAAGGGCGCCGGGTCGCATTGGTTTGCCGGGCCAGCAATCCGGGCTGCGGGCCACGTGATCGTCGACCGTAGCGCCGGGGGTGCCGCCTATCAGCGTGCGCTGGAGAAGCTGCAGGCCGGCGAGTACGTGGCGATCCTGCCCGAGGCCGGTGTCAGCCGCAGCTACACCGTCCGCGAACTGAAAACGGGTGCCGTCCGTCTGGCGGCGGAGGCTGGAGTGCCGATCATCCCCGTGTCGGTGTGGGGGTCGCACCGTCTCATGAGCCGGGGCCACAAGCTGTCCCTCGCGACGGCCTTCCGGGCGCCGGTCCGGGTCCACGTCAGTCAGCCGATCTGGCATGGAGCGGATGCCGACGTCGTCCATGAGACCGAGCAACTGCGGGCCGAACTCCAGGACGGCATTGACCGGGGCATCGCCGACTTCCCGCTGGTACCCGAGGCTGATGCCTGGTGGCAGCCCGCCCACCTCGGTGGTGGCGCGATGACCGAGGAGGAACGCATCGCTGCGGACGCCCACGACGCAGCAACGGGCCGGCACCAGCGGCAGTAGCCGGGCCAGGCACGGACAGTAGCCGGGCAGGCACGGACAGCACGCTTCACTCCCCCCGATCGCCGGCGAACTTATGCGCAGGTATGGCGGGTAATCTCCTCCAGGCGCCCCGCCGCCGGAAGCAAGTGTGCAGGTCTGGTGGGTGAGGATCGCGCCAACCCGCCAGACCTGCACACTTCTTTGGGGCCACCCGCCATAACTGCACAATATTGAGGCAGCGTCCCCGTTCTTCGAGATACCAGGGGCGAGCTAGTCGCTGATGACCTGGGTCTCGGGGGCGCTCACCGTAGCCGACCCCATGGCCAGCAGCGGCTCGACGACGTTGACCAGTGCGGTCATCGAATCGTCCACCTCCAGGAGCACCGGAAACTCGTGCACCAGCATCGCGAGCAGGGACGCCACAGCGGCTTCCTGCTCGGCCGGCGCCAGCTCGGGATTATAGCCCACCAGCACGTCGGCCGGATCGTCGGTCCGGGCCTGGGTGTAGCTGATCGCGAACGCGGCGATCGTGCCGCCCTCGGCACCGGGCTTGTCCCTGAGCACCACCGCTCCCCCGGCCCCCGTGCTGTCGGCGAGCAGGTACTGCTGGGCCTGACCGAGGGTCATGTCCGCCGGATCCCAGCCATGGACCGAGTTGTACCAGGCGACGACGGCGGTGGTCAGTTCCACCGAACCGGTCGCCGCCTCATCGAGCTGCGGACCACCGGCGTCGTCAAAGACCGGCAGGGACAGCGCACCGGGCTCCACCTTCACGATGCGCGACCGCTGAATCTGTCCGAACCCCGACGCGGCAGCAAAGTCCCCGCCGGTACTGCCCGGGATCACCTTCGCCCGCAGGTTCGTAGCGCCCGACGGCGAGGCGCTGGCCTCGTTGCGAAGCATTCCCAACAGGGTTGACCCGACGCCCGAGCGCCGGTGGTCGGCTGCCACCTCGACGTAGGCCCACAGCCTCTGATTGTGGAGCTTCGGCTCGAAGACGTACGCCGCCGCGACGGGAACCCCAGCATCGGTACCGACAATGTCCTCGGCCACGATGCAGCGCAGCCACGGGTGGTTGGAGGACGGACGGAACAACGCCCTGGCCTGCTCTACCTGGGCGTTTTCGGGTCCACCCCATAGTTGGATGAGCTCCAGGTCGTCGCCGTCGCGCCATTCACGGTAGTGCAACGCCATCAGGAGCCGATCAGCCTGGCGGCGAGGTAGCCCTCAACCTTGTCCAGTGATACCCGCTCCTGGGCCATGGTGTCCCGTTCGCGGATGGTCACCGCCTGGTCGTCGAGGGTGTCGAAATCAACGGTGATGCAGAACGGGGTGCCAATCTCATCCTGGCGACGGTAGCGTCGGCCGATGGCACCGGCGTCGTCGAAGTCGATGTTCCAGGTCCGGCGCAGCTGGGCGGCGAGATCCTTGGCCTTCGGCGACAGGTCCTCGTTGCGGCTCAGCGGCAGGACGGCAGCCTTGACCGGGGCCAGGCGCGGGTCCAGTTTCAGGACGGTGCGCTTGTCGACACCGCCCTTGGCGTTGGGTGCCTCATCCTCGGTATAGGAATCCACCAGGAAGGCCATGAAGGACCGGGTCAGGCCGGCGGCGGGTTCGATCACGTACGGCGTGTACCGCTCGTTGGTGCCCTGATTGAAGTAGCTCAGGTCGGTGCCCGAATGCTTCGAGTGGGTCGACAGGTCGAAATCGGTGCGGTTGGCGATGCCTTCCAGCTCGCCCCACTCCGACCCCTGGAACCCGAACCGGTATTCGATGTCAGTGGTGCCCTTGGAATAGTGGCTGAGCTTTTCCAGCGGGTGCACGAACAGGCGCAGGTTGTCGGCCTTGATGCCGAGGTCGGTGTACCAGTCGAGGCGGGTCTTGATCCAGTACTCGTGCCATTCGTCGTCGGTGCCGGGCTCGACGAAAAATTCCATCTCCATCTGCTCGAACTCGCGGGTCCGGAAAATGAAGTTGCCCGGGGTGATTTCGTTGCGGAAGCTTTTGCCGATCTGGCCGATGCCGAATGGCGGCTTTTTCCGGGAAGTGTTGAGGACGTTGTTGAAGTTCACGAAAATGCCCTGGGCGGTTTCGGGCCGCAGGTAGTGCATGCCCTCCTCGCTGGCGACAGGACCCAGGTAGGTCTTGAGCAGGCCAGAGAATTCCTGCGGCTCGGTCCACTCGCCGCGGGTACCGCAATTGGCGCAGGCAATATCCTTCAAGCCATTCTCGGCGGGACGGCCCTTTTTCTCCTCGTATTCTTCCTCGAGGTGGTCGGCACGGAACCGCTTGTGGCAGCTGAGGCATTCCACCAGGGGGTCGCTGAACACGTCGACGTGACCGGAGGCTTCCCACACCTTGCGCGGGAGGATCACCGAGGAGTCGAGGCCGACGACGTCGTCGCGCCCCCGCACCACTGACTGCCACCACTGGCGCTTGATGTTTTCCTTCAGCTCGGCGCCAAGGGGACCATAGTCCCAGGCCGACCGTGAGCCACCGTAGATTTCCCCCGCCTGAAAGACAAAGCCCCGGCGTTTCGCGAGGGAAATGATGGGGTCGAGTGCGGACTGGTTCTTGGCCACTGTGGTTCTCCATTTCTACAGGCCGCTGGGTGCGGTCCGTGGTGGTGTCCGGCAGGAACTGGCTCAGGGAATGAGCCAGGGCACGGGTCCGGTGATGGACCGAAGCCTGCTCGAATCGAAGGTACAACCCTAGCCTACCGAGGAGCCCCCGCCGCGGTCGCGCGGGGCCCGTCGGGAGCCGTCGCCGCTGGGCCGGGGACCGTCGTCCTAGCGGAAACGCAGGGCACGTCTGGGCCAAGGCAGGGTGGTCAGCACAATGGCGACGAGGGTGAGGATGGGTCCTGCCACTGTGGCTAGTTCCACCACCGTGCCCGGGGTGGGGAACGCGAGGTCGAGGACCAGCGAACCCACCAACTGTCCGGCGATCATGCCCAGTCCCGTAAGCAGTACCCCCATGCTACGCACCAGCACCGCGCCGAGCCCGATGAAGACACACCCCAGGGGGCCGCCGAGGTAGTACCACCACTCGGTGGGCAGCGCCTCGCCCGGCCCGGCGATGAGTGTCTTGATCAGCCACGCCACCAGCAGTACCGAGGCTCCGGAAATGAAGTTGATCAAAGTGGCGATGATGGGGGTCCCGTAGTGGACCGCCGCGGTGCCGTTCATGGCCTGCTGGAAGCTGATCAGGAACCCGGCGAGCACCGGGAGCAGGACGGGTATCAGCCAGGACTGCAGGTCGCCGGTGGCACCAAACCGTGGCGACACGGCCCACACCACCGAGGCGACGGCGAGCGCTGTCCCGATTAGCCGCATCGTGGTCAGGGGTCGTTTGCCGGCCGGGCCGATTCCCGCACGGTCGGCCAGCAGCCCGCTGAGGGTCTGCCCCATCACTGCCGCCACGGTGAAAAGTGCCACGCCCAGCACCCCGATGGTCAGGGACTGGGAGAACACGAAGAAGGCTCCGATGGTTCCGGCTGCCAAATAGATGGGTGGGAAGCGTCGTTCCCGCACGGAGGGGAGGATCTGCCGTAAACCCGCCCGCCCCCCGGGCAACACGCAGGTGATCAGCACCATCACCACCAGCCCGGTGGTGAAACTGACCAGGGCGGCGCCGGCGCCGTCGTTGAGGTGGGTGCCCAGGGCGCCGTTGATTCGGCCTTGCAGGGGGATGGCTACTCCGGCTGTGACGGCGAGCAGCAGGCCGAGGACCAGGGGAAGCCGGGGGTGGTGTGACACCCATTGATCCTATGGCAGCTTGATCAACGGCCTGGTACTGGCAGGGCTTGATGTCCTGTCAGCCAGCGGTTCGGGCAGGATGGTCCCAGTCGGGCAGAATGGTCCCATGAGCAAATCCCACGAAGTTGACCCGACCGTAGGCGACACCGTCCAGATCACCGATGACATGATCCGGCTGGGCCAACTGTTGAAGTTGGCCAACCTGGCCGAGGACGGCGCCCAGGCCAAGGAACTCGTGGATAACGGACTCGTGAAGGTCAATGGTGCGATCGAGGAGCGGCGCGGCGCCCAGCTCCATCCCGGCGATGTAGTCACCGTCAATGGTGCGTCGGTGCGGATTACCCGCGGCTAGGCTGCGGCTCGATCCCAAACACTGTGAGCTCGATGAATTCCTTCACGTGCGCCAGTTCCCGCATGCTGATGCTGTGGGCGATCCCGGCGTAGAGCACCTTGGTGAGGGTGGTGTGGCCGACCGCCCAGCGGTGGGTGAACTCAATTCGGTCGGCGGTGATGACCGGGTCCTCCTGGTCGCGGCCCCAGAACAGCGGCACCGGGTGGGCAGCGGCGTCCTCGTCGTTGAAGAACGGGCTCCCCTCCGCGGGAACCGCGAACCCTGAGAGGCCGACGACGGCGGTAAAGTCCCGCGGGCGGTGGCGCAGCAGGCTGGTCGCAACGGCCATTCCCATGGAGAACCCCAGCAACGACACGCTGGTATGCGCGCCCTTGACCGAGTCCAGCCAGGTCACCACCCGGGCGACGGAGTCGGTCACGAGGTCCACCGAATATCCGGTGTCGTGCGACAGGGGAAACCAGGTAAACCCCGGCCCCTGTACGTGCGGCGCCCTGACCGACGCCACCGTGAGATCGGATGGCAGATGGTCCGCCAGGCCCATCAGGTCCTCCTCGTTGGCGAGGTGCCCGTGGAACATCACCAGCAGGGCTGTGCCCTGCCGTTCCGCTTCGGGGCGCGACCAGAGGACCACTGGATCCCAGGCCGTCGCGGTGGGCTGCTCGGCGGCTGGTGGGTGGGGCGTTTCCGAAAGGGTCATTGGAGTATTCTGGCACGCACCGGCCGGCGGCACCCAGCGGGGGTAGCGGTCGGGGGTCGCGTTCGGTGACCGTCTGTTACAGGATAGGGGGATGAGCCGGAACCTATCCCTACCCGCGGAGTCCCATCCTGCGCAGAACACCACTCCCCACCCCTGGACGCGGTATGTGGCGTTGGGCGACTCCTTTACCGGGGGCATCGGGGACCCGAATCCCGGGAGCGTGGGCGGCAACCGGGGGTGGGCCGACCGGGTGGCCGAAGAACTCAGCAGGGGCCATGAGGATTTCGCCTACGCCAACCTCGCCGTCCGCGGCCGGTTGCTGCACGAAATTGTGGCTCAGCAGGTGGGGCCGGCGCTCGCGTTGAAACCGGATCTGATCACCATCTCGGCTGGCGGCAACGACCTGATCCGCCCGGGCGGCGACCCGGACCTGTTGGCGGCGCGCCTGGATGATGCCGTCGGGGCATTGCGTGCCGATCACGCGACCGTGGTGCTGTTCGCCGGCCCGGACGCCCGCGAGTCCGTGCTCGGCAACTTCCGGTCCAGGACCGCCATTTACAACGAGAACCTCAGGATCATTGCCGCTCACCACGACGCGCTGATCGCCGATATGTGGGCCCTGCGCCAGTTGGTGAACCCGCAGATGTGGGACGGCGACCGGCTGCACTTCTCGCCGCTGGGACACCACACCATCGCCATGATGGTGCAAACCCTCGCCGTGCCCCACTCCCTGATGCCCCTTGAGCCGCAGCCGCTCCCCCCCAAGAGGTGGCGCGCGGCCCGGACGGAGGATCTGGTGTGGGCCAAGGTTTATTTCGTACCCTGGGTACTGCGCCGGTTGCGGCGCCAGTCCTCCGGGGACGGGATCCTGGCCAAACGCCCCGACGCTGCCCCCATTTTTGGTCCGGGGATACCGCCGGGCATCGGGGGCTAGGCTCCTACCCTGCCTGGATCACCGGCCACGACGATGGCGACCTCGCGTCAGGGCGCGGGATAGAAGGCCTCCCGCAGCCGTCCGCCGAGTTGCTGGATCTCGGTCAGGAAAGCGTCATGGCCGATCGGTGAGCTGATCATATGCACGGGTACCTCACCCGGCAGCGCCGCCGCCAGGACATGGGACTGGCTGGGGTAATACAACCGGTCCGAATCCACTGCGGCGATGAAGAACTCGGCGCTGGCTTGGCCGAGGGCGTCCTGCAGGGTGCCCCGGTCGCGGCTGGCGTCGTGACCCATGAGGGCTTCGGTGAGCAGGACGTAGCTGTTGGCGTCGAACCGTTCCGCGAGCTTGTCGGCCTGGTGATCCAGGTAGCTTTCCACCTGGTAGCGACCGCGGGCCGCAGGATCCGGCGAGCCGAAAGGCGTCTCCCTGCCCTGGGCGGCCCGGCCGAACCGGTGCTCCAATTCGGGTTCGGACCGGTAGGTGATGTGGGCGATGCGTCGCGCCAGACCCAGTCCGTCGACCGGCCCGGGGCCCGGGTAATAGTCACCGCCAGCGAAGCCGGGATCCAACCGGATGGATCGAAGCTGCGCCTGGGCAAAGGCAATTTGCTCGGCCGAGCTGGCCGCGGTGCAGGCAATCACCGCGCAGCGCTGGACCCGGTCTGGGTACTGGAGGGCCCACTCCAGTGCCCTGGCCCCGCCGAGTGATCCGCCGACTACCGAATGCCACTGCCCGATACCCAGGGCATCGGCGAGGAGCGCCTCAGCGCGGACCGAGTCCCTGACCGTGAGGTAGGGGAACCGTGAGCCCCAGGGGATGCCGTCGGGATCGGCGGTGGCCGGACCGGTGGACCCATAGCACCCGCCGAGCATATTGATGGACACGGCAAAATACCGGGTGGTGTCGATGGTTTTTCCGGGGCCGACCAGCTGGTCCCACCAGCCGTCCTCGGTCGAATCGCCCCGGGCGACGTGAGTGCTGCCGGTTAGCGCGTGCTGGATCAGGACGGCGTTGGATCCGTCGTCGTTGAGGGCACCCCAGGTCTCGTAGGCGAGCGTCAGGTTGGGGAGGTGTCCCCCGGTTTCGCAGGTGAAGGCCCCGAGGCTGAGAGTACGGAGGACGCCGTCGGGACACTCTCCAGGGATTGACTGGACGGCATGAAGTGCCCCTGGGCCGGGGTCCTGCTGCGTCGTGTGAATAGTTGCCACTGGTATTGCCCGCCTCGGAGTTCGCGCTTGCGCCTGACACCTTGCCCGCCGCCCGGTCGTCACCCGGGGCACCCCGCCGCGAAGGAGGGTTGCCGTCCAGCAAGCCGGGGCTTGGTGGAGCGGGCGTTCCGCTCCGTGCTGGCACTCGTGACCTGTTCCTAGATAACCCGAAAAGAACCTTCGGGCGCAAATATGTGAACCTCTGTGGCCCGAAGATAAGGTAAGGGTACCCTAAGTCGAGACACAGATCACAAAGTGCCAAACTAGGGCCATGCGCTTGGACCATGTCTCATATGCCTGTGAACCCGACGGCCTCGTAGCGACTGCTGGGAGGATTTCTGATGCCCTCGGCGTGGATCCCGTAAAGGGCGGTGTGCACCCCCGCTTCGGCACCAGGAACATGATCTTCCCGATGCTCAATGGCCAGTACCTGGAAGTGGTTGAAGTGCTGAATCACCCCGCCTCCGACAAAGCTCCCTTCGGGCAGGCGGTTCGAGCCCGTTCCGAAGCCGGTGGCGGATGGATGGGCTGGTGCGTCGCGGTAGACGATCTGGCCCCGTTTGAGCAGCGGCTGGGGCGGAGCGCCGTGCCAGGTAACCGCAAGTTCCCTGATGGGCAAGAACTGACCTGGCAGCAGATTGGGATCAAGGGGCTCATCGCCGACCCCCAGGTCCCCTATATGCTGCGGTGGGATGACGGTACCGAGGCACTTCATCCGTCGCAGGCAAAACCGGCGTCGGCCCGTCTCGATTCACTGACGATCGCAGGCTCCCCCGATCGGATCGCCGAGTGGCTGGGCACCCCCGCCACCGAGCCTCTTGATGGCGTTGCAGTGCACTGGGTGGCGCCGAATGGTACCCCCGGCATCATGTCGGTAACCTTCCAGACGGACAATGGCCTGGTGGAAATCTAGCCAGCTGTTTTTATCGGCCCGTCGAGGGTGCCGCGGGGTATGGTGCTACGCGCCGATTCCAATCGCCGGGCCGAAGAGGGCGAAGCCCACAAACCCGGCAATATCGAGGACAGCGTGGGCTATCACCAATGGCATCACCCGTTTGGTCTTCGTGTAGGCGTAGCCGAACACCACACCCATGATGAAGTTACCGATGAACGGCCCGAAGCCCTGGTACAGGTGATAGCTTCCTCGAAGTACGGCGCTCGTGACGATGATCACCGGAGTCGACCAGCCGAGGTGCTGCAGCCGGTGGAACAGGTAGCCCACCACAATGACTTCTTCAAGCACCGCGTAGCGCACCGCTGAAAGGATCAGGACGGGCACCGTCCACCAGTAGGCGTCGAGCGCAGCGGGTTCAATCGCCGTCGTGATTCCCAGCGCACGTCCCGCCGCATACACACCCAGCGTTCCGGCGCCGATCACAGTCGCAAGACCGAAGCCCAATCCGAAGTCGACCTTTGGTTTGCTGAAGGTGAATCCCAGGGTGCGGAACGCCGATTTGCCGGGCTCAGTGAGCAGGAACAGAACCAGAAAGACCGGGATCAGGGCGAAGAAGATGCCCAGCAGTTGGTAGGTCAAATCAAGATACTGGCGGTCATTGAGGACCGGGTTCAGCCGGGTGGTCTGCACCGCGAGCGGTGCCTGGCTCAGTTTGTCCAGCAGGTTCACCACGGCGTACACGGCGGACTGTCCGAGGGACAGTCCCAGGACGATGGCGATCTCGGCGGTGATCCGCCGGCGCTGAACGGGTGCGGAGCGGTCGCCGGCGGGAGTGGCTGACGCTTTGGGTAGTTCGGTGGGCATGCCAGCCATCCTAGTGGGCGTACCTTGGGGCTAGTCGGCCCCCACCGCGGGCGCCACGATCACCGCTGTACCGTGCTCCTCGAAGGCCTGCAACTGCCCAGCGGTAATCCCCGAATCGGTGATCAGATTGCTGAAGGTGTAGCCGGTCATGGTGGCGAAGCGCCGGGTGCCGATCTTCGACGAATCGGCGACCACGTACGCGGTGGACGCCCGTCTCGCGACCATCGCGTTGACCGCAGCCTCGCCTTCGTCGCTGATCGTGGGCCCTACCACCGGATCCAGTCCGTTGACTCCCACGAAGGCAAAGTCCAGGGCCACCCGCTGCAGCACCGCATCAGCGTATGATCCCACCAGTTCGTAGGAGCGGGGGTTGACGATCCCACCGGTGACCATGATCTTGAAGTTCGGTCGAACAGCCAACTGGGCAGCGATGTTGATCGCGTTGGTCACCACTGTGAGGGTGGGCTTGTTCGAAGGTTCCATCAGGTCGCTGCGCTTGCTCAGGGCCGAGGCAATAGCCGTGCTGGTGGTTCCGCCGCACAGCCCGATTACCGCCCCCTTCGGAATCAAATCGCTGGCGGCCCGGGCAATCGCCCGCTTCTGCTCGGCGTGCACATCCCGGTTGTAGCGTCCCGGCAGGTCATAGGCGACGGTCTCAATGGTGGCCCCACCGTGGGTTCTGGTGAGCAGCCGCTGCTCCGCAAGGCTGTCGAGGTCCCGCCGTGCGGTGGCCGGTGAGACCTTGAGCTTGGTGACAATCTCCTCGACGTCCACCTGGCTGGCTTCGGAGAGGAGGTCGAGGATGGCGCCCAGCCGTTCTGCGCGTTTCATCCCGCCGGTCCGTTCCCCATTATCGGGGCCGGCGTCGCGGCCCGCCCCCCGGCGGCGAACAGGGTCAGCAGGCGGGCCGTTTCCGATTCGATAGCAGCACGCCCGGCACCCAGGTATTTCCGTGGGTCGACGACCGAGGGGTTGTGCTCGAGGTAGAGCCGAACGGCCCGCGTGGAGAGGCTGTTCAGGTGGGTTGAGACGTTGATCTTGGTCATTCCGGACCGGATCGCCGCGGCAAGCGTGTGATCGGAAACCCCGGAGGATCCGTGCAGCACCAGCGGCACGTCCAGCGCCGACTTGAGCGCGGCAATAAGATTCAGGTCCAGTTCGGCGCTGCGCTGCGTCATGGCATGGGAGGAGCCGACGGCGACGGCGAGCGCGTCGACACCTGTGGCCGCCACAAACGCTGCCGCCTCCACCGGGTTGGTCCTGACGCCGGGCGCGTGGGCGCCGTCCTTTCCCCCGACTTTGCCCAACTCCGCTTCAACAAACACGCCGCGTTCGCGCGCGTAGGCGGCCACCCGGGTGGTGGCGGCGAGGTTATTGTCGTAGTCCAGGGCGGCACCGTCGTACATCACCGACCCGAACCCCAGATCAATGGCGGCGAAGGCCAGCTCGGGGTCCTCGGCGTGGTCCAGGTGCACGGCGACCGGGACCCGGGCCGACCGGGCGATCGCGAGGGTGGCAAGCGCGAGGGGTTCCAGCCCTCGGTGGTATTTGACGCAGTTTTCGGAAATCTGGAGGATCACCGGCAGTCCGGCGGTCTCGGCGCCGGCGACCAGGGCCTCGGCGGTTTCCAGCTGGACGACGTTGAAGGCGCCGATGCCTGTGCCTGCCGCCGCCGCCGCCGCCATCAGATCACGTGTCGGGGTAAGGGTCATGAGCCGGTCTCCTGCCGTGGTGGGTCGGTGGTCGGTAATCGAGACTGGCTGATAGTTACTGCTGGTTCGAGGGTCCGGTAACTGGCGTCGAGTTCGCCGGCCGCTGGCATCAGGACAGCAGCCGCCGACCAGGCGGTCGCCAGCCGAAGCAGGGTTTCCGCGCTGGTGATGCCGGCGGCCAGCGCGACGGCGATCGCAGCTACCGCTGCGTCCCCGGCTCCTGTCGGGTTCCCGTCGAATCGCGGCAGGGTTGCCCTCAGGGGTGGTTCCTCCAGCCGGTAGAGGTACATGCCGTGCTCCCCGCAGCTGACCACCACAATCCGGGCACCACGGTCAAGCAACAGCCGGGCGCCGCCGTCGACGGTGGGTGCGCCGGTGGCGGCCAGGAGTTCGTGGTGGTTGGGCTTGACCACGTCGGCGCCGGCCTCGGCTGCGGCGAGCAGCGCCTCGCCCGAAGTGTCGATGATGCTGGGGATGCCATGAGCCTTGGCGCGGCGCACCAGGTCAGCGTAGAAGTGGGGCGGTGCACCGTTGGGAAGGCTTCCCGAGCCCACCAGTACACCGGCCCCCGCGAGGTGTGCGTCCACCAGACGGAACAGGTCCTCCCACTCCGCGGGGGTGAGGGGCAGTCCGGTCTCGTTGAAAATACTTGTCTGGCCGGCATCACGGTCGGCGAAGGCCATACTGCGGCGGGTGGCTGCGGCGACCCCGGTCAGTGCATGCGGGACGCCTGAGGCGGCCAACTCGGCCCTGAACTCGGCCCCCGCCGCACCCCCGACCGGTGCGACGGCGATCGCCGGTCGTCCCGTCTGATGCACGACCCGCGCGACGTTGACGCCCTTACCACCGGCCCGCAGCAGCGGAGCGGAGACCCGGTGGGACGTACCGGGGATGAGCCGCGGGATGCCGTAGGTCAGGTCGACGGCGGGGTTGGCTGTCACAGTAAGGATCGGTCCGCTGACCCGCAGCTCCGACTCGGGGAGCCCCGGCGCGTTCACTGCGCGTCCAGCAGGCGGCGGGCCCGCAGGGAGGCACCGATCAGCCCGGCATCCTGGCCCATCCGGGCTTCAAGGAGTATCGGTCGACGGTGGAAGGAAAGGTTCTTCTCAACCTGCAGCCGTAGCGGGCCGAACAGCGCCTCGCCGGCCTGGGCCAGGCCGCCACCGATCACCACCGCTTCGGTGCCGAGGATCGCCGTCAGCTGCGCAACGTTGAAGGCGAGGGCGGCGACGGCGTCGTCGATCACCTGCCGGGCGATGGTCTCCCCGGCCGCTGCGGCAGCAAACACGCTGCGCGCCCCGTTGGCCGTCCGGCCACTGAGTTCGGAGTGGCGGCGGGCGATCGCCCCGGCGGAGCCGACGGTTTCCAGGCACCCGTGCAGGCCGCAGGTGCAATCGAAGCCGCCCGGCACGAGGGCGTGCCCGAGTTCACCGGCGTACCCACCGGCGAGCACCCGCTCCCCGCCGGTGAACACGGCGCCGGCAATGCCGGTGCCGATGATCATCACCACCACATCGGCAAACCCGCGGGCCGCGCCGAAGCGCATCTCGGCGTCGCCGGCGGCCCCGACGTCGTGCCCGTACGTGACCGGCAGCCCGGCCGCACGCTGCAGCCGATCGACGAAGGGAAAGTCACGCCACCCCAGGTTCGCCGAGTAGATCCCGACGCCGTTGACCTCATCGACGAGGCCCGGCGCAATCAGTCCGATGGCCCCGATGTCGTGGTCCGGCCAGGCCGCCCGATACTGGGCGAGGAGCTCAGCGGATTGCTGCACAATGCTCTCCCCCGGAACTTCAGTCCTGGCGGGAGTTGGTGTGCGGCGGACGTCGAGCAGGGCTCCGGTCGGGTCCGCCAGCGCCGATTTCATGTCGGTGCCACCCACGTCAATGGCGAGCACCAGGCGCGGGGGAAGGTCCGGGGTGGGGTCCGGCGTTGCCTCCGCCTTCGGTGACGTCATGGTCGGGTTACGGGCCAAGAATGACTGAGCGGGTCAGGTTGCGCGGCAGATCGGGGTCCAGCCCGCGTGCCCGGGCCCTCGCCAGAGTGATCTTGTGGATCTGGGCAAGATCTGCGAGCGGGTGGCGCCCGGTGTGGACATAGTCCGCTCCGGTGGGGGCGACGTCGTCGGCCAGTCCCGGGACGTCGTCACCGAAGAGCCACACCACCCGGCCTGGGGCGGCGATCGAGATGGGTCCGTGCCGGTATTCCATGGCGGGATAGGACTCGGTCCACCCCTGCACTCCCTCGCGCATTTTCAAACCGGCCTCGTGGGCTAGTCCCACGGTCCAGCCGGTGCCGAGGAAGGTGAATTGTTCGGCGTCGAGCAGTGCAGCGGTGACCTCTTCCGCCAGGACGGCCTCGGCGTCCGTCACCGCCTGCTCCAGGTCGACGCCCACGGAAGTCAGGAGGTAGGCGAGGGCCGCGGTGGCGAAACGGGTCTGCACCACAGACTGCTCGTCAGCGTAGGGGAGGGCGACGACGTCGTCGGCCAACCCGGTGGCGGGCGAATCGACGTCGCCGATCACAGCAATCACCCGGAGGGTGCCCTTGAGCGTTATCATCAGGTCGAGTACCTCGGTGGTGGTACCCGAGCGGGAGATGGCAACCACTGCGTCGTAGCCGCGGCTGGCGACGACCGATGCTTCAGAGGCGGCAAACGCATCGGTGAGACCTTTGCCAGCGCTTTCGCGGGCGGCAGCGTAGCTCTGCGCCATGAACCAGGAGGTGCCGCAGCCGACGACGGCAACCCGCTCACCATCCGCGGGCAGGATGTCCTCCGCGCTCGCCTGATCGATCGCCTGGCGCCAGACAGCAGGTTGTGACTGCAGCTCGCTGTCCATGTACAACCCGGCAGAAACTGAGGATCCAGGTGCCTGGGGAATGGGCTGGGACATCGAGCGCTCCTTCACGGTATAACCGCAGCTTGATCCGCGACTGATTAGGGATGACGTTTACAGGGGTAAAGCAATCAGCATCAATTTAACCATTGTCCACGCGATTTCGGCAGGTCGGGCGCTATAACGCTCAGGTATCGATCAGCGCGGCAGCTTGACGTGAGACGTGGATCACGCAAGTATCATTCCACTACGCATGAACAGTATTGCTCATTCGAGGCGCAATACCGTCAACTTGTTGCAAGTATTCCTGTGTCAGCTGGAGCAGCTGCACCACCTTTGGGAAAACGAGGAAACCATGAAGAAATCCATTCGGACCGGAGTTGTCGCAAGTGTTGCGGCGGCCGGCCTTTTGCTCACCTCCTGCGGCTTTGGCGGCGGAGAATCCGGCGGAGATGCCGAGGGCGGCACCACCCTTGACCTCCTGGTCCCCAGCTATTCGGACGGCAGCAAGGCCCTGTGGGAAGGCGTGATCGAGGAATTCGAGGCAGCCAACGAGGGCATTACCGTCAATCTTCAGGTCGAATCGTGGGAAAATCTTGAGTCGGTGCTGAACACCCAGATCCAGGCTGGCGAAGCTCCCGACATCTACAACGGCGGCGCCTTCTCCGCCTTCGCGACCGAGGGATTGCTGTACTCGGCCGAGGAAATCGCTTCGCCCGAAACGCTCAGTGACTTCCAGGAATCCTTCGCAGCCAACGAACAGGTTGACGGCACCCAGTATGCTCTGCCGCTGCTCGCCTCAGCGCGGGCACTCTTCTACAACGAGGACCTGTTCGAGGAAGCCGGAGTTGACGGGCCCCCCACCACCTGGGACGAGCTGTACGACGCCGCCGAAGCCATCACCGCAACCGGCACTCCCGGCTATGGCATGCCGCTCGGGTCGGAAGAAGCCCAGGGCGAGGCCTTGATCTGGATGGCCGGCAACGGCGGCGGGTTCGGGGACGCCGAGGAAATCACCGTGAACACCCCCGAGAACCTCGAGGCAGCCGAGTTCATGAAACGCATGATCGACGACGGGCTGACCCAGGCCGACCCCGGCGCCACCCAACGCACCCCCATGATTAACGTCTTCATCCAGGGCCAGATCGGCATGGTGTACGGGCTGCCGCAGACCGTCGGGCAGATCGAAACCGAAAACCCTGACCTGAACTACGGCCTGGCGAACATCCCAACGGCGTCGGGCGAGCCCGCCACCCTGGGTGTCGCCGACCGTCTGATGTCGTTCAAGAACGACGGCGACAAAGCCGAGGCTGTCACCGCCTTCATGGACCACTTCTTCGCGCCGGAGAACTACGTCGAATGGGTCAGCACCGAGGGCTTCCTGCCCACCACGATCAGCGGTGCAGAGGAAATGTCAGGCGACGAGACCCTGGCGCCATTCCTGGAGATGCTGCCAAGTGCACAGTTCTACCCCACCTCCAACCCGGCCTGGAACGCCACCGATGGTGCGTTCAAGAGCCTGTTTGGCCAGCTTGGGCAGGGAATGGAACCAGCAGAGGTGCTCGACCAGATCCAGGCTGAAGCTGACGCAGCAGCCGAATAGCCTACAGCCGGTACCGGCGCGGTCCGTCATGGTCCACGCCGGTACCGGCCCCTAACCAATGGCGGTAGAGAATGAGCTATTTACGATGAGCGCACAGCCCGTGCTGGCCAGCCCGCCCACGTCCACGTCCAACGGACGAAAGCGCCGCAGGCAAAACTCAGACGGTTTTCCCGCCGCCCTCCCCTGGATTGGTCCGGTCCTCCTCCTGATCTTTGCGATCGTGATCTTCCCCGCCGGATTCATGATCTTCAACTCCACCCGTGACATCAGCCAGAGCGGGATCGACCAGGGCTCCGCCGGGTTCGTGAACTTCGCGGAGATATTTTCCGACCCGAACCTCCCGCGGGTGCTCCTGAACACGGTGGTGTGGGTGGTCGTCGTCGTGTCGTTGACGGTGCTCATTTCGCTCGCGTTGGCCCAGTTCCTCAACAAACCATTTCCCGGCCGCACCCTGGTCAGGATGGCAGTGGTGGTCCCCTGGGCTGCGAGCGTGGTCATGACCACCACGGTGTTCTACTACGGTCTCGACAGCAACTACGGGATCATGAACACGTTCCTCGTTGATCTCGGCATACTCGACTCACCGTACGGCTTCACCAAGAACGTGCTTCCGGCCCTCGGGGTGGCCATCATCGTCGCGGTCTTCGTGTCCATCCCGTTCACCGCCTACACCCTGCTGGCCGGGTTGCAGTCGGTCCCCGAGGATGCGCTCGAAGCCGCCAAAATGGACGGCGCTGGACCCTTTCGCACGTATTTCAGCATTGTGCTCCCCCAGCTTCGGGGTGCCCTTGCCGTCGCGGTGCTGATCAATATCATCAACGTGTTCAACAACCTCCCCATCCTGCGGATCATCACCGGATCGATCCCCGGCTACCAAGCCGATACCCTCATGACCTACATCTTCAAGGTGCTGCAGTTTGACCGGCGGGTGGACCTTGCCAGTGCCCTCAGCGTGGTTAACTTCGCCATCGTCATTGTGATCGTCGCGGCGTACGTGAAAATCGTCAAACCGATGAAGGAGATCTAGGCATGTCCGCGAGCACCCTCAACGAATCGGCCCGGTCGCCGCTTCCCCCGGTGGCAGCCCGCCAAAAACGCTACGGTGCGGATCAGGTGTCAGGCCGCCGGATGGGTCTGCGGATGGCTATTGGCGCCGTCGTCGCCTTGGTATTTCTGCTCCCGTATTTGATCATGCTCGTGGGGTCGCTCAAGACCCGGTCCGAAATTCTCTCCGTGCCGCCAGCGTACTTCCCCACCGAGGGCCTTCAGTGGAGCAACTATGCGACCATGTGGGCCACCCCCGAGACGCCGCTGCCCTACAACCTGATTTCGACGATCATCATCGCGGTGTTCGCTACCCTCCTGGTGCTCCTCGTGGCGACGCCGGCCGCGTACTACACCGCCCGGTTCCGGTTCCCCGGAAAGACTGTGTTCCTGTTCCTGGTCATCGTCACGCAGATGCTGCAACCCGCCGTCCTGACCGCCGGCCTGTTCAGGGAGATGCTGCTGCTGGGCATCAACGACACCTGGCTGGCCATGATCCTGATCAACGCCGCCTTCAACCTGTCCTTCGCCCTCTGGATCATGCACAGCTTCTTCGCCGCGATCCCGAAGGAGATTGACGAAGCCGCCCAGCTCGACGGCGCCGGCAAGCTCACGGTGATGTTCCGGGTGAACCTGCCGCTGGTGTGGCCCGGTATTGTCACGGCCGTCATCTTCACGTTCGTGTCGTCGTGGAACGAGTTCGCGGCTTCCCTGGTGATCATGTCGACGGCGGAGAACCAGCCGCTATCGGTGGCGCTGACCAAGTTCATCGGTCAGTACGCAACCTCGTGGCAGTACGTGTTCGGAGTCTCGATTGTCGCGATCATCCCGGTGATCATCCTGTTCGCCCTGATCGAGAAGCGCCTGATCGGTGGGCTCACCGCGGGAGCCGTGAAGTAGCGTCTCCCGAGTGAGCCCAGGCCTAGGTCGTCGATAGTTCCTGCAGCGACCATTCGTTGCCGTCGGGGTCGGCAAAGTACACGAACCGGCCCCATTCCATTTCGTCGACGCCCGTCGCCTCCACGCCACGGTCCAGCAAATGTTTGAGCGCCTCATCCGCGTTGGGGACCACGATCATCACCCCCTTCTGCGAACCGGGTGTCATCTCGGTCAAGCCCGTTCCCAGCACGATCGAGCAGGCCGAACCCGGCGGGGTGAGCTGAACGAAGCGGACCTTTTCATCCGCCTGGATGTCGTGATCGGCGGTGAAGCCGATCTGGCCCACATAGAACGCCTTGGCCCGGTCCACATCCGTGACCGGGATGGGAACAACCTCAATTTTCCAGTCCATCGTTTCCGGCCCTCTCGCTTGATCTGGCGACCCGCCCGGCGGCGGATTCTGATCACAGCCTAGAACCCAATGAGGTCAGCTCTTGTCCGGGTTCTTCGGGATGCGGACGCCCTGCTTCCAGACGGCGTGGGTCAGTGGCACCCCGGGCCGGTAGGCCAGGTGGGTGGCGGACGGCGCGTTCAGCAGCTGCAGATCGGCCCGATGCCCGACGGCGAGGGACCCGACCGCGCGGGCGCCGTCGTCGTCGGCCCCCGTCTCACGATGCAGTGCCAGAGCGCCGCCGAAGGTTGCCGCGCGGATCGCTTCATGGACGCTGAGGCGCATCTGCAGCACGGCGGTGGTCACGCAGTAGGCCATCGACGTGGTGTAGGAGGTGCCGGGGTTGCAGTTGGACGCCAACGCGATTTCGACGCCGGCGTCGAGCAGTGCCCGGCCGGGGGCCAGCGGCTGGCGGGTGGACAGGTCGCAGGCTGGCAGGCAGGTCGCCACCGTCCCGCGGCGGCCAGCGCCGCCGTCCCACCCGGACCAGGTGCCGGCGAGGGCGTCAATGTCCGACGCCTCCAGGTAGTTCACGTGGTCAACGCTGGCCGCGCCGAACTCGACGGCGAGCTGCACCCCCTGACCGGGGCCCAGTTGGTTGCCATGGACGCGAAGCCCGAGCCCGGCGGCCTGGCAGGCGCGAAGGATCTGCCGTGACTGCTCGGGGGTGAAAGCACCGCGTTCGCAGAACACGTCGGCCCAGCTCACGGAGGGTCGGACGGCGTCGAGCATGGGGCCGCAGACCAGGCGTACGTAGTCATCGGGGGCGATGCCGGCCGGGATGAGGTGCGCGCCGAGATACGTCACCTCGTCGACGGCGCTGGCGGCGATGCGGGCGCTGCGCCCCTCGTGTTCGACGTCGAGCCCGTACCCGGTCTTGGTCTCCAGATAGGTGGTGCCGCCGGCGTTTGCTTCGGCGACGCGGCCCAGGAGCAGCCGGGTGAGGTCGTCATCCGAGGCGGCGCGGGTGGCATCGGTGGTGACGGCGATCCCGCCGGCGGCGTAATCCTGGCCCGCCATGCGCGCCTCGAATTCGGCGGTGCGGTCCCCGGCGAAGACCAGGTGGGTGTGGCTGTCGACCCAGCCGGGGAGTCCCGCCCGACCCTCGGCGTCGACCAGGGTGTCGGCGGCGGGTGCCTCCGTGGCGGCGCCAATCCAGGCGATCCGCTCCCCCTCGAAAACCACCGCCGCGTTCCTCAGCACGGTCTGGTCCCGGTCCTGGGTCATCAGTTCCCCGATATTGGTGATCACGGTGCTCATGACTGTCCCTCCAGTGCGGCGGTCAGCAGGACGGCCGGATCGCCGAGGGTGAGATGGTGTCCATTGCGCGCGATCAGGCGCCCGGCGATGACGACGGCGGTGACGTCAGCGGCGGTGGCGGTGAGGGGGAGCTGGCCGGGGGCGGATCCCGCGGTCCGCAGCGATCGCTGGTTCAGGCTGACCAGATCGCAGGGGCTTCCCACAGTGATGGCGGCCACCGGGGTGGCCATGGAGCGGGCGGCGCCGGTGGTCGCGGCGTCGAGCAGGTCGGCGGGGGTGAATCGGCCGCGCTGCCCGGAGGCCAGCCGTTCCCCGTGTTCGAGGGACCGCATTTCCAGCCACGGGTCGATCACCGCGTGCTGGTCGGTACCGAGCGCGATCCGGGCGCCAGCGTCCCGGAGGGCGCGGGCGGGTCCGATGCCGTCGGCAAGGTCCGCCTCGGTGGTCGGGCAGAACACGGCAGTGGTTCCGGCCTCACCCAACCGGGCAATATCGTCGGGGGTGAGGTGGGTGGCGTGGACCACGCTCAGCCGGTCGGAGAGCAACCCGCGCCGGTGTAACAGGCCAGTGGGGGTGGTGCCGTACTGCGACAGACAGTCGGCGTTTTCGGTGGGCTGCTCCGAGAGGTGGATGTGCAACGGGACGTCGGTGGGGAGGCCGGCCGCGAGGGTGCGGAGGGCGTCTTCCGGGACCGCACGCACTGAGTGCAGGGCGGCGCCGACGGTGATAAACGCCGGGTCGAACTGTTCGGCGACGACCCGCCGCAGGTCGGCGAACCGTTCCAGCCAGGCACCGGCGTCGGCGTCGCCGAACCGTTCCTGGTCGGGGTTGAGCGGCGCGTCAATGCCGCCGGCAAGGTAACACGTGTCGAGCAGGGTCAGGCGGATCCCCGCGGCGACCGCCGCGCGGCACAGAGCGAGCTCCATGGCGTGCGGGCCACCGCCGCTATTGCCACCGCCGCTATTGCCACCGCTTCCGGGCCCGTAGGGTGCACCGCCCGGCTGGTGGTGGACGTAGTGGAACTCGGCGACACTACTCCAGCCGGTGACGACCATTTCCGCGAACACTGCCGTGGCGAGGTGCTCGTACCCGGTCGGGGTCAGCGCTCCCGCCGCTTTGTACATTTTCTCGCGCCAGACCCAGAAGTCACCGCCGTCGTCGTGGGTGCGCCCCCTGAGCACCCGATGGAAGGCATGCGAGTGGGCATTTGCGGCGGCAGGGAAGACGACGCCGCTGAGTTCAAGGGAATCGTCCGGCCCAGCATCGCTCCCGGTGGTCACACCGGTGATGGTGCCGTCGTCGTCGGCGTCGATCCGCACGCGGTGCTGGATTCCGTGACCACCAACCCAGGCTTGCTCGCACCAGAAGGAGATCACAGCAGGTCTTCGAGGACGTCGGCGAGCGCTGTGGCGGCGAGGTCGGCGTCGGGGCGTTCCACGAATTCCTCGGGTGAGTGGCTGATGCCCGTCGGGTTGCGGATGTAGACCATGCCCGAGGGTACGTAGGCGGCCAGGATTCCGGCGTCGTGACCGGCGCCGGTGGGCAGGGCGGGCGCCGGGGCGCCGCCCGTGGATCGGTTGAGGGAGTTCTGGAGTTGGCGTTGCAGGGCCGCGTCGAAGTGGACTGTAGTGCTGAACGATTCCTCGGTCAGGGCGACGGAGCAGCCCTCAAAGGCTGCCGCTTTCTGTGCCTGGCCATGAATGGACTCGACGAGGGCCGCGGTGACGGCGTCGTCGGGGTGACGGACATCGAGCCACAGGTCAACGCGGGAGGCGATCACGTTGGTGCCGCCCGGGACCGGCTGCAACCGGCCCACGGTGGCCCGGGCGTCGTCCTGGCCGGCGGCAGTGCGGCGGATGGCCAGGATGATCTGCGCGGCGACGACCATCGGGTCGGCGCGGTCTGCCATCAAAGTGGTGCCCGCGTGGTTGGCTTGGCCCTGCACGCTGAGCCGCCACCGTCCGTGGCCGAGGATGGAGGAGCCGACGCCGATGGGCGTGTCAAGGTCGACCAGTGCCCTGCCCTGTTCCACGTGCAGTTCGACGAAATCTCCGATGGTCCGCAGCGTGTCCTCATCCCGGCCGAGACGTTCCGGGTCCAGCCCATTGGCCCGGCTGACGTCGGCGAAGGTATTGCCGTCGAGATCCTTGAGATTCCGCACCCGGTTGGCGTCGATTGCCCCGGTGAGGAGCCGCGAGCCGAGGCAGGCCACCCCAAACCGTGAACCCTCCTCCTCGGGGAACACGGTGACGGCGAGCCCGCGCCGAGGTTCTACCCCGCGCTCTTTGAGGACGTCGACGGCGGCAAGCGCGGCGGCGACGCCGAGCGGGCCGTCGAACGCACCACCCCCGGGCACCGAGTCGAGGTGGCTGCCGGTGACGAGGGAACCGGTCCGGTCCCCTCCCCCGGCATCCCACCAGCCCCACATGATCCCATTCCGGTCGGTGCTGACCTCAAGACCGCGCTTCGTGGCCTCCGCCGTGAACCATTCGCGCAGCTCCAGCTCGGCCCCGGAGAACACCGGCCGGGAATACCCACCCCGAACAGAGTCCTGGCCGACGTCGGAAATCGACTCGAGCATGTCGCTTACGGTATTCATCAAAAATGCCTTTCCAATAACCCTGAGCAGCCACCGAAACTGGGGCGAACTGGCCGCTGCAGCGGCCACGTGTGTAGGCGAGTTGGATTTCCACTAGCGAGGAACGAGCCAGGGGAAATCTTTGTCGAGCCGGCACGTGGCCGCGGAAGCGGCCACCCCAGATGAGTCAGTCTGTCATGGGGATCCGGACCCCGCGCTCCGCGGCAACCTCGGACGCCCTGTCGTAGCCGGCGTCAACGTGGCGGATGACGCCCATGCCGGGGTCGTTGGTGAGCAGCCGTTCCAGCTTCTCGGCGGCGAGGTCGGTGCCATCGGCCACCGACACCTGTCCGGCGTGGATGGACCGGCCGATGCCCACCCCACCCCCGTGGTGGATGGACACCCAGGTGGCGCCTGACGAGGTATTCAGCAGAGCGTTGAGCAGTGGCCAGTCGGCGACGGCGTCGGACCCGTCGGCCATCGCCTCGGTCTCCCGGTAGGGCGACGCCACCGACCCGGAATCGAGATGGTCGCGTCCGATCACGATCGGCGCCGACACTTTGCCGTCGGCCACCAGCTTGTTGAACATCAGCCCGGCTTTGGCCCGGTCGCCGTACCCGAGCCAGCAGATCCGCGCCGGAAGGCCCTCAAACTCGACCAGGTCACCGGCCGCGTCAAGCCACCGGTGCAGGTGCTCGTTCTCGGGGAACAGTTCCTTCAGCGCCGCGTCGGTGACGGCGATGTCGGCGGGGTCGCCGGAGAGCGCCACCCACCGGAACGGGCCCATCCCCTCGCAGAACAGCGGCCGGATGTAGGCGGGAACGAAGCCGGGGAACTCGAAGGCCCGCGCGTACCCGCCCTGGCGGGCCTCGTCCCGGATCGAATTGCCGTAGTCGAAGACCTCAGCGCCGGCGTCCTGGAAGCCAACCATCGCTTCCACGTGGTGGGCCATTGAGGTCTGCGCCTTCTTGGTGAACCCGTCGGGATCGCCCTTGGCCTCCCGGTCCCATTCGTCCAGCGCGACGCCCTCGGGCAGGTAGCTCAGCGGATCGTGGGCCGAGGTCTGGTCGGTGACGATGTCGATGGTGAGCTGCCCGGCCAGATGGCGGCGCAGCAATTCGGGGAAGATCTCCGCGGCGTTCCCGACGACACCGACCGACAGTGCGCGCTGCTCCTCCTTGGCGGCCAGCACCTGGCGGAGGCCGTCCTCAAGATCGGTGGCGACGACGTCGAGGTAGCGTTTGGCTGCGCGGCGTTCGAGGCGGGTCCGGTCGACGTCGACAATCAGCACCGCACCCCCATTCAGTGTGACGGCGAGCGGCTGGGCGCCACCCATGCCTCCACACCCGGCGGTCAGGGTCAGGGTGCCGGCGAGGGTGGCGGTCGGTGACTTGCCAAGTTTGCGGGCGATCGCGGCGAACGTTTCGTAGGTGCCCTGCAGGATGCCCTGGGTGCCGATGTAGATCCACGAGCCGGCGGTCATCTGCCCGTACATCATCAGGCCTTCGGCCTCGAGCTTGCGGAATTCGGGCCAGGTGGCCCAGTCCCCCACCAGGTTGGAGTTGGCGAGCAGCACCCGCGGCGCCCACGTGTGGGTGCGGAAGATACCCACCGGCTTCCCGGACTGCACGAGCAGCGTCTCGTCGTCCTCAAGGTCCTCCAGGGAACGGACAATCGCGTCGTAGGCTTCCCAGCTGCGGGCCGCCCGGCCGGTGCCCCCGTACACCACGAGGTCCTCGGGGCGTTCGGCCACCTCAGGGTCGAGGTTGTTCATGAGCATGCGCAGCGGCGCTTCGGTCTGCCAGCTCTTGGCGGTGAGGGTGGTGCCGCGGGCCGCCCGGATGGAACGGGTCGGATCGTGTTGGGTAAACGGCTTGCTCATGCGGATGCTCCCAAGGTGTCGGGGTGGCCCGGGCTGGTGTCGCCGGGTCCGGTGGCGGGGATGTTGCTGGTCGTTGAATTCAGGATGCTGAGAGCTTCGGCGGCGACGAGTCGGCCAAGGGTTTCGGCCTGCGGTTCGCTGATCCGATAGCTGGGGACCACCACGCTGAGCGAGGCGGCAATCCGGTCGCCGATCATCACCGGCGCGGCGACGGCGGTGACGTCCGGTTCGATGCCGTTGCGGACCACCACATACCCGCAGGCGGGCGCCTCACCGGCCAGGACGTTGCCTGCGGCGGTGCCGGTCAGGGGGATACGGCGTCCCACCCAGCTGGTGTGTCTGACGGAGTGGGTGCCCTCGCGCACGGCGATGTAGATGCCGTGGCCGTCGTCGGCGGGGACGTTGAGGTAGGCGGACTCCCCCGTCTCATCGACCAGCCGGTCCAGTGCGGCACCCGCCAGGGAGACCAGCGACTCGTGGCTGAGCGCCTGGGCCCCGAGCTGGACGATGCGCATTCCGGGACGGTAGCCGTCGTCGTCCTTCCTGACGAAACCGGTGGACTCGAGGGTGCGCAGTAGCCGCAGTGCCGTCGACGCCGAGAGCGACGCATCGCGGGCGGCGTCGGCGAGGGTCACCGCGCCCCGGTCGCAGACGGCGCCCAGCAGGAGCAGCGCGCGTTCAACGGTGCGGGTCGATGCGTCGGCCATCTGGCGGCTCCTTCTCATGGAGGTCTTGCATTGCGGGACGTCATGCATTTCACTTATTGAAACGCTCTTTTCATTCATTGGCAAGACTTCTTGTGAAAGCGGGTCCCAAGTGGGCAGCACTCAGACCGTTGATGTGGGCGTCGGCGCCCTCCGGCCCGACGACGTCGTCGCAGTGGCACGGCATGGCGTACGGGTGGAAATCCTCGGGGAGTCCATCGTCGCGATGGAAGCGTCCCGGCGGGTGATCGAGGATCTGGTGAACGATTCGACCCCGCACTACGGCGTCTCCACCGGTTTTGGCGCCCTGGCCACCACCCACATCCCCATCGAGCAGCGCACCCAGCTGCAGCGCAGCCTGATCCGCAGCCACGCCGCGTCTTCCGGCGCCGAGGTGGACCGGGAGGTGGTGCGCGGCTTGATGCTCGGCCGGCTGTCGACGATGGCGACCGGCCGCACCGGCGTCCGCCCGCTCGTGGCCCAGACCTACGCGGCCCTCCTCAATGCCGGCATCACCCCCATGATCGGAGAGTACGGTTCGCTGGGCTGCTCGGGCGATCTGGCCCCGCTGTCCCACGTGGCGCTGGCGCTGATGGGTGAAGGTGAGGTGCGCGACGTCGACGGCGTCCTGATGCCCGCAGGCGAGGCGCTCGCAGCGGCCGGGATCACTGCGGTGGAGCTCCGCGAAAAGGAAGGCCTGGCGCTGATCAACGGCACCGACGGCATGCTGGGCATGTTGATCATGGCTTCCGCCGATCTCGGCCGTCTGCTTCGGACCGCCGACCTTGCCGCCGCGATGAGCGTTGAGGGGCTGCTGGGAACTGACGGCGTGTTTGCCGAAGATATCCACGCCCTCCGCCCGCATCCAGGCCAACTCTCCTCCGCTGCGAACATCCGCCGCCTCCTCGACGGGTCGCCGCTGATCCAGGAGCATTCGGCGAGTGAGCTCAGTGCGCACCGGAGCACCCGGGTGCAGGACGCCTATTCTCTGCGCTGCGCCCCGCAGGTGCACGGCGCGGCGCGGTCCACGCTTGCCTACGTGGAATCCGTTGCGGCGATCGAGCTCGGATCGGCAATCGACAACCCGGTGGTCACCATCGACGGCAGGGTGGAGTCCAACGGCAATTTCCACGGGGCCCCGGTGGGGTACGCACTGGACTTTCTGGCGATCGCCGTCGCCGACGTCGCTTCCATGAGTGAGCGCCGGACGGATCGTTTCCTGGATAAGGCGCGCAGCCACGGGCTGAACCCGTTCCTGGCGCACGATCCGGGTGTCGATTCGGGTCACATGATCGCCCAGTACACGCAGGCGGGGATCGTGTCGGAGCTCAAACGGCTGGCCAATCCGGCGTCTGTCGATTCCATCCCATCCTCGGCCATGCAGGAGGATCACGTCTCGATGGGCTGGTCGGCTGGACTCAAACTCCGCCGCGCACTGGACGGGCTGACCCGGGTGCTGGCCATCGAGATCCTTACCGCGGCACGGGCACTGGACATGCGCGACGGCGGTCTGGCCACCTCCCGCAGCGCTGTCGGACTGCACGCGGCACGGGCGGCGGTCCGCGAGGTGGTCGAGGGCCCCGGCGCCGACCGGTATCTGGCACCCGAGATTGAGGCGGTCCGTGTCCTCGTGGACAACGGGTCACTTCTCACTGTCGTGCAGGGTGCGTTGGGCGACGCGCTCGCCTAGGAATCGCCGCGGGATCGTTTGGGGATCGCCGTCGAGCAGGTCGGACTAGACTTGCGACATGTCAGACACGACCGACCGTGAAACCCTGATCACCGAATCACTGGTCACGGCGTTCAAGCCGCTGATGACAGCGGACCCGCACGGATTCAGGACCAAATTCCGCAAGATGGCGGCCGACCCGTTTGCTTTCTATCGGGGCAGTGCGTGCATTTTCTACGCCGATATGGAGGCCCTGACGGATGCCTGGGCGGACGAGTCGACGGCGCGGGTATGGATTCATGGGGATCTGCACGCTGAAAACTTCGGAACCTATATGAGCAGCACCGGTTCCCTGGCGTTCGACATCAACGATTTCGATGAAGCCTATCTTGGCCATTTTTCCTGGGATCTGCGCCGTTTCGTCACCTCGTTGGCCCTCATGTGCTGGCAGAAAGCGCTACCCGAAGAAGCGGTGCGCAGCCTGGCCCGCACCTATCTCACGTCCTATCTGGACCAGGTGGACTCCTACGCGAGCGACGGTGGAAGTGACTTCGCGTTGCGGCTCGACAACACCACGGGAACCATCCATGGAATGCTCCAGGCCGCGCGATCGGCCCGACGCACCAATCTCCTTGATGCGATGACCACCACTGAGGAGCATAGGCGTCATTTCCGCGACGGGCCGCTGACCCGGCGACTGGACAACACTGAGCATGCCGCAGTCCTTGAGGCCTTTGAGCTATATCTGACCACCATTCCGGAGACGGTAAAGTCATCCCGAGAGGTCTTCTATGCCGTCAAGGACATCGTGGGCAGCACGGGGTTCGGAATTGGCAGTGCGGGGCTGCCCGCCTACAACGTGCTGATTGAGGGTTACAACGAGGCGCAGGAGAACGACATTGTGCTCTCCATCAAGCAGGGCAACATCGCGGCGCCCAGCAGGGTGGTCACCGATGAACGGGTCCGGCAGTATTTCAAGCACGACGGACACCGTACGGTCATCAGCCAACGGTCATTGCAGGTCCACACTGACACGTTCCTCGGCTACACCACCATCGACGGGGTGGGATTTGTGGTGGATGAGCTCTCCCCTTACAAACTGGACCTCCGCTGGGGAGAACTGACCGAACCCTCGGAAATTGAGCCGGTCCTCAAAGATCTGGGGCGGGCAACGGCCAAGATCCATTGCGCCTCAGACCAGGACAGCGACCAGGACCTGGTCCCGTTCCAGACGGAAGAGGCAATCATCAGGGTGGTCTCGGGTAGACGGGATGAGTTCATCGCCGACATCATTGATTTCTCGGTGGACTACGCCGCCCGGGTCAGGGCTGACCACGCCCTGTTCATCGAAGCGTTCCGCGAGAACCGGATCGCCGGAGTCGCCTCGACCTAAGCCGCTGGCTACCTCTTGGTCCGGCGACTGCCGCCGTGCCAGTCTTCCTGAACGCCAGCATCGCCGGCAGGGACACCCAGGGCCGGGAGTTGCGGACGCTCCCTGAGGCTGCGCTTCAGTTCGGCGAACCCAGCGAAGCCAGCCAGCCCTACGACGTGATCCCACAGCGGCACTGCCTCATCATCGCTGGGGAGCCGGCTGATGACCGGGCCGAAAAACGCCACCCCAGTCGGCGGCTTGAAGTGGATGATCGGGGTGCCAACATCCTTGCCAGTGAGGGCCAGGGCTTCATCACTTTCAGACTGGATCGTCTCGTCGAACCCTGCATCGTCGAGCGCGGCAGCGAGTCCGGCAGGCAGGCCAGCGCTGGCCAGGATCTGTTCAGCGAACGCGCGGGTGCCACGGCGGTCGAGCACGGGATCGTCGTCGTCGGGAACCGGATCCGATTCGAAGATGTGCTTGCCGCACGCCGCATAGAACGCTCCCACCGCCTCCGGCCCGTGCTCGGCGCGGGCATGGGCAGCAATCCTGAGCAGCCGGAGCCCCGCGGTGTGCCCGGCCTCGTACTCCGGCGGGAAGTGGGAGGCATAGTCGATGTGAGAGTTGATCAGCCGGAGTGAGATGAATTTCCACTCAACGGCATAGTCCTTCTGGCCCATCACCTGGCGGACCCATTTACTGGTCATCCAGGCGAAAGGGCAGACGGGGTCGAAATAGAAGTTGATGTCGGCGTCGCTCACGCCCCAACGCTAAAGTGTCTCTGCGCGCGGGTCAACCAAGAGCTACGCCCTGCACTTACCAGCGGTGGGCTACATCTATCACCAGCCTGGAGGCAGTGCCCGGACCATCAAGGGTGAATGTCCTGAAAGGCAGACGGGCCCGGACGCCAAGCCCGAAGGTCGACTGGCCCTCAAAGCTGCCGGCAGAAGCCAGTTGACGGAAGGTGGTGTACCCGGCGAGATTGACCAGCTCTTTGGGGTTGGCTGGCCGGTAGGTGGCATTGCCGAACCTGTCGTAGCTCGGTGCCTTCACGATCACCCGGAGGAAGGCGCCTCCGCGGAGCGGAATCACCTGCCCTGACCCGTCGGCCCTGACCACGCTGACGTACTCCACCCGGTACCCGGCCCCCTTGCCGCGAATGTCGACGACCATCCGGTCGAAGCAAGGATGTTGTCCTGCCCGCACGTTGGTCACCGGAGCGCTCGTCGTCGACGAGCTGACCTTAACCTGGGATCCCCAGGTGATCCCGCAATACGGCGCCGCTGCGGCGGAGCTCGGGACGACCAGTCCCAGGCCCAACACCAGCAGGAATGCTGCCAGCAGCGCCCCTATCTTTTTCATCATGCACCTCTCAAGGGTTGTGGATTGGATAGATAAATGATAAGGCGATCTGGGGGTCAAGGATCCGGTCAAAGCAACTCTGGAGCCGAACCGTTACGGAGGCTCAGCCAGCGGCGCCCGATGAAGGGAACGCCGATCCGCTGCCCCGTTGCTAACCTTGGATATTCCAGCCAAAGGAGATCAATCCGTGAGTGTTGCCCCCGTCCGGAAGCCCAAACCGCAAACCATTCTGACCGTTCAGAGCACCGAGTGGCTCACCCCTGCCATGGTGCGGGTAGTGGCGGGCGGCACCGGGTTCGCCACGTTCGGACGCAACGATTTCACCGACCGGTATGTGAAGCTCCACTTCGCCAAACCCGGGCTGGGACTCATCCCGCCGTACGATCATCTGGCCCTGAGCGAGACGCTTGACCCCGCCGACCTGCCCGTCACCCGGACGTATACGCTCCGCTGGGTGGACTACGCCGCGCAGCGGTTGGCCATCGACTTCGTGGTGCATGGCGACGACGGGCTCGCCGGACCGTGGGCGGCCTCCGCAAGGCCGGGCGACGTCCTGGTGGTGACGGGCCCCGGCGGCGGGTACTCCCCCGACGGAAGCGCCGACTGGCACCTGTTCGCGGCCGATGAGTCCGCGTTGCCAGCCGTGTCCTCGGCCCTTGAGTCGCTCAGCAGCGACGCCGTCGGGCTGGCTTTCCTTGAGGTGGAAACCGAGTCGGATCGTCACGACCTGGTCGCCCCGCCGGGGGTTGACCTCGTCTGGCTGTACCGCCGGGGGTCCGTCGCGGGGACCCTGCTCGGCGCCGCGGTCCGGCAGGCACAGTGGCGCAGCGGGCGGGTCCAGGTTTTCGCCCACGGCGAGCGGGAGGCCATGAAGCGGCTCCGGGACGTCTTCTTCACTGAGCGCGGCCTGGACCGCGGTCAGGTGTCACTCTCTGGCTATTGGGCCCACGGACGCACCGAGGACCGGTTTCAGGCCGAAAAGAAGGAGCCCGTCGGCAGAATCCTTGACTGAACGGTCCGCACGGTGAACCGCTTGGTCAGGTGGCGGGAAGCGGCTCGGGGCGGGGTTTGCGCCGCAGCAACCCCATCGCGGGCTCGACCAGCCGCGCGGCGACCGGACCGAGCACCGCCGTGAGCAGCACATAGGCGGTGGCGAGCGCCGCCAGCTCGCCGGTCACGGCCCCGGATGCCACCGCCAGCCCGGCAATCACTATCGAAAATTCGCCGCGGGCGATCAGGGCGACGCCTGCCCGTGCCCGACCCAACCGGCCCACCCCGTGACGCCGTGCCGCCCACCAGCCCGTACCGATCTTGGTGGCCGACGTGATGAGGGCGAGGAACAGAGCGATACCGAGCACCGGGGGAATGGTCGCCGGGTCGGTGTTCAGGCCGAACACCACGAAGAAAATTGCGGCGAAGAGGTCCCGCAGCGGTTCGAGGATCCGGGTGGCGGTAGTGGCGGTGGCTCCCGAGATCGCAATTCCGAGCAGGAACGCGCCGACCGCCGCCGACACCTGCATCGCTGCGGCGACGCCCGCCACCAGCAGCGCCGCGCCGAGCACGGTGAGAAGGAAAACCTCCCGGTCCTTGCTGTCCACCACCGCCGAGACCACGTTGCCGAACCGCAGGGCGATGACCAGCACCACGGTGACGACGACGAGCGAGATGCCGACCGCCTGCATTCCCCCGATAAAACTGGCCCCCGCGAGGACCGTGGTCAGGATGGGCAGATAGACGGCCATCGCCAGGTCTTCGAACACCAGCAGCGACAGGACGACAGGGGTTTCCCGGTTACCCAACCGCCCGAGATCGGTCAGGACCTTGGCCACAATTCCCGACGACGAAATGTACGTCACGCCGCCCATCACCATGGCCCCGACCGGCCCCCACCCCAAAAGGAGGGCAACAACGGCACCGGGCGTGAAGTTCAGAACAATGTCCAGGACGCCAGCAAGCCAGGACTGTCGGAGACCGGTCACCAGCTCCTTGGCCGTGTATTCCAGGCCCAGCATGAGCAGCAGCAGGATCACACCGATCTCGCTGGCGATCTCGCTGAATTCGTCCAGCCCATCCAGCTCGATCAGACCGCCGTTCCCGAAAAAGAGACCACCCAGAAGGTAGAGGGGAATCGGGGAAAGCCCGATCCGTCCGGCGAGGCGCCCGAGGATGCCGAGACAAAAGAACACGGCCCCCAGTTCGATCAGTGTCAGCGCGCTGCCGGCCTCCAAACCGACCCTCAGCCGCCGCTGAGGATTTCTGCGGCTGCGTCCAGCCCATCGGCTGTTCCGACGGCGACCAGAAGGTCACCGGCCAGCAGGGTGAAATCCGGCGCGGGTGACGGCTCCACCTTGCCTTCTCGCAGGGCAGCCACCACCGACGCGCCGGTGCGGGTCCGCATCCTGGTATCACCAAGCCGGTAGCCGTCGAAGGGCGAGCCGCCGGTAATCAGGAACTGGCGGGTGTTCACCCCGGGAAGGTCACGGTGTTCTTCGGTCAGCTGTGCCACCAGCTGGTGGGCGCCGAGCAGGTTGCCGAGCGTCGCTGCCTCGTCGGCGGTCAGCGGAATCGACACCAGGCAGGCGTCGGGGTCGTCCTGGCGTGAAATAATCAGCGCCGTCTCACCATCACGCTGCGTGATGGTGCCAATGCGCCTCCCCGAGGACGTGACAATATCTTTGCGCATGCCGATGCCTGGCAGCGGCGTCTTATCGACCTTCATAGCGTTAACTCTAGACCTGTCCTGGGCGGAGGTGCTCCGGGTGTCGGCGGCGCCGCCCGGGTTTGGTGCCGCCGGATCGGGAGGGTGCTAGTGCCACGGTTGCAGGGAACTGCAGAGGTCCGGGTCGCTGGTCTCTTCCTCAAGGATCAGGGTCGCCGCCAGCTCGGCAATCCCCGACGACGTCTGGAAGCCGTAGCCGCCCTGGCCCGCCAACCAGAAAAAGCCTTCAGCTTCCGGGTCAAATCCGATCACCGGTAGGCCCACCTTCGTCGAGGTGCGCAGCCCGGTCCAGGCGCGATCGATTGACGTGATCCCCAGCGTGGTGGCGTCGTTCAGTCGGCGCAGCAGTGCCGCCAGATCGGCCGGGTGAGGCTGGGCATCCTCGGGTATGCTCGGCACGGACTCGCACGGCGAGACCAGTGCCCCCGCCCCCTCACGCCGGAAGTAGAAACTGTCGTCGGCGGCGGCGACCATCGGTGTCCCCGGCGCCAGTTCGTCGGTCAGGTGTACGACGGCGGCAGTCCGGCGGTAGGGTCGCAGCCCCTGGATCTCCACGCCCGAGATCACTGCGAGCTCGTCGGCCCACGCGCCGGCGGCATTGACGACAACGGCTGCGTGGATGGCGTGCGCGCCGGCACCGACGCTCCACCCGGTCCGCAACCGTTGGGCCGAGTGGACCCGGGCGGCCGTGAGAATGGTGGCGCCGTGGTCGAGCGCCCGCCGTCGATGGTGGGCGATCAGGGCGTCGGAGTCCAGCCCCACCGAGGTGCTGTCAATCCCCGCCGCGGTGAAGGTTTCGGGGCGGAGCTGGGGACACAATGCCAGGGCATCCTCGGCACCGATGGCGGTCATCGCGCCGCTGGAGCGGTCAGTGACATCCTGCTGGGACCCGACCAACATGAAACTGCGGGGTGTGAGGAGCTGAAGGCCGTGTTCCTCCTCGGTGGCATGGAGCAGGTCGAGGGTGAGGATGGTGAGCTGCTGCACCGCGGGTGGCCCGTAGCTGGGAATAAGTTGCCGGGCCGACCGGGCTGAGGCGTGATAGGCGAGGTCCTGTTCGGCTTCGACCAGGACCACTGTGCAGGATCCGGCGAGCCGCGACGCGAGGGACAGCCCGGCAATACCGCCACCCACGATAAGAACGTCAGCGTTGAGTGCCATGCCAGCAGCCTACCCGCCAGAAGTGGTAGGCGGGGCGGGAAGGTCAGCCGGCGGCGGCGACCTCCTGGCGGGCACCGATGAAGGCTTGGACACACGCTTCGACGTCGTCGGCACTGTGCGCGGCGGACAGCTGCACCCGGATCCGGGCGGCACCGCGGGGCACCACCGGGAAGCTGAAGGCCGTCACAAACACGCCGCGTTCCAACATGGCGTCGGCGGTTTTGGCTGCCTGCGCCGCGTCGCCGAACATCACGGGAATGATGGCGTGCTCGCCGTCGAGCAGGTCGAAGCCTTCCTCGGTCATGCGGCGACGGAAGAATGCCGAGTTGCCCCCGAGCTTCGCCCTCAGATCGGCGCTGTTCTGGACCAGGTCCAAGGCCGTGAGGGTGGCCGCGACGATCGACGGCGCCAGGGAGTTCGAGAACAGGTACGGCCGGGCGCGCTGGCGCAACAGGGCAACGATCTCGGCGTGCGCTGCGACGTAGCCGCCGGAGGCCCCGCCCAGTGCCTTCCCGAAGGTCCCTGTGTAGATGTCGACCCGGCCTGACACCCCGGCGTGCTCGGGCGTTCCGGCGCCGGTCTCCCCCATGAATCCGACCGCATGCGAGTCATCCACCATGACCATCGCGCCGTACTGGTCGGCGAGGTCACAAATGGCTTCCAGCGGGGCGAGGTACCCGTCCATCGAGAACACCCCGTCGGTGACGATCAGGGTGCGGCGCGCTCCCGCGGCCTCCTTGAGCTTCGCCTCCAGATCGGTCATGTCGCGGTTGGCGTACCGGTAGCGCTGGGCCTTGGACAAGCGAATACCGTCGATGATCGAGGCGTGGTTCAGCGCATCGGAAATCACCGCGTCGTCCGCGGTCAGCAGGGATTCGAATACCCCGCCGTTCGCGTCGAAGCAGGAGGAGAACAGGATGGTGTCATCGGTACCGAGGAACTTCGACACCCTGGCTTCGAGTTCCAGATGAAGGTCCTGGGTGCCGCAGATAAACCGGACCGACGCCATGCCAAATCCGCGCTCATCGAGCGCCCGCTTGGCGGCGGAGATGATGTCCGGATGATCGGCCAGCCCCAGGTAGTTGTTGGCGCAGAAGTTCAGCACCCGCCGGGGTTCGCCGTCGAGCGTCGCCGCCTGGATGAGGTTGGACTGCGGTGAGGAGATCCGCCGCTCGTTCTTGAACAGGCCGGCGCTGCGGATGCCGTCCAGCTCCTGGGTGAGCTGATCCTGAATACTCGTATACATAGCGTTGCTCCTTAGAATCCGGTCCAGTCGAGGACTACTTTGCCGCTGGCCCCGTGACGTGCTGTGGTGAACCCCTGCTGCCACTGCGACGCGGGCAGCGTATCCGTAACCACACTGGAGATCGCCTGCTGCAGGACGGGGTTGGACTGCAGCATCGCGCTCATGGCGTACCAGGTTTCGAACATCTCGCGCCCGTAGATGCCCTTGAGGGTGAGCATATGGGTGACCACCTTGGCCCAGTCGATGGTGATGTCGGCCGAAGGCAGCCCGAGCATCGCGATCCTACCGCCGTGGTTCATGTTGTCAATCATTTCGGGCAGGGCGGTGGGGTGGCCGGACATCTCCATCCCGACGTCGAACCCTTCCCGCATGCCGAGCTGCCGCTGGGCATCAGCGATCCGGGTGGAGCCCACGTTCACTGCCAGGTCGGCGCCGACGGTCAGGGCCAGATCCAGCCGTGGCTGGAAGACGTCAGTGACCGCAATATAGCGGGCTCCGGCATGGCGGGCGACGGCGGCTGCCATCAGTCCGATCGGGCCGGCGCCGGTAATCAGCACGTCCTCGCCGACGAGGGGGAAGCTCAGGGCGGTGTGGACTGCGTTGCCGAAAGGGTCGAAAACAGCGCCCAATTCGGGGCTGATGCCGGCGGGGTGGACCCAGACGTTGGGTTCAGGGATCACCACGAACTCGGCGAACGCTCCGTCTCGCTGCACTCCGACACTCACGGTCCTGATGCACATCTGACGGCGGCCCGCACGGCAATTCCGGCAGGTGCCGCAGACGATGTGGCCCTCGCCGGAGACCCTGTCCCCCACTTTGACGTCTTGCACGCCCGACCCAAGGTCAACGACTTCGCCGTAGAACTCATGGCCGGGAATGAGCGGGGCGTTGATAATCCCTGCGGCCCACTGATCCCAGGATTCGATATGAAGATCGGTGCCGCAAATCCCGGTGGTCATCACGCGGATCTTGACCTCACCGAGCCCAGGCGTGGGTTCGGGCCGGTCAACCAATTCGAAACCGGGGTGCGGCCCGGACTTGTAGAGCGCCTTCACTGCTGGGGGTTCCTTCCACCCGCACGCGGCGGATCGGCGTGGTACGCGCCGGCGCGTGCAGTTCAGTCATCATGGTGCTGTGACACCTTCGCCAGCGTAGCAGCCGGGCAAGGCCGGGTCGGCCGGGTCGGCCGGGGCTCATTCTGCGTTCTGCAGGGCGAGACACATCACCGACGCGTCGTCCGCCGCCTCGCCGATCTCCTGCTGGGCGATGCGCAGCGTCAGCATGAGCTCCTGTGCTCCTTCGGGCGTGCTGACCGCTTCAAGAAATGCCTCGGCCCCCGAAACCAGACCCAGATCGACGGCCCGCCACGCGCCATCAGATGCCAGCACCACGGTGTGCGCCAGCCCTACGTTGACCAGGTGCGCGCGCTGCGCCGCCTCGGGTTCCCGCCGTGCTACCCACACGCCGTGCTCGGTGTTGCGGTCCCGTCGTGCCTGCTGGTGGTCGGCAATCGTCGCGGTGGGCTCGCTGATGGGGGTCCCCACATGTACCCAGCTCCCGTCGTGGCGGCGTGCCACGACATGACAGTCGGCGAGGCTGAGCACCCGGACGCCGTCGTCGTCGGCTGTCACCACCGAAACCGCGGCGCTGGGGAACCGATCTGATCGATCTCCTACCAGCCGCTGCCCCAGGGCATCAACACGGGTCAGGGCGGCGGCCAGCACAGCGCGGGGATCGGCAGGGCCAACGCTCTCCGCCAGCGCCAGGTTGAGGACCTGCGCATACCACGACGGGTTGGAGGCGCCCGGCAGGTCGATCTCCTCAAGGAGTGAGGTGGCGCCGTCGATCATCCAGGCGGCGTTGCCCCGATACCCGCAGGCGTCCTCCATGATGTGGTTGTCGCCCTCGGTCTGGACGCGGGTCAAATGAGTCCATTGCCCCATGTCAGCGGACACCACCCGTGAGCCGGGTCCCGTGATCCGCCAGGACCGAGCGCAGCACCTGCTGGCCCACTGTCCTGAACACCGGGTCATCATCGGAGTTCACGGCCAGCGCTGCCCCGATGCATAGTGCCCAGCCGCGGGCGCGCTGCCAGGTGGCGTCGGCGGTGGTACGCGCAGTATTGATGCGGTTCTGGAAGACCCGGCGACCGTGCCGGTCGAACACCAGCCAGGCCGCGGCAAGGTCGGTGGCGGGGTCGCCGCCAGTGAGGTCGCCGAAGTCGAGGACCGCGCTGAGCCTCCGTCCGGAACCGAGCACCAGGTTTGCCGGGTGGAGGTCCCCGTGCAGCCACAGGGGCGGCCCGTCCCACCCTGACTGGTCCCGGAGTTCCTGCCACAGGGTCCGCAGGGATTCGGCGGTGGGCGGCGGAAGGGCGTCGAGCCGCTGTTGGACGGCCCGGTCGCGGCCGCTGAGCGCTCCGCCGCGTACCGGGTTTCGGGGAGCGTCTGCTGGTGCCGGCTGCTGGAAGGCCAGCACGAAGTCGGCGAGGTCCCCGGCCGCGGGAGCCCGGTCCGCGACGGGGATGTGGGTGGCGACGGTGCCGTCCGCCCAGGCGTTGATACTCCAAGGCCAGGGGTAGGACGACGACGGCGCCCCGATCCGCACCGGTACCGAGGCGACGCGGAGGGCCGGCCCGGGCGATAAAATCCCCGGGCCGGCGGCGGCCAGCAGTTGCGGAAGCCATCGTTGCTCATTGAGGGCAAGGTCGGCAGCGCTCTCGCGGCGGGGCAACCTCACTGCGAGGTGGCTGCCGACACGGAAGATCACGTTGTCCCATCCCTCGGCGACGGGCTCGAGCGGCAGGTCGGCGAGGTCCGGGTGCTGCGCACGCAGCAGACTGCGGACCAGGTCCGCGGTGATGCGCACCTCGGCGGCCGGCCTGTTCGCCACGAGCTGTCCTTTCCGGTGCCCTGGGTGCTAGCCTTCGACGCCGAGGCGCTGCAGGATCAGTTCCCGCACCCGGCCAGCATCGGCCTGGCCTCGGGTCGCCTTCATCACACCGCCCACGATCGCTCCGACCGCCTGCACCTTGCCGCCACGTATCTTGTCCGCGACGTCGGGCTGGGCCGCCAGTGCCGCGTCGATCGCCTCAAGCAGCGGGCCGTCGTCGGACACGACCTCCAGCCCACGGGCCTCAACCACCTCGGTGGCGGTGCCTTCCCCGGCGAGGACGCCGTCGAGCACCTCCCGCGAGAGCTTGTCGTTGATCTTGCCGGACCCGATCAGCGAGTTCAGCTCGACGATCAGTTCGGGGGTAACACCCAGCTCGGACGGCTCGACGTCGGCCACCTTCGCGCGGCGGGAAATCTCGCCCATCCACCACTTCCGGGCGACGGCGGGCTTCACTCCGGCGGCGATGGTGTCCTCGATGGAGGACATCACGCCGGCGTTGACGACGTCGCGGAACTCGGCGTCGGAATAACCCCAGTCCTGCTGCAGCCGCTTACGGCGTTCGGCCGGTGGCTCGGGAAGTTCCGCGCGGAGCCGCTCGATCCATTCCTCGGTGGTGACGATGGGCACCAGATCGGGTTCCGGGAAGTAGCGGTAGTCGTCGGCGTCGGACTTGGGGCGGCCCGACGTCGTCGAGCGGGTGTCCTCATGCCAGTGCCGGGTTTCCTGGACGATGGCCGTCCCGGAATCGAGCACCGCTGCGTGGCGTTGAATCTCGTACCGGACCGCGTGCTCCACGGCGCGCAACGAGTTCACGTTCTTGGTCTCGGTACGGGTGCCGAACCTCTCCTGCCCCTTGGGCTTCAGGGAGACGTTGGCGTCGCAGCGGACGTTTCCGCGCTCCATTTTGGCGTCGGACACGCCCAGGTTCTTCACGATCTCCCGGATCGCCGCCACGTAGGCCTTGGCCAGTTCGGGTGCCCGGGCGCCAGCCCCGACGATCGGCTTGGTGACGATTTCCACCAGCGGAACACCGGACCGGTTGTAGTCCACCAGGGAGAATTCGGCGCCCTGGATCCGGCCGGTGGAGCCACCCATGTGGGTCAACTTGCCGGCGTCTTCTTCCATGTGGGCGCGTTCAATCTCGATGGTGAACACGGTGCCGTCGGCCAACTCAATGTCGATCGACCCGTCGTAGGCAATCGGGTCCTCGAACTGGGAGGTCTGGAAGTTCTTGGGGGTGTCCGGGTAGAAGTAGTTCTTTCGGGCGAAGTAGCACTTCTCGGCGATCTTGCAGCCCAGTGCCAACCCGATCTTGATGGAGGATTCGACGGCCACCCGGTTCACCACCGGGAGCACGCCGGGCAGGCCCAGATCCACAGGGGTCACATTGGTGTTGGGGGTGTCGCCGAAGGCGTTGGGCGCCGAAGAGAACATTTTGGTCTTCGTGTTCAGCTCCACGTGGACCTCGAAGCCCAGCACCGGATCGTACTTGTCGAGGGCTTCCTCGAAGGTCAGGATGTCTTCGGTTGCCATGCTCATGAGTCAGTTCCTCCTGCAGTACGGGTCAGGTCGGGCGCCCGGTCCAGCAGCGGACCGCCCCAGCTGGCTTCGAGCAGCGATTCGAGCACCGCCCCCACCCGGTACAGCCGGGCATCCTCGCGGGCCGGAGCCAGCAGTTGGATGCCGACGGGCAGCCCGTCCTCGTCGGCGAGGCCGCCGGGCAGGGACAGCCCCGGTACGCCCGCCATGTTGGCGGGGATGGTGGCGACGTCGTTCAGGTACATGGCCAGCGGGTCGTCGAGCTTCTCCCCCAGCTTGAACGCTGTCGTCGGCGCCGTCGGGGAGATCAGGACGTCGGCCTGCGTGAACGCAGCCTCGAAGTCGCGCTGGATCAGGGTGCGGACCTTCTGTGCCGACCCGTAGTAGGCGTCGTAGTAGCCAGCGCTCAACGCGTAGGTGCCGAGGATGATCCGGCGTTTGACCTCGTCACCGAACCCTGCGGCGCGGGTGGCGCCCATGACGCGTTCGATGGTGGGTGCGCCGTCGGGCACTACCCGCAGGCCAAACCGGACGCCGTCGTACTTGGCGAGGTTCGACGACGCCTCGGAAGGCATGATCAGGTAGTAGGCGCCCAGCGCGTAGTCGAAATTGGGGCAGGAGACCTCAACGATTTCGGCGCCCGCACCGCGAAGCAGGTCCAGCGACTCCTGGAAGCGGGTCAGGACGCCGGTCTGGTAGCCCTCGCCTTGCAGTTCCTTGATGACGCCAATCCGCATGCCCTCGACGTTGCCCAGCCGGGCGGCCTCGACGAGTGCGCCGAGCGGGTCGGTCAGGGAGGTGGAATCGTTGGGATCGTGACCGCCGATGACCTCGTGCAGCAACGCCGAGTCCAGGACGGTCCGCGACACGGGGCCAATCTGGTCCAGCGAGGACGCCATCGCGATCGCGCCGTACCGGGAGACTCCACCGTAGGTGGGCTTCACACCCACGGTTCCGGTCACAGCACCGGGCTGGCGGATGGAACCGCCGGTGTCGGTTCCCAGCGCGAGAGGCGCTTCGAAGGCGGCGACGGCGGCAGCAGAGCCACCGCCCGATCCGCCCGGGATGCGGTCCAGATCCCACGGGTTACGGGTGGGTCCGTACGCGGAGTGCTCGGTAGAGGAGCCCATGGCGAACTCGTCCAGGTTGGTCTTGCCGAGGATGGGCATCCCCGCGGCGCGGAGCTTGCGGATCACGGTGGCGTCGTAGGGGCTGTGCCAGCCCTCAAGAATCTTTGAACCGGCAGTGGTGGGCTGGCCCTTGGTGACGATGAGGTCCTTGACGGCAATCGGTACACCGGCCAGCGGGTGGAGGTCCTCCGAGTTGGCGCGGGCCTTGTCAACGCCGGCGGCGACAGCGAGAGCCTCGTCGGTGTTGACGTGCAGGAAAGCGTGAACGCCGTCGTCGCCACCATCAACCAGAGCGATGCGGTCGAGGTGGGCCTGGGTCGCTTCGACCGCCGAGATTTCCCTGGCGGCGAGTTTCTGCGCGAGTGCTGCCGCGCTGAGCCGAATGAGTTCAGTCATCGGTTAATCCCCGTCCAGGATTGCAGGGACCTTGAAGCGTCCGTCGGCGTTATCGGGTGCGCCGGAAAGGGCTTCCTCATTGGTGAGGGTCTCCCCGATCACGTCCTCGCGGTACACATTGCTCAGCGGGATAGGGTGGCTGGTGGCCGGGATATCCTCGCCTGCCACCTCACTGACCCGCTTGATGGAGTCGACGATGACGGCCAGCTCGCCAGCCATCCGGTCCAGCTCGTCGGCGCTCATATCGATGTGGGCCAGCCGCGCCAGATGCGCAACGTCCTCACGGTTGATCTCAGCCATAAATCTCCCATGGTCAATGAAGTGGTGTTTGGTTCCAGTCTACGTGCGGTGCACGCCCCGACCGATTCGGCCATGACGTGGAGGACAGGCCTGTCCAAGACCTCAGGTGACGGCTGTGACGGTGTTGTCCGGAGACGGGCCAAGTTCCGGGTAGGGGTGGTGCGGTGGAGTTGTAGGTGTGGCCGGTGGGGGTGGTGATGCGGAAGGTGTGCCGAGAACCTGTGCCTGGGCCTGGGCCTGGGACGGGGCCTGAGTCGGGTCCTGGTTCTGGTTCTGGTCGGGGGCGTGGTTGTGCTGTCCAGCCGGGGGTTTCTTTGGTGTGGTTGCATGCCTCGCAGAGCCCCGCCGAATTCGGAATGGAGGTGGGTCCGCCGCGGTGCCAGGGGATGATGTGGTCGTAGTGGCGGATCGGCGCGTCACA
>NZ_JBTNDE010000020.1:0-62308 GCF_054511155.1 Arthrobacter glycogeni | reverse complement strand
TCAATGACCGGCCGCGTAAAACCCTCGGCGGAATCACCCCCGCATACGCCATGCAACAACTACTATTCGAACCAGAAACCCCTACCGTTGCGACGACCGCTTGAATACACCTCCGCCTTGGAACGACAACGACCCGCCGTCGGCATCTGACAGGTGCGGACGCCGGGTCGTTTGGTGGTGGGGGTGTCGTGCCAGCCCGGCTAGTGGAAGGTCTTCCCGTTGACCCGCTCGGAGGCCCCCACCCGATCCAGGTACGGGGTGATGCCGCCGAGGTGGAATGGCCAGCCAGCACCCAGGATGACGCACAGGTCAATATCTTCGGGAGCAGCAACCACACCCTCAGCAAGCATCCGGCCAATCTCATCAGCAAGCGCATCCTGGGTCCGGCGCAGCACCTCGGCGCTGTCTGACGCCGAATCTCCGCGCGACATCAACGCCAGAGTTGACGGCGGAACCGTCTCAGCGCCGTCGTCCCCCTTCACCCAGAGGCCCTTGATCCCCGCGTCGATCAGTTTCTGCTGGTTCCCTGAAACGTGGAAACGGTCGCCGAACGCAGCATGCAGGGACTCCTGCACATGCTGGCCGACCGGCAGGCCCACCAGGGCTAGCAGCCTGAACGGAGTCATCGGCAACCCCATCGGGCGCAGCGCATCATCGGCGGTCGCCGCATCGGTGCCCTCGTCGAAGACAGCAGTGATCTCACCGAACATCCGGCCAAGAATCCGGTTCACCACAAACGCTGTCGCATCCTGGACCAGCACCGCAGATTTCTTCAGTTCCTTGGCCAGTGCAAAGGCCGTCGCCAGGACGGCGTCGTCGGTGTGCGGAGCCTTGACAATCTCCAGCAGTGGCATCGCAGCCACCGGGTTAAAGAAGTGGAACCCCAGCACCCGCTCCGGGTGGCCCAGGTCCGCCGCCATCTCAGTGACGGACAGCGAGGAGGTGTTGGTGGCGAGAATGCACTCGGACGACACCACAGCTTCCACCTCGGCGAAGACAGTCTTCTTGACGCCCAGCTCCTCAAAGACGGCCTCGATGACGAAGTCCGCATCGGCGAACGCCTCCTTGGAGACCGACCCGGTGACCAGCGCCTTCGTGCGGTTTGCCGCATCGGCAGAGAGCCGCTGCTTTGACAGCAGCTTGTCCACCTCGGCATGAACATAGGCCACGCCCTTATCGACGCGCTGCTGGTCGATGTCGGTGAGGACCACCGGGACCTTGAGCTGACGGGCGAACAGCAGAGCGAGTTGTCCGGCCATCAAGCCTGCGCCAACGACGCCGACCTTCGTCACCTTGCGCGCCAGTTTGCGGTCGGGTGCGCCGGCCGGGCGCTTGGCCCGCTTCTGAACCAGATCCAGGAAGGCGTAGACGGTCGAGTGGAACTCTGGGGTCTGCATGAGCTCGGTCAGTGCCGCGCACTCGGCGGCGGCTGACTCTTCGGCGGTGGAGCTCTTCCCGGCCTCAAACAGGTCCAGCACCCTACCCGGTGCTGGTGCAGCGTTGGAGGTCTTGGCAGCAACGAAGGCACGCCCCGCGGCGGCCGCCGCATCCCAGTCGCCGTCCGTGTACGTGGCAGGGCCGGCGCGGCGGGTATGAACAGCCGACGGGTCGTTGAGCACCCCGGCCGCCCAGGCGAGTGATTGCTCAAGGAAGTCGGCCGGCTCGAGCAGGACATCGGCGATGCCCATCCCGAAAGCGGCCCGCCCGTCGAGCATCCGGTTATTGCTCAGTGGGTTCTCAATCATGACCTTCACCGCCGCGGCGGGTCCAATCAGGCGCGGAAGTCGGTAGACCCCACCCCAGCCCGGAACCAGGCCGATGAAGGCTTCGGGCAGACCAATGCCCTTGGCCCCGGTGGAAATGGTGCGGTAGTCGGCTGCAAGGGCAACCTCCAGGCCGCCACCGAGTGCCACACCGTTGATGAAGGCGAAGCTGGGGACGCCCAGAGTGCCGAGCAGGTTGTAGGCGTCGTGGCCCAGTTCGGCCATCAGCCGGCCGTAGTGGGCAGCCCTGAGCGACTTGACCGTCGACAGGTCGGCGCCGGCCACCAGGAAGTGTGGTTTTCCGGTGATGCCCACGGCGGCCAGTTCGCCGTTCGCGGCGCGGGCTTTGAGCCCCTCAAGGACCCGGCCCAGCCCGATCAGCGTGTTCGGGCCGAGGGTGGTGGGTTTGGTGTGGTCCAGCCCGTTATCCAGGGTGATGAGGGCGAGGATACCGGCGTCGTGGGCTAGCGGAATGTCCTGAACGTAGGAGTGGGTGATCACCTCGTCAGGGACCAGCGCTGCGAGTTCTTCATAACGGTCAAAGCTCATGCTGCGTCCTCCGCTGCGGTCGACGAGTAGTCGGGGTGGTGGGGGTTCTCCCAGATGACGGTGGCACCCATGCCCAGGCCGATGCACATGGTGGTCATGCCGTACCGCACCGATGGGTCCTCGTCGAACTGGCGGGCAAGCTGCAGCATCAGCCGCACACCCGAGGAGGCCAGCGGATGCCCGACGGCGATGGCGCCACCGTAACGGTTGACGCGGGGATCGTCGTCGGCGATGCCGAAGTGGTCCAGGAACGAGAGCACCTGGACGGCGAACGCCTCGTTGATTTCAAACAAGCCAATGTCGTCGATGGACAGACCGGCCTGCCGCAGTGCCTTCTCCGTGGCGGGAACCGGGCCGATCCCCATCACCTCAGGCTCGACGCCGGCGAAAGCGTAGGCGACCAGGCGCATTTTGGCAGGCAAACCCAGCTCCGCCGCGGCATCCGAAGAGGCGAGCAACGCGGCCGTGGCGCCGTCGTTCAGCCCGGCAGCGTTGCCAGCGGTGACCCGGCCGTGGGAACGGAAGGGGGTGCGCAGTGCGGCAAGGTCCTCGGTGGTAGTGCCGGGGCGGGGCGGTTCGTCGACGGTGTTGACGGTCCAGCCCGTGCCGTCCTTCCGGGAGGCGACGGGAACCAGATCAGGCTGGATCTGGCCGCTGGCGTAGGCGGCTGCAAGCTTCGTCTGACTGGCAACGGCGTACGCGTCGGCGCGGTCCTTGGTGATGGCGGGGAAGCGGTCGTGCAGGTTCTCAGCCGTGTTGCCCATGTTTAGGGCGGCAGGGTCAACCAGCCGCTCGGACATGAATCGGGGATTCGGGTCGGTGTCAGCGCCCATCGGGTGGTTACCCATGTGCTCGACGCCGCCAGCGATCACCACGTCGTAGGCGCCAAACGCGATGCCCGACGCCGTCGTCGTCACCGCGGTCATGGCGCCGGCGCACATCCGGTCGATAGCGAAGCCGGGGACCGAACGGGGGAGACCTGCCAGGAGGGCGGCGGTCCGCCCGATGGTGAGGCCCTGGTCCCCGGTCTGAGTGGTGGCGGCGATGGCGACGTCGTCAATCCGCTCTGGAGGAAGCGTGGGGTTGCGACGCATCAGGTCGCGGATGCACTTCACCACCAGGTCGTCTGCACGGACGCCCGCGTAGATGCCCTTTTCGCCGGCTTTGCCGAACGGAGTCCGGACGCCGTCGACAAAAACGACGTCCCTGATCCGGCGGCCTGCACCGGTCTGTGCTGGCACTGTAGTGGTGCTCACCTGTTGCTCCTCATTGAATCTTTGTTCGATCTGAGATGACGATTCGACCCTATGTTACTAGCGGGTAACTTAGGCCGCAAGGACGGCAGGGAGAGACAGCCATTGTTGAGCCCGCTCTAGCTGGAGGAGTTGGCGGTTCTGGCGACTTTCTCGGGCAGGGGATCGGGATCAAGGAAGGCCACGGTCAGCACTGCTGCGGTCGTCTCGACCTGCCACGGGCGGGCGCCCAGGTCCGCAAGCGCCGCGCTGAGCGACTCGAGGGTGATTTCGGCTGGCGGCCGCCAGGCCACTCGCCGCAGATAATCCGGCGTCAGCAAATTCTCGATCGGCAGATTCAGGGACTCTGCGATGGCTGCCAGCCGGGGGCGTGCGGTTGCCAGTCGCGCCGCAGCCTCGGGATCCTTGTCGGCCCAGACCCGCGGTGGCGGCGGTGAATTAGTGGGAAGCTGGAGTTCGGGCAGCTCCGTTTGTGATCGGGCGTCGCTGATGCAGCGCAGCCAGCGCGGCGCCTCACGTGCCGCGGCGCGGCCATGAAACCCGCTGGTGCCCAGGAGTTGGGGAACTGTCGCTGGCATGGCCTTGGCGGCCGCGAGGATTGCCGAATCGGGGATCAGCCTGCCGGGGGCAATGTCCCGGTTCTTCGCCAAATCCTCCCGTTCCAACCACAGCTGACGCACCGCCGCCAGCTGGCGGCGGTCACGGATCTGATGCAGCCCCGAATTCCTACGCCAGGGATCGACGCGCGGCTCGGCGGGCGGGGTGTTGCGGATGTGCTCGAACTCCTGCTCGGCGAAGTCGAGCTTGCCCTCTCGGGCCAGGAGGTCGATCAGTTCGCTGCGCAGTTCGGTGAGCACTTCGACGTCGAGCGCCGCATAGCGCAGCCATGGCTCGGGGAGAGGGCGTCGGGACCAGTCGGCCGCAGAATGTTCCTTGGCGAGAGTGTAGCCCAGCAGACTTTCGATGACCGCTGCCAGTCCCACCCGGGGCAGCCCCGCAATGCGTGCCGCGAGTTCGGTGTCGAACAAGCGGTCGGGCCACATGCCTAGCTCTGAGAGGCAGGGGAGGTCCTGGGTCGCTGCGTGAAGGATCCATTCGACACCCTGCAGCGCCTCATCGATGATGCGCAGGTCAGTGAAGGGCTCAGGGTCGATCAGCCAGGTGCCGGATCCTTCACGGCGGATCTGCACCAAAAACGCGCGTTGCCCGTAGCGGAACCCTGAAGCCCGCTCTGCATCGACTCCGGCCGGGCCGGTTCCCCGCGCCAAAGCCCGCGCCGCTCGTTCGAGGCCGGCCTGGGTGTCGATGACCAGCGGCACCCCGTCTTTGGGTTCTTTGAGGAGCGGGAGAGGCTCCGCGACGTCCGGCAGGGGTGCGTCACTACCTGGAATGGGATCGTCAGTGGGCTCAGAAGTCTGCGAGGTCATGATTGATCCAGTCTAGCCGCGCGGTTTGGGCGGCCGTGCCAGCATCTCGCCGAGCTTCGGATGGGTCATCGGTGCGTTGGCGCTAGTTTCTGCGCCGGTTTGGCAGCGACACCACGCCGTCCGGGAGCGGTGGCAGGCCCGCGAAGGTGCAGACCATGTCAGCCCAGGCCTCAAGATGATTCGCCACCATCGATGAGTCAGGAGTCCAGGAGGCACGCAGCTCGATGTCGATGCTGTCCGGTCTGCCGGTCAGGGTCCCGTAGCTTTCCGACAGGATTCGGGTGGCTGTCCCGCCCGCGGATCCGTACTCGGCACCGTGGTTCTGGAGGGCTTCCACCAGCCAGGTCCACGCGACCGAGCCCAGGAGCGAGTCGTTGCCCATCTCGGGTTCGAGTTGCGCCCGAATGTAGGTGACAATCCGAAAGGTGCCGTCCCATAGCTCAGAACCGTTCGGGTCATGAAGGAGGATGAACCGCCCCGTCGCCAATTCTTCCTGCTCTGTTCCAGCGAATGCGGCTCTCGCTGGTCCGTGTACCGGAAGTCGTTGCGGTCCCGCCTGGAAGACCTCCGCGCCCAAGGCCACTGCATACGGGGCTAGCCGCGAGGGGGCTGGAATTTCGTCAAGCCGGATCTCGCTGCGGCAGTTCGCCTGCCGGAGTTCCGTCAGGGCTGACCGGAAGTCACGGGGCATCGTGGTTAGATCGCCAATTGCGCTCACTCACGAAGGCTATGGCATGCAGCCCTTCGCGTCGGGCAGGCTCGCCGGTGGAGGAAGCCAGATGGGGCCAGCGGGGTGGAGCGATCCGGATGGTGGGCGGGGGCGGGGGCGCCCTAGCTCTGGTCCCCGCTGGCCGCTGTCTCTCTGCGGATTGCGGCAGCGAAGGCGTCCACGTCCTCGGCGGTCGTGTCGAAGGAGCACATCCAGCGCACCTCGCCGGTGACGACATCCCAGTCGTAAAACGTGAACTCTTCGCGGACCCGGTCTGCTGCGTCTCGGGGGAGTACCGCGAAGACTGCATTGGCTGCTGTCTGCTGCGTGAGCTGCACCCCGGGAATTTCGCTGACCAGCGCCGTGAGGCGGGCCGCCATTGCATTGGAGTGGGCTGCTGAGCGTAACCACAGCCCGTCCTCCAGCAGTGCGATCAGCTGGACCGAGATGAAGCGCATTTTGGAGGCGAGTTGCATGTTCATTTTGCGGAGGTAGGTCAGCCCGGTGGACGCCTGAGGGTTTAGGACCACAATGCATTCCCCGAACAGGAGTCCGTTCTTGGTCCCACCGAAGGTGAGTATGTCGACGCCGGCGTCCCGGGTAAAGGCCCTCAACGGCAGGTTCAGGGCCGCCGCAGCATTGGCAATCCGTGCACCATCCAGGTGCAGGTGCATGCCACGGGCGTGCACGTGATCGGCGATCGCCCTGATCTCTTCAACCGTGTAAAGGGTTCCCAGCTCGGTGGTCTGCGTGATGGACACAACCAGGGGCTGCGCCCGGTGCTCGTCGCCCCAGCCCCAGGCTTCACTGTCGATCAGCTCCGGGGTGAGTTTGCCGTCGGGGGTGGGGACTGCAAGGAGCTTGATCCCGCCGATACGCTCGGGCGCCCCGTTCTCGTCCTTATTGATATGAGCGGTCTGGGCGCAGATGACAGCACCCCATCGCGGCAGCAGGGACTGCAGGCTGAGGACGTTGGCGCCAGTTCCGTTGAAAACGGGAAACACTTCGGTGCCCGCGCCAAAGTGTTCCCGCATGATTTCCTGGAGGCGCTGGGTGTACACGTCGTCGCCGTAGGCGGTCTGGTGGCCGCCGTTCGCGGCGGCCAGAGCAGCGAGGACTTCGGGGTGAACACCCGAGTAGTTATCCGACGCGAAGCCGCGAACGTCGGGGTTGTGAAGGGAGGCAGAGGGCGCAATTGTTTCAGTCACGTCTCAATTATCACTCAGCTGGCGTGTCCGTTAAAAGTCCTCGGCAGATAAGTCCACTCACGGCCGGTCACACCACTCACATAACGGCGCGGTGAACAATTCGCGACGAACAGTTGAATTTCTGTTGAACAAGACGGGAAACGGGACTACGCTGCTGTGAGCCCGAAGACGGGCCGGATGTCAAGGGTGTTCGGTGACTATGCAGGCACCTGGACGGCAGGGGGTGCCATGCTTGACCGTACTCTTCACGTGATCCGACGAACCGGCGTCGTCGTGGGACTCATTGTGGTGCACTTTCTCATCGGCGCGGGCATCGCACTGCTCATGGCCGCCGTCATCATTCGTTCCCACTGGGGCGAAATTTCCGTCAACCAGATGCTCCTGAACATTGTGTCAGTGGAAACCGACGGCGGTGGCGGATCCATTGTCTGGATCAGTGTTCTGGGAATCGGGGTGTTGCCCCTGCTCATCACGGTCGGGATAGCCCTGTGGCGATCGGTGCGGCGCCGCAAGCGCCGCCGCACCGGCGACAGCCTCCGTCCTCGTCGCTCGCCGTGGATCACGCGCACCATCTCCTCCAGCCTGGTCGCCGCGATAGTTGTCGGCGGTACCAGCGCTTTTGCCAGCACCGTGGGCGTGAGGGACTACATTGACGCGGCCAATTCCGAGTACGACGTCGGTGACTTCTATGTGGAGCCAATCGTCACCGACGACGCTAACAAGCGCAACCTGGTGCTGATCTATCTCGAATCCGGTGAGGCCACCCTCGCAGACGACCAGCTCTTCGAGAAGGACGCCTTTGCTCCCCTTAAGGCGGTGACCGAGGCATCAGACGGCTGGCAGAGCGTGGCCGACCTCACGCAGTACGAGGGGGGAGGCTGGACCATGTCCGGACTCGTCTCGACGCAGTGCGGCATCCCGCTGAAGGGCATTGGCGCCGCCTCGGGCGGCGGCGCATACAACGCTCTCGGCGGCAACGTCGACACCTACCTCGGAGGATCCACCTGCCTGGGCGATGTCCTGGCCGGGCACGGCTACACGAACGTTTTCCTGGGTGGGGCCAACTCTTCCTTCGCCGCGAAGAACGTCTTCCTGGGCAACCACGGTTACTCGAGGGTAAAGGATCTATCCCACTGGCGCGCCGCGGGCGAGCCGAAAAAGGCCTTCCGCAGTGACTGGGGCCTCAGCGATGAACGCCTCTTGGCGAACGCCAGGGACGAGGTCGACGAACTGCACGCCGAGGCGGAAAGGACCGGCCGGCCGTTCAACCTCTCCCTGCTGACGCTCGATACCCATGAGCCGGTGCATATCTTTGACTACTGCTCTGTGGATACGCAGAGTGAGGTCACCTCCGTGTTCGCCTGTTCCCTGACGCAGGTGGCCGGATTTGTGGACCATCTGCGGCGGCAGGGCTATCTCGACGACACCGCCGTGGTGATTATGGGTGACCACCTTAAGCAGCTGGGAGGCGGACATGCTTTCCAGGAGCAGCTGGCGAACAACCCCGACCGCACCATCTTCAATCGGATCTGGGTTCCGGGCAGGGACAAGGGCGGCATCCTGCGGCCCCGAATGGACCAGTTAAACATGTATCCGACAATCCTGGACGCCGTCGGACTGACCGCCGTAGATCAGGAGGCAGGGTTGGGCGTGTCAGCTTTCGCTTCGAAGGTCCCGGCCGACTCAGCACAAGCCTTGCGGCCGGGACCCTATGCCGAGCTGGTGAAGTCGCTCTCTCAGCAGTTTTACGCGAATGCCTGGGCTGGCGAGGACGCCGCCGAGCAATAGCGCCGCCCATCTTTAGCCCGCCAGGACGATGCGCTGGCCATTGATGGCTGGCGCGTCCTCGGCGAAGAGTCCGACTACCGCCGCCGCGAGGTCATCGACGTGGGTGTAGCCGGGGAACGTGCGGTCCGGGTGGGCGGTTCGCATCGCGTCGTCGACGAGTGCCTTGACTACCACAATGGTGGCCGCCGACGTCGGGCCCGAGGCGGTGGTGCTGGAGCCATCCGCTGTCTGCTGGTCGCGCCGAAATCCGTCGGCCACCGCCCGGGTCCAGGTTTCCGCGGCCGCCTTGACCGCCGCATAGGAGGCGACAGCCGCCGTCGGGCTGTCCACGGCGGTGGAGGAGACGATCGCCAGCCGGCCGGTCCGGGAGGCAACAAGTGCTGCGTAGAAGGCACGGCTGGTGTTTCTGAGGGTGGTGAGCCCGCTGGTGTGAAGGGCCTCGTAGTCGTCGTCGGACTGTCCGGTGATCCCGCTGCCGCCGCGCCACCCTCCCACCAAGTGAATGAGGCCATCGATCGAGGGGTAGTCGGCCGTGAGCGCGCGGGCCAGGTCATCGACTGCCGGTGCGTCGGCGAGGTCGCAGACCCTGCGGTCCACCTCCTTGAGGTGTCCCAGGGCGCGATCCAGCCTGCCCTTATCCGAGCCGACGGCCACCACTGAAGCACCGTGCTGCCTCAGCAGGGTGACGCAGGCGATGCCCGATGCCCCCGCGGCGCCGGCCACGACAACGGTCAGGCCGTCCAGCGTGGGGGCACCGGCGTTCACGCGGCGGTTCCGGTGATCCCGGCGGTTGACTCGATAACCTGCTTCATCTTGCGGTCAAGGGCCTCAAAGAACATGGAGAGCGGGAATTCGTCGTCCAGGACGGCGTCGGTCAGCCCGCGGGGCGGGCCGGTCAGTTCGAGAGCGTCGGGACCTTTAGCCCACACCGACGCAGGGTGGGGCGTCACCGTTTCGGTGACCAGGTCATAGGCGGCAAGCCAGTGGGCAGTCTTCGGGCGGTCGATGGACCGCCAGTACAGCTGCTCGATCTTCTCACCGAGGGCAATGACGACGTCGGGAACCTCGTCCCAGTCAATGCTGAGGCGGCTGTCGGTCCAGTGCAGCACGTGGTGCTGGTGCAGCCATGCGAACAGGAGCTGACCCCCCAGCCCGTCGTAGTTCCTGACCCTGCTGCCGGTGATGGAGAAGCGGAAGATCCTGTCGAAGATGACCGCGTACTGCACCAGCCGGGCGTGGCGGCGGGTTTCGTCCGGCTCTGATTCGTTATGGGCAATCTTCACCGATTCGCGGAAGGCGGTCAGGTCACACCTGAGTTCCTCGAGGGAGTACAGGAAGTAGGGCATCCGCTGCTTGATCATGAACGGGTCGAAGGGCAGGTCCCCGCGCATGTGGGTGCGGTCGTGAATGAGGTCCCACATGACAAAGGTGCGCTCGGCGAGCTGCTGGTCCGCAACCAGTTCAGCGGCTTCTGCCGGGAGCTCCAGTTTGGTGATGTCGGCTGCGGCGGTGACCACCCGGCGGAAGCGTGCCGCTTCACGGTCGGCGAAGATGGCGCCCCAGGTGAACTGCGGAGTGGTGCTGACGGCAACCGTCTCGGGGAAGAGGACAGCCGAGTTGGTGTCATATCCGGCGGTGAAGTCGAGGAACCGGATCGGGACGAAGAGTCTGTTGGAGTAATCGCCGGCTTCCAGTTCGGCGATGAATTCCGGCCAGAGCACCTCGATTAGGACTGCTTCGACCAGTCGGTTGGTGCTTCCGTTCTGGGTGTACATCGGGAACACCACCAGATGCCGCAGACCGTCGACCCGGTGCTGCTGTGGCTGGAACTGCAGGAGGGAATTGAGGAAGTCGGGCACACCGAAACTCGTCGCCTGCCAGGCGCGGAAGTCCCCGACCAGGGCGGCGAGGTAGGCGGCGTCGTGAGGGAAGGCCGGCGACAGGGTCTCGATGGCGTCAATGATGGCGGTGACCAACCCAGCTGCGGCGGGGAGGTCCGACGGCTCCGGGACGGACCCGTCCTTAACCTGGAGGGCCTGCAACGTCGAGGCCGCGGTCTTGAGCTGATGCCAGGCCAGTGACTTCTCGGGCGCCTCAGCGCACGAGACGGCAGGAAGCATGGCGGGTCCGGCCGCGGTGGGGCTGGTGTCTATGGTCGTCGAGGTCATAGAAGCGAGCGTAGCAACTAAAAAGGTTTACTTACCGAAAAAGACTGCGAGCCTAAGTAACTCTTATGCAGCTCGGGCTCTGCCCGGACGGGAGGCCCAGATGTGCTGGACCTCCCGATCGCCAGCGGCCTAGGCCTGTTCGACCAGTTTCATGGAGACCGAGTTGATGCAGAACCGCTGATCGGTGGGGGTGCCGTAACCCTCGCCCTCGAAAAGGTGGCCCAGGTGCGAATCGCAGTTCGCGCACCGGACCTCGGTACGCTTCATGCCCATGGACGTGTCATGCAGGTATCGGACGGTGTCCTCAGCCAGCGGGGCCCAGAAGGACGGCCAGCCACAATGCGAATCGAACTTCTCGTTGCTGGTGAACAGCTCATGGCCGCACGCGCGACACTGGTAGACACCTTTGGTGTCGTTTTCGTAGTACTCGCCGGTATAGGGACGTTCCGTGCCGGCCTGGCGAAGGACGCGGTATTCCTCAGCTGTCAGCTCTGAACGCCACTCGTCGTCGGTCTTCTGGACAGGGACATCGCTGGGTTCTGTTGTGCTCATGGTTTCTTCAACGCCTAGGAACCGCCGATAAATCCCGAACCGGAGTAGAGGTGCAGCACAGGCACTCCCAGCCGGTCCTGTGCCTGATTAGCCCAGTCGGTGTGCAGCGTGTCGGCGACGGCGTGTGGACGGGTGATAACGACAGCCTGGCGGGCGTCATGTTCGGCGACTGCCTCCACCAAGGCTTCGACGGCGTTGCCAGACGCGACGAACCCGCGCGCCGGAAGTCCGTGGGACTCAGCCACCCGCATCGATGCCTCAAGCGCCGCCTCTGCGCTGACCCGTGACTCCTGTGCCGAAGGCTGCCCCTGGGACAGATCGCGGAACGCACCGGAAAATTCCAGGAGGCTCAGATGGTGAAAGAACTCGGCCAGCACATTCTTGTGGCGGTCGTCAGGGATCAACACCAGCAACGTGGCCGGCTCGTCACCGACAAGGGTCGACAGATTCTTTGCGTCAGCGTCGTTGAGGCTTTCTTCGGTCAGTACCACTATCGTCTCGGCCATGAGCCAAGACTAGTGCTCAAGCCGCCCGCGCCCTAGCAACCGGCACCATGGGGCCGGCGCGACACCCCGCCCTGTGTGTCGACGATCCGCGGAACGTCAGGCAAGAATGGGGTATGCCTAAACTTCGCGTCCCGTCGTCGGCGCCGACCGAAACCGCACCCTGGGTCAAATGGACCATGCTTGGGGTCGGGATTGGTGGTGCCGTCGGGTCAACGGTCGCTGCCGCCACCTCAGGTCTTGCCGCCCACTTCGCACGGCAGGTGGTCACACCGGCACGCGTGAGAGATGAGAACCTCGACATTCTTGCGGTGATCGGAACAGGCACGGGACAACAGGTCATCCTCCCGGCAAACGACGACACCACGGTCGAGGGAACGTACAGCCTCTACTTCGACGGCGGCCGCGGGCACGCCCGGATCGGAGCAATCCGGTCCTACGTTCCTCGTGAGGGAACCGTTCAGCGCGAGGTGGAGGCCGTCTACTCGGGCCAGCTGCCCGGCGCTACCCGGGGATGGTGGAGCGGTGCGGTCTACCCTTCGCCGTCATCGCTTGGCTTCGCCGAGGAGGAGGTGGGTATTCCTGTCGAGGGGGGAGTAGCCCCCGCCTGGCTGATCCGGGCGGAGGGATTATCTCAAGATTGGGCGGTGATGGTCCATGGCCGGGGAGTGCAGCGGACCGAGGGCCTGCGGGCCGTGCGGCTGGCGCGCTCGCTCGGGATGACCTGCCTGCTGGCCTCGTACCGGAACGACGGCGAAGCCCCGTACGCTGCCGACGGCAGGTATGGGCTGGGGATGACCGAATGGCGCGATGTCGAGGCGGCCATTGACTACGCAGTGGCCCACGGGGCCGAGGGCGTGGTGCTTTTCGGCTGGTCGATGGGCGGCGCGATCTGCCTCCAGACCGCCGACCTTTCCCGGCACCGCCAGCGGATCAAGGCACTTGTGCTCGATGGTCCGGTGGTCAACTGGATCGAGGTCCTCGCACATCACGCGCAGCTCAACCGCATCCCGGCGTCGATCGGCCGGCTGGGCCAATGGCTCTTGACCAACCGCGCGGGCCGTAAAGTCACCGGGCTGGCGGCGCCGCTCGACCTGAAGAGTCTTGACTGGGTGGCCCGCGCCGAGCAGCTGACCATCCCGACCCTGATCATTCACAGCGAGGACGACGAATTCGTCCCGGTGGGTCCATCAGCCGAACTAGCCGAAAAAAACCCGGCTTTCGTGACCTTCGAACGGTTTCACCGGGCCCGGCACACCAAGGAGTGGAACGTCGACCCGGTGAAGTGGGAGCAGACGGTGGCCGCCTGGCTCGCCCCGGTCCTTCACGGTCGTGCCCGGCCGGGCGTCCGGGCCTGACCGCGCGAGGAAGCCGGGCTAGGCCGGCTGCCCGGCCCGCACCGTCCGTTTGATCCGACCCAGCATCGCGGTCATTCCGCGCATGCGCAGCGGGGTGATGGCCCGGGTGAGCCCCAGCCGATCCGGTACATCGTCGGGGACGGCGAGGATATCAGCGGAAGGCAGCCCGTCCAGGCCCTCCAGCAGCACGCCAGCGAACCCACGGGTGGTGGGCGCCTCCGGCGGCGCTGAAAAGTGCAGGTGCACAATCCGCTCGGGGTCCCCGCCGATCTCGACGTTAAGGAATAGGGGCGTCTGGCATTCGACCACCTGTTGCAGCAACTCCGGGTGCTCCCGAAGGTGTTGTGGGAGTTCGGGGAGCCCCTGAGAGAACTCGAGCAACAATTGCAGCCGGTCGGGTTCGTCGAGAGCCTGAAAGTCCTCGACAATCTCTTCCAACTTGTTGGGAAGCGGCGTGGTCACGATACCGGAACCTCGCCGCGCTCTTCACCTTTGACGATGGGGACCCGCACAGCGTTGCCCCACTCGGTCCAGGACCCGTCGTAATTGCGTACCTTGGTGAACCCCAGCAGGTGGAACAGGACAAACCAGGTGTGGCTGGACCGTTCCCCGATCCGGCAGTAGGCAACAACGTCGTCGTCATCCTTCAAGCCAACCTCGTCGCGGTAGATGGCGTCGAGCTCACTCCTACTCCGGAAGGTGCCGTCCTCGGCGGCGGCGCGGGCCCACGGCACCGACGCGGCCGATGGAATATGGCCCCCCCGGAGTGCGCCCTCCTCGGGGTAGGCAGGCATATGGGTGCGTGCACCGGTGTACTCCTCCACTGAGCGGACGTCGATCAGAGGCTTTCCGAAATGATCCAGGACGTCACTCAGATAGGCGCGGATGGGAGGGTCGTTGCGTTCCACTACCGGGTAGTCGGTGGTCTGGGCGGCGGGCACCTCGGTGGTGGTTGGCCTTCCCTCGGCCAACCACTTGTCGCGGCCACCGTCGAGCAACCGGACGTCCTCGTGGCCGAACAGGGTGAACACCCAGAGCGCGTAGGCGGCCCACCAGTTGCTCTTGTCGCCGTAAATCACCACCGTCGAGTCCCGGGAGATGCCCTTGGTTGACATCAACCGGGCAAACGCTGCGCCGTCAACGTAATCGCGGGTGACCTCATCATTGAGATCGGTGTGCCAGTCCACCTTCACCGCTCCCTGGATGTGGCCGGTGTTGTAGAGCAGCACATCCTCATCGGATTCGACGACGACCAGCGACGGGGTATCAAGATTCTCCGCCAGCCAGTCCGTGGTGACGAGCCGTTCCGGGTGGGCATAGTGAGCGAATTTCTCATTGGGATCTGCTGCGACTGACATCCGTGGCCTTCCTCGTGATGTATGTGTGGTCTCTACTAGCCTAACCACGGGCACCCACAATTTTTTCCGGGGCGTCCACAGTGCGCCATGATTGCTCACCGGCGGGCGGCATGAGGGCGCCCGGCCAGGGGGGAGTGCCGTATTCTTGCCTACCGTGGCAACTATCGAACAGCTTTCCCAACGGACCCCCAAAGTTTCGGTCGACGAACTTCTGACGGGCTTCTATCCGTCCCCACGATTCGGCGACGTCTCCTTTGACAGCTACCGCCCGGATCCCGGTCAGCCGTCGCAGGCCGCTGCAGTCAAAGCGCTGTCCGAGTTTGCCGACATGGTCAACCAGCCGGAACCGACGGGCTTGCGTAAGCTGTTCGGCGCGAAGAAGGCTCGGGCCCGGGCGGGGATCTACCTGGACGGCGGTTTCGGGGTGGGAAAAACCCACCTGTTGGCGTCACTTTGGCATGCCACCACCGGCAAGAAGGCCTTCGGGACGTTCGTCGAGTACACTAACCTGGTGGGCGCCCTGTCGTTCCGGCGGGCGGTCGACGCCCTCTCCGGGTATGCGCTGGTCTGTATTGATGAGTTTGAACTCGACGATCCAGGCGACACGGTCCTGATGTCCCGGCTGATGCGCGAACTCGCCGACGCGGGAGTGAAGCTCGCTGCGACGTCGAACACCCTCCCGGGCTCGCTGGGCGACGGACGATTCGCCGCCGTCGACTTCCAACGGGAAATCCAGGTGCTCGCCGACCAATTTGATGTGCTCCGGATCGATGGTGAGGACTACCGCCACCGTGGGCTCCCCGAGGCGCCGGTTCCCTTCACCGAGGCAGGCCTCCACGACCGGGTTCGCGACCTCAAGGGCGGCCCCGACGGGTTGCTCGCCGAGGACTCCTTCAGCGACCTGGTCAAGCATCTCGCCGGCGTGCACCCAAGCCGGTACCGGCAGCTGATCGACGGGGTGGATTTCATCGCCTGGCACCACGTGGCGACCATCTCGGAGCAGGCTGTCGCACTCCGTTTCGTGGTCCTCGCCGACAGGATCTATGACAAGGATATCCCCGTGCTGGCCAGCGGCGTCGCCTTCGACCAGCTCTTCACCGAAGAAATGATGACCGGCGGGTACATGAAGAAGTACCACCGCGCGGTATCACGGTTGACCGCGTTGGCGCGTCAGGGCAGCGAGCTGGAGCGCACCAGCCCGTAGGCACTGTTCCTGAACGCAGAAAGTGCCGGCGCTGCCTCGCGGCAGGACCGGCACTTTCTTCTCGAGCAACAGGTCTTATACGGCCGGGGGAGTCCCGGGGCCAGCTGGCCGGTTGGTGTCCCCGCGGTCGGTCTTATCGACCATTTCGGAGGCTTTGGACTGAACCTTGTCGATCTTGTCGGCGTACTTGCCACCGGTCTTGCTGTCAACAAAGTTGCCAGCGTGACCGATACCGTCCTTGATCTTTCCAGAGTTCTCGCCCACCAGTTCGGTTGCCTTTTCCTTCAGCATCCCGGCCTTGCCCTTGAGCCCGTCAAATATAGACACAGGCACCTCCTTTCGATCCGGGAACCTGATGCTCCCACTGATAAGTATCTTAGAACGCCGGGGTGACAGTTCCAAGGAGAAAGCCTGTGCTGTGGCTGGGTATCCGCCATGGGCGTATTCGGGCCGGAGATTGCTCCGGGGCCAGGGGTGTGACAGCCTTGAAGGGCCAGATGGCACCCGGACGAGGTGCGCCGTACCCGGTCAGCGACAAGACGGCGTTTCAGGAGTGAGACAGTCATGGCATGGATCGTTTTAGTGGTATCGGGTGTGCTCGAAGCCGTCTGGGCTACGGCCTTGGGGAAGTCCGAAGGGTTCACCCGGCTAGTCCCCACCATCATTTTCGGTATCGCGGTCACGCTCAGCATGGCCGGTCTGGCGTGGGCCATGCGAACCCTTCCCGTGGGGACCGCCTATGCGGTCTGGGTAGGGATCGGCGCGTCCCTGACCGTGGCCTACGCGATGATGTTCGACGGCGAATCTGCGTCAGTCGTCAAAGTGCTGTTGGTCCTGGGGATTGTTGCCTGCGTGATCGGCTTGAAGCTGCTGCACTGACATCCGTGTGGCGTTCTCGTGCAGGGTTTCCCACCCATGGGGCGTGGTCATTGGGAATGTCTAGATATTCCCAATGATGGGTGCCGGTGAGTGGGATTCCCGGCCGTGGAGCAGCACAGGTGCCCACTATCAGCGGACAGTTGCTGGGCATAGACGCTCATGCCCTGTGAGACCGCGTGCTGGCGGGCATCTGTGTCGATCGGAGCCCGTGTGCTGGGGATGTGGAGCGGACGACGGGATTCGAACCCGCGACATCCACCTTGGCAAGGTGGTGCTCTAGCCAGCTGAGCTACGTCCGCGAAAAAGCGGTACCCGGTAGATTCCGGAGAATCACTGGGAACCGCTTTGAGTGGGCGATACTGGGATCGAACCAGTGACCTCTTCCGTGTCAGGGAAGCGCGCTACCGCTGCGCCAATCGCCCATCTAAATGGGTGCAAGATCGCGTACTGGAGGTGGGGACGGGATTCGAACCCGCGTATACGGCTTTGCAGGCCGCTGCCTCGCCTCTCGGCCACCCCACCGTGCCTGGTAAACCAGGACCACCGAATGTACTTCAGCGGTTACAGTGACTTGCGAGCGGACGACGGGATTCGAACCCGCGACATCCACCTTGGCAAGGTGGTGCTCTAGCCAGCTGAGCTACGTCCGCATTGTTGGGTTAGGTCTTATAACCCACGGTAAATCGCTTGATTTGCGGGGTTATTCGTCGCTTTCCAACGAGTAAAAACTCTATAGGAGGAAATGGGGTTCGTCCAATCCGCGTCCGACAGCGTCGGCTACCGGCCGAATGTAGATTGTCGGTGTCCGGTGTCAGACTGGAAGCATGACTCAACCGCTGCTGGCTCATTCGACTGAGCACGGACGCATGTACTCCCGATCGACCTCTGACCGCCCAATCGTTCCGTCGATCACCACCGTCATCTCTCAGGCGACGACGTCGCTTGATGGGTGGATCGGCTATATGGCCGCCAACGCCGTCGCCAATGATCCCCGGGTGCCCGCGGCGCTCGGCAATCCGTCACAGCTTCGGACGGTGGTCAAGGATGCCTCGGTCGCCGCCGAACGGTACCGGGATGAGGCAGCCGGTCGCGGCACCCGAGTGCACTACTACTGCGAGCAGGTTGCGCTGCGGGATCTCGAACAGTCTCACGACGTCGACGCCGCCCGGCTGGCCCTCGTCGAAAACGGCGAGGAGGCCTTCGCCGCCCGCTTCGACGAATGGTGGACGCTGTACCAGGTGCGGCCCATCGCGGCGGAGCTGACCGTGTGGAATCAGGAGGTGGGCTACGCCGGAACTCTTGATCTGCTCGCCGAGATCGGCGGGCGGATGTGCCTGATCGACTTCAAGACCAAAAACACCGATCGTGATGGCCAGGTCAAGCCACTGGACGACAAAGTGGTGATGCAACTGGTCGCCGGAATGAAGGCTCAGGAGAGCCTGATCGACGGCGAAGCGGGGTCCTGGGAGCCGTGGAAGTACGACCACGAACTGATCCTGTTGGGAGTGGCGATCGGGAAGACTGAAGTGCGGGCCATGCGGGCCAACCCCGACGTCCTGAAAGAGCACTGGTTCCGGTTCTGCGCGCTGAGACGGTCGTGGGAGGCTGGGCTTGACGCCGCGGCCGCCGGGCGCGCGCTGCTCCCCATTGGCCCACCACCGGTGCCGGCCGCGTGCTGACAGCCGGGCAAACCACTGGCCAGCTCAGGAGCCTCCTGGTTCCCGCCTAGAATGGCAGTGAGCCCCAGAAGTTATCAGCCGGTGAACAATCGGCAGTAGTGAACCGTCAACACCCGGTGAAGTTTTCGCAGCAAAGTTCCCACATGAAGTCTCCATATATGAAGCCTCCACAAACGTTAGGACCACGTAAAGCATGGCCGTCTTGAACATTCGGATCATCGGCGACCCGGTACTGAGAACCCCTGCTGCAGAGGTCACCGGGTTCGGCCCCGATCTCGCCAGGCTGGTCGCTGACATGACGGAAACGATGGACGATGTGCAGGGCGCCGGTCTTGCTGCCCCCCAGGTGGGGATCAGTTTGCGGGTGTTCACCTTCAGGATCGGCAACGCCTCGGGGTATGTAGTGAACCCACTCCTCAACGTGGGCGCCGAGGTGGCACCCGACGACACAGAAGGTTGCCTGTCCATCCCCGGGCTCGGCTACCCGGTGGAGCGGGCCAACTGGGCCAGGGTGACCGGGTTGGACGTCGATGGACAGGCGGTCGAGTACGAAGCGACGGGTATGCTGGCCCGGTGCTTCCAGCACGAAACCGACCACCTCAACGGCTCGCTTTACATTCAACGGCTGGTGGGGGAGCACCGGAAAGCTGCCATGCGCGCCATCCGAAGCTCCACCTACTCGGCCGTCGCAGACCGAACGGCACGGGAACGGGCGCAGTCCATCGGCTCCAGTTTTGGATTCGGATCTGCCACGGCGCAGGCCGCCGGACAGCCAACCGGACGGCCAACCGGACGGCCAACCGGCCACGGAACCAGGCAGCCATGAGGGTGATCTTCGCCGGCACCCCGACCGTCGCGGTGCCGTCCCTCGACGCGCTGGTCCAGGCAGGGTTCGACGTCGTCGCTGTGCTGACCCGCGAAGACGCACCACTCGGGCGGAAACGGGTCATGACGCCCAGCCCGGTGGCCGCCCGGGCCGCGGAACTGGACCTTCAGGTTCTTCGCGCCAACCGCATCGACGGCCCCATCATTGAACAGATCGCCGCACTCGGCGTCGACGTGGCGGCGATTGTCGCGTATGGCGGGCTGGTTCCGTCAGGTGCCCTCGACCTCCCGGTGCACGGCTGGATCAACCTTCACTTCTCGCTGCTGCCGGCCTGGCGCGGTGCGGCTCCGGTGCAGCACGCGGTGATCGCCGGGGACGAACTCACTGGCGCATCCACCTTCCGCCTTGAGGTGGGCCTTGATACCGGGCCGGTCTACGGGACCATGACCGAAGCCGTGCGGCCCAGCGACACCAGCGGCGAGCTGCTGGACCGGTTGTCCCACAGCGGGGCTGTCCTTCTGGTACAGACCCTGTCCGCTGTCGCCGCGGGCCGGGCCGAGGCGGTTCCCCAGCAGGGGGCCGTCAGCCTGGCTCCGAAGCTGATGATCGACGACGCACGGGTGGACTGGTCCCAGCCGGCCCTTACCGTCCGGCGCAGGATCAACGGGGTGACGCCCGAACCGGGCGCCTGGACCCGGCTCGGTGACCAGCGGGTGAAGGTCGGTCCGGTCTCACTAGCAACCCGGTCAGTATCGGACTCCGCGCCGGCGTCGGACGTAGTCCCGGACCTGGCGCCGGGCGAAGTCACACTCGACGGGACTTCAGTGCTGGTGGGTACAGGCTCGACCGCCGTCGTCCTCGGCGATGTCCAGCCCGCCGGGAAAAAGCCAATGCGTGCACAGGATTGGGCGCGCGGCGCCCTCCAACAAGGAGAGCTGGTTTTCTCGTGACCAACCAACAGGGACAAGGCAGCACCGGCGGCTCGGAACGGCGTCGTAACGCTGCCGGCCGTGAGCGCAACCGGCCAGAACCGCGTGGGTTCTCCACCGCTGCGCCCTCGGAGCGGACCCGGCGTGCCGACCCGGCGAGGCTGGTGGCGTTCGAAGTGTTGCGCGCTGTCGCTGCCGATGACGCCTACGCCAACCTCGTGCTGCCCGTCAGCATCAGGAAGCATCGCCTTGACAAACGTGACGCCGGGTTCGCCACCGAGTTGGCTTACGGGGCGCTGCGCGGGCAGGGCACGTATGACGCGGTGCTGGCGACCTGCGTCGATCGACCCCTGGAGAAGCTTGACCCGGCGATCCTCGACGCCCTGCGGATCGGCACTCATCAGCTGCTCGCGATGCGGGTACCAGCCCACGCCGCCCTGGACCAGACGGTGGGCCTAGCCCGCGCGGTGATTGGCGCCGGACCGTCGGCCCTCATCAACGCGGTCCTGCGCCGGGTCTCAGCGAAGACCCTTGACCAATGGGTTGCTGAACTTACGACCGGCCTGACCGACGCCACCAAAATCAGCTCACTCACGCACAGCCACCCCGAGTGGATTGTCCGCGCCCTCCGCCAGGCTCTCGTGGACCACGGCCGCGACGTCTCGGAGATCGAGACCCTGCTGGCCGCCAACAATGCTGCACCGGTGGTCAACCTGCTGGCCCTCCCCGGACTGGGGTCCCTCGATGAGGCCTTCGAAGCGGGAGCCGAACCCGGTGAACTCGCCGAAGGGTCAGCCTTGTTCTCCGCCGGTGACGTGGGCCGACTGGAAAGCATCCGGGTCGGCACCACCCGGGTGCAGGATGCCGGGTCCCAGCTGGTCGCCCGAGCCCTGGCCGCCGTGGAACTGAACGGCGCCGTCGAGAACGGGCGCAAGTCCGAGCAATGGCTCGACCTGTGCGCAGGCCCGGGGGGGAAATCAGCCCTGCTCGGTGCCCTCGCTCAGCAGCGCGGCCACACCCTGGTGGCCAACGAACCGGCCGAGCACCGCGCCCAACTGGTGCGGCAGGCCCTCCGGCCGCTCGATCCCGCAGTCTGGACCGTGCGCGTCGGCGATGGTCGGACCGTCGCTGACGAGCTTCCCGACACCTTCGACCGGGTCCTCGTCGACGCCCCCTGCACCGGACTTGGTGCGCTCCGCCGTCGGCCGGAAGCCCGCTGGCGACGGAAGCCCTCCGACATTGCTGCCCTCGGGACACTGCAGCGTGAACTCCTCGCCGCGGCCCTTCGGGCCGTCCGACCCGGCGGGGTGGTGGCCTATGTCACCTGTTCACCCCACCCGGCCGAGACCTCAGCGGTGATTCAGGACTGCCTGCGCCGCCGCGACGACGTCGAACTCATCGACGCCGGGGCGGCGCTCGACGGCGTCAGCCTCACCGGTGCGCTAGCGGCCGGTCACGGGTCCACAGCCCAGTTGTGGCCTCACATTCATGGCACCGACGCCATGTATCTCGCATTGATCCGTCGCACGGCTTAAAAACACTCACCCCCGCCGAAGGAGCGCCATGACCGCCTGCTGCATCAACCCAAGCATCCTGTCCGCCGACTTCGCGAACCTCCAGACTGAGCTGGCACGTATCGCCTCGGCCGATGCGGTGCACGTGGATGTGATGGACAACAGCTTTGTTCCCAACCTCACGCTGGGCCTGCCGGTCGTCAAACGGATCCAGGAGGTCAGTGCTCTCCCGCTGGACGTCCACCTGATGATTGACGACGCCGACCGGTGGGCCCCCGGTTACGCCGAGGTGGGTGCCGCCTCGGTGACCTTCCACGCCGAGGCTGCCGCCGCGCCGATCCGGCTGGCCCGTGAACTCCGCAGCATCGGCTCGAAAGCAGGGCTGGCGCTGCGCCCGGCAACGCCGGTTGAACCGTACCTGGACCTGCTGGGTGAACTGGACCTCCTGCTCATCATGACCGTCGAACCAGGATTCGGCGGACAGCCGTTCCTCGACGTCATGCTGCCCAAGATCCGCCGGGCCGCCGACGCGGTCCAAGGAAGCGGCCTCGCGGTTGCCATCCAGGTCGACGGCGGGATTACCGAGGACACCATCCTGCGCGCCGCCGACGCCGGGGCCACTGTCTTCGTTGCAGGGTCGGCCGTCTACGGCGCAGCAGATCCCGACGCCGCCGTCGTGAGTCTCCGCGCTGCGGCGCAGCGCGCCGCAGAAAAGCGCGCTGCAGACGAGCGCCGATAGCTCCTCGCCGCACGGAACAGGGCCGCACAGAATCAAGGCCAGTCGGAACCGGGCCAAGGGAGACCGCCCTGCGTCTGTGGGAGGTCAGGCATCAATAATGGTGATCCTGATCGAGCGGGCATCGATTGCCGCCTGCTGCAGGATGTCGAGCCGCGGATCGGGCACCACGAGAAACTTCAGCTGCGGCAGGGAATGGTAGCTGCGCAGCAGGGGGTTTGCCAGGGTCTCGGCGGACAGCGGCCGGTCGCCGCCCAACTGCAGCAAACCCGGACGATGCTCCCCGAACAGCCGTGCCGTGTGCGTCGCCGCCGCGTCGGCCAGCCCTGACGCCTGGTTCGCCCGACGCCGCGCGAACCGCTGCTGTGACCAGCCACCGGCAGCGGTCCGGGACTGCACATATTTGGTGCCGGTCTTCGACGCGATCAACCTGCCATTCTCGGCAACGCCCACCGCGTAACCGCCCCGCCGCACCAGCACCAGCCCGACGAGGCGCTGACTGGTGGCCAAGGCAATCAGGTCATCGACGGTCGTGCTGTCGGGGCCGGAGCCGGCAGCAGCTTCCCCGGGCGGTTCCAGGAGGGCTACGCGCCCGTTGGTCCCGCGCAGCATCAGCCCGCCGCGCGAGCGGACCTCCGCATCAAGCTCAGCCGTGCACGCCAACCCGCCGTTCCCGGCGACGAACCGGTCCACCCAGCCGGGCAGCCGTTCGGGCGGCACCAACACGTGGCGCGGTGATCCCATGACTACTCCCTCTCCACGCCGATGGCGTGCACCCCCGCTGTAGTGCGGCCGCCGATGCTCCTGCCGTCAGTGCTTCACAGTAGCCTTGGCTGTGTGAATGATCTATTCAGTGCCGCCTACGGAGCTGACGACGAGGACGACGACGCCGCGCCCACCCGCAGCGCCAGCAGTGCTGAACGCCACCGGAGCCCGCTCGCCGTCAGAATGAGACCGCGCTCCATCGACGAAGTGGTCGGTCAGCAGCATCTACTCGGCCCGGGTTCACCGCTGCGCAGCCTGGCCGGCGACGCCGACCGCACGGGGCCGGCCGGACCGTCGTCAGTCATCCTGTGGGGACCCCCGGGAACGGGAAAGACCACCCTCGCCCATGTCATTGCGCGGGGTCGCGGCAGAACCTTCGTTGAACTCTCGGCGATCACCGCGGGTGTGAAGGACGTTCGCCGGGTCATGGACGAGGCGCTGACCGCCCGCGACCTGCACCGCACCACCACAGTGCTGTTCCTCGACGAGATCCACCGGTTCAACAAAGCGCAGCAAGACGCATTGCTGCCTGGGGTTGAGAACCGGTGGGTGGTCCTGATCGCGGCGACCACCGAGAACCCTTCGTTTTCGGTGGTGTCGCCGCTGTTGTCCAGGTCGCTTTTGCAGACCCTGAAACCCCTCACCGAGGCTGACATCGCGAACCTCCTAGCCCGGGCAGCCGAGGATCCGCGGGGCCTCGACGGGTCGGTGCGGATCAGCGACGGCGCGATGGAGCACCTGGTCAGGCTCGCCGCCGGGGATGCCCGCCGTGGTCTGACGGCGTTGGAAGCGGCCGCAGGAGTTGCCCATTCGGCCTCCGCCGATCCGAGCGCACCGGTAGTGGTGGAGCTTGAGCACGCCGAGAAGGCAGTCGACGTGGCTGCGCTGCGGTATGACCGCGCCGGAGACCAGCATTACGACGTCGCCAGTGCGTTCATCAAGTCCTTGCGGGGGTCCGACGTCGACGCTGCGCTCCACTATCTGGCGAAGATGCTCGAGGCGGGGGAGGACCCCCGGTTCGTGGCTCGGCGGCTCATGATTTCGGCGGCCGAGGATGTTGGTATGGCTGACCCGACGGCGCTGCAGACGGCTGTCGCTGCCGCCCAGGCAGTGGCGCTGATCGGTATGCCCGAGGGCCGGATCATCCTGGCCGAGGCGGTGGTGCACATCGCCACCGCACCCAAGTCCAACGCCTCCTATAACGGAATCAACGCAGCTGTCGCCGATGTGAGGGCGGGCCGAGGCCAGGGCATCCCACAACATTTACGGGACGCCCACTATCCGGGAGCGAAGCAACTGGGCCACGGCAGCGGCTACGTGTATTCGCACGATGAGCCCCACGGCATCGCCGCCCAGCAGTACGCCCCCGACGATCTGGCAGGGCACGACTACTACTTGCCCACCGACCGGGGTGCTGAACGGGACATCGGTTCGCGGCTGGCGCGGCTCCGGCGGATCATCAGGGGGAAGTGATTCTCCAGTGCCCGTCTGGCACTGCTAGGATAGTTGGTTGACTGGCAAGTCGCGTTGAGCGCGCCCATCATCTACTGGATATCCGCTTCGGCGGTCTCCCTTAGGTGTGGTCTGTGTGCGGGCGAACTGTAGTACCGGGAAGCGGCTACTCCCGGCTCTCCGCAAGTGGAGGCCAGCGACACTGAAAGTGCCTACCGTTCAGCTGGGTCAGACCGGCTGAATGGGAGAGCTGCTTTGCCGCAAAAATAATGGAAGGTATTCGTGGCTAACAACACACGTGCCCGCCGTAAGGTTCGCATTTCGCGAGCCCTCGGCATCGCTTTGACCCCAAAGGCTGAAAAGTATCTGGAACGTCGGCCCTACGCGCCCGGCCAGCACGGACGCGCCCGCCGCAAGCAGGACAGCGACTACGCTGTACGGTTGCGCGAAAAACAGCGTCTGCGCGCCCAGTACGGCATCCGCGAAGCCCAGATGACCCGGGTCTTCGAAGAAGCACGCCGCACCAAGGGCCTGACTGGTGAGAACCTGATTGAACTGCTCGAAATGCGTCTCGATGCTCTGGTGCTCCGCGCTGGCTTCGCCCGCACTAGCGCGCAGGCCCGTCAGCTGGTTGTTCACCGTCACATCATGGTTGACGGTTCACGCGTTGACCGTCCGTCCTACCGCGTCGCCGAAGGACAGCTCATTCACGTTCACCCTCGCAGTGAGGTCCTCGACCCGCTGCAGGTTGCCGCCGCAGGCGCGCACCGCGACGTGTTGCCAGCAGTTCCCGGCTACCTCGAGGTTCAGCTGGACAAGCTTCAGGCTCGCCTGGTGCGCCGGCCCAAGCGCTCCGAGGTCCCCGTGACCTGTGAAGAGCAGCTCGTGGTGGAGTACTACGCACGCTGATTCCTGAGCTATTTCAGCATGGACCCTGTTCAAAGGCCCGCGGCATACGCCGCGGGCCTTTGAGTAGGTAAGGTACAGAGGTAAGTTATCGCCGCCGAGCTATCGAGGCCCAGGCGGCCTACCTGATTCAAAAGGAGACACGATCCATGTCTGGTGGAGATATCGCCGGCCTCATCGCAGCCGGTGTGTTTGCGGTGCTGGTAGCACTGCTCGCTGTGCCGGTGTGGAAGCTCGGTAAGGTTTTTGACGAACTGCGGACCACCATCAGGAGCCTCAGCAACGAGGCCACGCCCCTGATCGAAGAGGTGACGAGCACTGTTACCACCACGCATCAGCAGCTGAAGAATGTTGATGGAATCACGTCCAACGTCTCCGACGCGACAGCCAACCTCTCCGCCCTGTCCTCACTGGTCGCCGCCACCGTCGGTGCGCCGCTGATCAAGGTGGCGGCGTTCTCCTATGGGGTTCGTACCGCCCTGGCCGGTCGAAGCAAGCCCGCCCCCCGCCGTCGCAGCCGTTGAGGAAGCCATGAAAAATACAATGATTATGCGAGTTATCTGGATGGGCGCTGGTGTCGCTATCGGTGTAATCGCCGTGCGCAAGCTGTCTTCGGTTGCCGACAGCTACGGACCAGCCGGGCTGAACCGAGCGATGGGCGAGGTCACGGACGGTATCGCCCATTTCGCCGACACCCTGCGCTCCGGAATGCAGGAGCGCGAGTCGGACCTCCGCGCGGCCCTCGGTATCGACCCAGCCGCCACCCGTCCCGACCGGGTCAGCCAGTAACCCGCCCGCTGGCTCCTCAGCCGGCCCTGCACTGCGGATCCAGTGAGACGCTATCCACGGGATCCCTCACTGAACAGATCGTAAGGACTGATAGCTTCCATGAAATCCCATGAGATCGCACGCCGCTGGCTCGCCTATTTCGAAGGTAAGGGGCACACGGTTGTGCCGTCGGCGTCCCTGGTGTCGACCGACCCGTCCCTGTTGTTCAACATCGCCGGCATGGTTCCTTTCATCCCGTATCTGACGGCCCGCGAGAAGGCGCCGTTTGATCGAGCCACCAGCATCCAGAAATGCATCAGGACCGGAGACATTGAGGAGGTCGGCAAAACGGCCCGCCACGGCACGTTCTTCCAGATGTGCGGCAACTTTTCCTTCGGTGACTACTTCAAGGAAGGCGCCATTCCGATGGCGTGGGAACTCCTGACCTCGTCCCTCGACGACGGCGGTTTCGGGCTTGACCCCGACCGCCTCTGGGTCACCGTCTATAAGGACGACGACGAAGCCCTCGCCATCTGGCGCGACCAGGTGGGCGTTCCGGCCGAGCGGATCCAGAAGCTTGGCGAAGCCGAGAACTACTGGAGTACCGGCCAGCCCGGCCCCGGCGGGCCCTGCTCGGAAATCTTCTACGACCGGGGACCCGAGTACGGCATTGCTGGCGGACCCGAGACCGACTCGCCCCGATACATTGAAATCTGGAACCTGGTCTTCATGCAGTACCAGCTGTCCGCGGTTCGCAGCAAGGAAGACTTCGATATCGCCGGTGAGCTGCCAGCGAAGAACATTGATACCGGCCTGGGCCTGGAGCGTCTCGCCCTGGTCCTGCAGGGTGTCGAAAACATGTATGAAACCGACCAGGTCCGTCCGGTCCTCGATCGTGCCGCCGAGCTGTCGGGCAAGGCCTATACGAGCGCCGAATCGGACACCGACCCGCACCACACCGACGATGTCCGCATGCGGGTCGTCGCCGACCACATCCGGTCAGCACTGATGCTCATCGCCGACGGCGTCACCCCCTCCAACGAGGGCCGCGGATACGTGCTGCGCCGTCTCATCCGCCGCGCCGTGCGCGCTATGCGCCTGCTCGGCGTCGAACGCGCCTGCCTGCCCGAGCTGCTGCCAGCGTCCCGGGATGCCATGAAGGGCACCTACCCGGAGGTGGAGAAAGACTTCGAGCGGATCAGCCGGATCGCCTACGCCGAGGAGCGCGCGTTCCTGCGCACCATCGCCTCGGGCACCGCGCGCCTGGAGGGAGCGGTCCAGGAATCCAAGGCTGCCGGCCGCCCCCTGTCCGGCGAGGACGCATTCGCCCTGCACGACACGTTCGGGTTCCCCATCGATCTGACCCTCGAAATGGCTGCCGAAGCGGGTCTGGCCGTCGACGCCGGCGGGTTCCGGACACTGATGCTCGAACAGCGTCAGCGTGCGCAGGCCGACGCCCGCGGCAAGAAAGCCGGTCAGGCCGACCTTTCGGTCTTCACTGAGCTGCTGGCCAGCGGCCAGACCGTCTTCACCGGGTATGACGAGCTCACGACCGAGTCGCTCGTCGTGGCGATAGTGAGTGGCGGCGTGGCCGTGCCCGTAGCCTCCCAGGGCGAAGAAATCGACCTCCTCCTCGACCAGACGCCGTTCTACGCGGAAGCCGGTGGCCAGGCCGCCGACGTCGGACTGATCACCGGCAACGGTTTCGTCGTCGAGGTGCTTGATGTCCAGCGCCCCGTCAAAGGGTTGAGCGTCCACCGCGCCGTCGTCAGGGAGGGCGAGCTGTCGGTTGGCGCTCCGGTCGTGGCAGCTGTGGACCGGCAGCGTCGCCACGCGGGGGAGCAGGCCCACTCGGGTACCCACATTGTGCATGCCGCACTGCATCAGATCCTCGGCCCCGAGGCGCTGCAGCGCGGCTCCTTCAACAAGGCCGGCTACCTGCGGTTCGACTTTTCCTGGGGCGAGGGCATCAGCGCGGGCGCCAGATCGGAGATCGAAGAGGTCTCCAATATCGCCATCCGCAACAACCACACGGTGGAAACCAGGTTGATGAAGCTCGACGAGGCGAAAGCCCTCGGCGCGACGGCCCTGTTCGGTGAAGCCTACGGCGACACCGTCAGGGTGGTCGAGATCGACGGCGACTGGTCACGCGAACTCTGCGGCGGCACCCACGTCGGGTCGACGTCGCTGATCGGTTCCCTCACCCTGCTCGGCGAACAGTCGGTGGGCTCAGGCAACCGCCGGGTCGAGGCCCTGGTCGGCATGGATGCGTTCCGTCATCTTGCGGCCGAGCGCGCACTGGTCACCGAGCTGTCCGATCTGCTCAAGGTGCCGTCAGTGCAGCTCCCGGAACGCGTGGCAGCCACCCTGGCCAGACTCAAGGCCGCCGAAAAGGAACTCGAGCGGCTCCGCAAGGAGGCCCTGAGCGCCTCGGCTGCCGCGCTTACGGGCAGCACCGTCGACGTCGACGGTGTCCGCCTCCTCGCCCACGACGCCGGAACAATCGGCGGTGCCGATGACCTGCGGACCCTGGCACTGGATCTGAGGAACCGGCTCGGATCGGGTGCCGCTGTGGTGGCAACCGCCGGGGTAAGCAACGCCCGGCCCATGGTGCTGGTGGCGACCAATGAGGAAGCCCGCGCGGCCGGAGTGAAGGCTGGCGCCCTGGTGCGGGTAGCCGCTGGGATTCTCGGCGGCGGCGGCGGCGGCAAGGACGACGTCGCCCAGGGCGGCGGTTCCGATCCCACCCAGGTGGGCGCCGCCCTGACGGCCATCCGGGCCGCTGTCGCGTCCCGCTGACCGGTATCCGAGGCGTCAATGACCGACCACCCAGGCACTCCCACCGAAGGCTACCCCCGCGGCGTCAAGCTTGGCGTCGACGTCGGAATGGTCAGGGTGGGGGTGGCCAGCAGCGACAGCGGATCCCTGATCGCCACCCCGGTGCGGACCATGAAACGGGACCTGAAGAAGAAGTCTGACCTCAATATCCTGGTCCGGGAGATTACCGAGCGCGCAGCGGTCCAGGTTTTTGTCGGTCTGCCACGGAACCTCAGCGGAACCGAGTCGGCGTCGACCGAGATGGCGCGGGGGTATGCGCTGGAGCTCGCGAATGCCATTGAACGGGCCGGTCTACCCGTCAGCGTCCGGCTCATCGACGAGCGTCTGAGCACAGTGTCAGCGCACAGGTCTTTGCGTCAAGCTGGCTTGAATACCCGCAACCATCGTAAGGTGGTAGATCAGGTGGCAGCTGTGGAAATCCTCCAGCACGCCATCGACATGCAACGGTCACAGCTGCGGGATGTGGGGGATCCCGTCGCAGCACGACAGCGGACCTCCTCACCAGGGGATCCGCTGACCCTTACCAAGGAGCCAGACATTACGGAGAACAGCCGCGAAAGGAACCTGGAACTGTGAGCCATCACCACCCCCAGTTCCCGGCCGCCGACAGCGAACCTGGTCGTCACGCCGACGATGGTCAGCACGACGACGTGGCGGACGGTCCTCACGACGACGCAGTCCAGCCGGTGGAGCAGTTCTTCGAACCGCGGTCCAGTCAGGGGCGCAGCCGCCGCCCCTCCAAGGCCAAACAGCGACGCCGCCGACGCCGTACTGTGGTCATGCTGGTGGTTGTCCTCGCGTTCATCGGCGTGGTTGTCGCCGTGTCCCTCATGCTGCGTGACCTGCTCGGTCTTGACGACATCACCGACTACGCAGGACCCGGTGAGGGCAGCGTGGTCTTCACAGTTCCCGAGGGTGCCGGTCCGTTGGCTATCGGCACGGGCCTCGAAACGGAAGACATTGTCGCTGACGGGTCTGAATTTGTTGCGGCGCTGCAACAGGTGGCAGACGGTCGTGAGGTGCAGCCCGGCGAGTATGAGCTGAGCTACCAGATGTCCTCCGAGGGCGCCGCCCTCGCGCTACTCGACGTCGAATCGAATCAGGTGAACTACGCCGCCGTCGCGCAGGGTCTTCGTCAAGGCGAAACCCTGGACATTCTGGCTGAATCGACAGCCATTCCCCGTGAAGAATTCGATGAGCTGGCCGCGGCACCCGCCCAGTTCGGTCTGCCCGACGACGCAACGAGCCTTGAGGGCTACCTCGCCCCCGGGGAGTACAGGTTCGACGTCGACGCGACGCCGGCCGAGATGATCCAGATCATGGTTGATGCCTCGTTTGCCCTGCTGGCGGAAGCCGGGGTCACCGAACCAGCGGAGCAGTTCGACATCCTCACCATCGGCAGCATCATCGAAGCCGAGGCGGGTGAAGCCGACTACGCTGCGGTGTCGGGTGCCATCGAGAACCGGTTGCAGGAAGACAACACCGAGACGAACGGGCTCATCCAGTCCGACGCGACTGTCACATATGGCCTGGACCGGCGGAGTTTCGACTTCACCGAAGAGGAACGGGCCGATGAATCCAACCCGTACAACACGTTCGCCAACCCGGGGCTGCCGGTCGGACCGATCGGGTCCCCGGGAGCCGAGGCGATCGCTGCGGCGGTCAACCCCGCCGACGTGCCCTTCTACTACTGGGTCACGGTTGACCTCGACACGGGCGAAACGAAGTTCTCCGAGACGCTCGCCGAACATGCTGTCTACGTTGCCGAATATCAGGCCTGGTGCTCCGACAACCCCGGCAGGTGCAGCTAGGTGCTCCCGTCGGCGCACTCCGCCGCCGGCACCCCTGAGGGCACCCGCCAGCGGCGGGCCGCAGTGATCGGGAGCCCCATCGGGCACTCCCGATCACCCGCTCTGCACCGCGCAGCCTACGCCTCCCTGGGCTTCGACTGCAGCTACGACGCCATCGAGGTGCTGCCGCCGGACCTGGCGTCATTCGTCGATCAGTTCCGCGCCGACGAGCTCTGGTGCGGCCTGTCGGTCACCATGCCGCACAAGGCGGCAATGGTTCCCCTCGTGGACCGGTTGAGCGGACCAGCCACGGTGCTCAACGTCCTGAACACCGTGACAGCCGACGGCGCCGGCCCGGAGCGTGTGCTGACCGGCCACAACACCGACGTCGCAGGCATCGTCGGCGCCCTCAGGTACGGCGGAGTAGTCCACCCGCCCCGCTCGGCGGTCATCCTGGGCGGCGGGGGAACTGCTGCAGCGTCGCTGGCGGCACTGCAGCAACTTGGCGCGGGCCAGACCACTGTCGTCGTCCGCTCACTGGAACGGGCCGCCCCCCTGCAAGCCCTGGGGCGGACCCTGAACCTCAGCGTCGAGCTCCGCGAATGGAGCGGTGCACTCGACAGCGTCCGGAACGCCGACGTCGTCATCTCGACGCTCCCCCCGCACGGAGCCGACGACCTCGCCGGAAAACTCCTCAGTACACCCCAGGCACCGGCGACGATGCCGCCGGTACTGCTCGACGCCGCCTACGTTCCCTGGCCGAGTTCCCTCGCCAGCGCCTGGCACTCCCATGGAGGTGTCATCGTTCCGGGTCTGGAAATGCTCATCTACCAGGCGGTGGAGCAGGTCAGACTGTTCTCGGGAGCCGCTTTCACCGGTGATGCAACGGTCCTAAAAGTCATGTGTGACGCAGTCGGGGCTCCCGCGCGCTGAAACAGTACAGTTACCGTGGCAGGATTGGAAGCATGTTGCGTTGGTTAACTGCCGGAGAATCCCACGGACCGGCACTGGTGGGAATTATTGAAGGAATGCCTGCAGGCGTGGAGATCACGAGCAGTGACATCCAGGCGGCACTGGCCCGCAGGCGGCTCGGCTACGGTCGGGGTGCCCGGATGAAATTCGAGCAGGACCAGGTCAGCATCATCGGAGGCGTCCGTCACGGGATCACCCAGGGCGGACCTGTCGCCGTCCAGGTGGGCAACACCGAATGGCCCAAGTGGGACCAGATTATGTCAGCCGACCCGGTGGATCCCTCCGATCTGGCCGCGCTGGCCCGGAACTCGCCGCTCACCCGCCCGCGGCCGGGCCACGCCGACTTCACCGGAATGCAGAAGTACGGGTTCGACGAGGCACGGCCGGTCCTCGAACGTGCCAGCGCCCGGGAAACAGCCGCGCGGGTTGCCCTGGGGGAAGTAGCCGCACGGTTCCTCTCGGCACTTGGCATCAGCCTCGTCAGTCACACGGTGGCCGTCGGCTCGGTTGCGGTTCCCGAAGGCTCGGAGCTGCCCCGCCCCACCGATGTGCTCGCGCTCGACCAGGATCCGTTGCGCTGCTTTGACCGGGAAACCTCCCTGGCTATGGTGTCCGAGGTGGATGCCGCCCACAAGGAGGGCGAAACCCTCGGCGGTGTGGTTGAGGTAGTGGTCTATGGACTGCCACCGGGCCTGGGAAGTTACGTGCACTGGGACCGGCGGCTCGATTCCCGGCTCGCTGCTGCGCTGATGGGCATCCAGGCCATCAAAGGCGTCGAGGTCGGCGATGGGTTCCTCACCGCGGCGCGGCGAGGGTCCAAAGCCCACGACGAGATGGTGCGCGGCGACTCGGGCATGATCGAACGCACCAGCAACCGCGCCGGCGGTATCGAGGGGGGTATGAGTATCGGCGACACCCTCCGGGTGCGCGCCGCCATGAAGCCGATCGCTACCGTCCCACGGGCACTGCGCACCATCGATGTCAGCACCGGGGACGCGGCCCGCGCCCACCACCAGCGCTCCGACGTGTGTGCCGTCCCAGCGGCGGGCGTGGTCGCTGAGGCGATGGTAGCCCTCGTGATCGCCGAAGCGGTGACCGAAAAGTTTGGCGGGGACTCGGTCCAGGAGACCTCACGCAACCTCGAATCCTACCTGACGGCCATCCCAACATCGCTGAATTCGGCCGGGAACTGATGCCCTCACCCGCCGTCGGGCCGGTGGTTTTTATCGGACTGATGGCTACCGGCAAATCAGCTGTCGGTGCCAGCCTCGCCGCGCGCCTCGGCTGGACCTTCGTGGACACCGACCAGCTCATCGTCCGGCGGCACGGGCGGATCAGCATGATCTTCGCTCGGCAGGGTGAGCCGGCGTTCAGAGCGCTTGAGGCACGCGTCGTCGCTGAGGTGCTCGGGGGCGCCCCCGCCAACCAGGTGGTCTCGCTGGGCGGCGGCGCCGTCCTCGACAATGGCACCCGCATCCTACTTGCCGGCGCGCGGGTCGTCTTCCTCGACGCTGACCTTGCCACCGTGCGACGCCGGATTACCCGCGACCGGAGCAGGCCACTCCTGGCGGACGACCCGCTCGAAGCCTGGACCCGGATGGATCGGGAACGCCGGCCGATCTACGAGCGCCTGGCCGATCATGTGCTCGACACCCGGGGCCTGAGCATTGATCAGCTCGTCACCGAGCTCACCGAACATCTTCAGCTGAACCAGAACAAAGGAGGGGACAGCCATGGCCAATGAGCCGATAGTCACCAATGAACCGACAACCATCAGAGTTACGGGGACCACCGCCGCCGAGAACTACGAAGTGGTCATCGGCCACGGGCTACTCGAACGGCTCCCTGCTGTCCTGGGCGAGCGGGTGCGACGGGTCCTGGTAATCCACCCGCGGGCGCTCAGGAGCACCGGAGACACGGTGCGCGCCGAGTTGGCCGACGCCGGGTTCACCGCTGTGACAGCAGAGATTCCCGACGCCGAAGAGGGCAAGCACATTCAGGTGGCGGCCTTCTGCTGGCAGGTTCTGGGGCAGAACGACTTCACCCGGTCCGACGCCGTCGTCGCGGTGGGTGGGGGAGCGGTCACCGACCTGGCCGGCTTCGTCGCTGCCACCTGGCTGCGTGGCGTCAAGGTGGTGCACCTTCCCACGAGCCTGCTCGGCATGGTGGACGCCGCCGTCGGGGGGAAGACCGGCATCAACACGGCCGAGGGCAAAAACCTGGTCGGAGCGTTTCACCCGCCGGCAGCCGTCCTGGCGGATCTCGACGCCCTGGCGACACTGCCGCGCAACGAGCTGCTCACCGGCATGGCCGAGGTGGTCAAATGCGGCTTCATCGCCGATCCGCGCATTCTGGAGCTGATCGAGGCTGATCCCGCGGCGGTGTCCGACGCCGGTTCCGCGACGGTCCGCGAACTCATCGAACGCGCCGTCGCGGTGAAGGCCGAGTTCGTATCGGAGGACCTTAGGGATCAGGGTCGCCGGGAATTCCTCAACTACGGGCACACCCTGGGCCATTCGATCGAACTGGCTGAACGCTACTCGTGGCGGCACGGCGCTGCCGTGTCGGTAGGGTTGGTTTTCGCTGCCGAGCTCTCCCGCATGGTCGGCCGGCTCAGCGACGAGACAGCCGACCGCCACCGCAGCGTTCTTGAGCTCCTCGAACTGCCGGTAACCTATCGCCGGGACCGGTGGGCGGCACTGCTGGACGGGATGCGCCGGGACAAGAAGTCACGCGGTGACCTCCTGCGGTTCGTGGTGCTCGACGACGTCGCCCGCCCCGGGATGCTCGAGGTGCCCGACACCTCACTGCTGTTTGCCGCCTACCAGGAGATTGCCTCCTGATTACCGCACCGCACCCGGAGTCCACACCACACAAGGTAGAATGGGCTCTGGACTTTTCCCACCTCACCGCATGTGGCCTCCGGATACTCCTGCCCGGACGCCGATGTGTTAACACGAAAGAGACCCTGTGGCTACCACAAACGACATCAAAAACGGCACGGTGCTCAAGCTCGAAGGCAACTTGTGGAACGTTCTCGAGTTCCAGCACGTCAAGCCGGGCAAGGGTGGTGCCTTTGTCCGCACCAAGCTGCGCAACATCCTGTCGGGCAAGGTAGTCGACAAGACGTTCAACGCCGGGTTGAAGATCGAGACCGCCACAGTGGACCGCCGTGACTACCAGTACCTGTACAAAGACGGAGAAGACTTCGTTTTCATGGACACCTCGGATTTCGATCAGCTCACCGTTCCCGGCAAGACCGTCGGCCAGGCCGAGAACTTCATGCTCGAGAGCCTCATGGTCACGATCGCCATGCACGAGGGATCGGCCCTCTACGTTGAGCTGCCGCCGTCGGTGGTTCTTGAGGTGACCTACACCGAGCCCGGCCTGCAGGGCGACCGCTCCACCGGTGGCACCAAGCCAGCCACCGTCGAAACCGGCTACGACATCCAGGTCCCGCTGTTCCTGGAGACCGGCACCAAGGTCAAGGTCGACACCCGAACCGGCGATTACTTGGGACGCGTCAACGAGTGAGTGCCCGCAGTAAAGCCCGCCGCAGGGCACTGGACATCCTTTTCGAGGCGGAGCAGCGCTCCGTCTCACCGCTCGAGGCGCTCAAAGCCCGGCGGGAGAAGACCGACACGGTGGTGGCCCCCTATTCGGTGGACATCATCGAGGGCGTCATGACCCAGGGCGAGCAGATCGACGAGTTCCTCGGCACCTACTCGCAGGGCTGGACCCTCGACCGGATGCCAGCAGTGGACCGGATGATCCTCCGGGTGGGTGCCTGGGAGTTGCTTTACAACGCGGACGTGCCCGACGGCGTCGCCGTCAGCGAAGCAGTCGAACTCGCCAAAATGCTCTCCACCGACGAATCGCCAGCCTTCGTCAACGGCCTGCTGGGGCGCCTGCAGCAGCTCAAGCCGACCCTACTGGCCTAACAGCACCCCTGCCTCACCCTTCGTCGCCCGGGTCCGCGAATATCACGATAGCCTTGCCCGGAAATCGGTAATAACATTGGTTATTACTGGAATCACTGGCAGGGAGTTATGTGATGAAAACTGAATCTGCATTCGGGGTCGATACGCTCCGTCGCGGCCTTGAGGGTCGCGACGCCACCCTCCTCGCCTCGCTCTACGCGGAGAACGCGGAGCTCACCGAGGTGGACAACGACCACCCACCGGCGCGACCGCGCACCTACCGGGGCAGTGAACAGATCGCGGAGCACCTCCGCGATGTGTGCTCACGGGAGATGACGCACCGGTTGGAAAATCCCGTGGTGAGCGGGAACCAGCTGGCCTACACAGAGGCCTGCCGGTACGACGACGGCACGGACGTCCTGTGTATGGCCACCGCCGATCTGGACAGCGAGGGCAAGATCGTCAGGCAGGTAGCGGTCACAGCCTGGGGCAGCTGAGCTGGATCCGGTGACTGCGCCGGCGACGTGGAGGCCAGGTCCCGTCTCAGCGGCTGGCGTTGCCCGCTGCCGTCGTCAACAGTTCGTGGCGGAGCCGGGTGACGTCAGCCAGCAGTTGCTGCTCCCGCGCGGTGTTGAGCGTGACATCGTGGCTGGCGACGATGCGCTGCCGGGTGAACGCCAGCCGGGTGGCGGACCCGATGAACGCTTTCATGCTGCGCTGCCGGCCGAACCGGCGTGCCCAGCCAAGCGCCTGTGACCGCCCGCCCCTGGTTGCCAGCATGGTGACCTCCTGCGCGGTGAACCAGCCGGCGGCCGCATAGCCGCCGAGACGCTCTTCGGTGAGGCGCCGTTCGGCCCGCCGCAGGGCCACGATGTTTGCCAGTGCGGCGAGAAAAAGGGGCAGCTGGATCAGGAAGTAGAACTCGAAAAAGTCGGTGAACAGCACCAGCAGGCCGCCGTTCCACAACATGTGCCCTGCAATTGCCGGCACCAGCCCCACCAGGAAGGCCGGGAAAATGTGGCGGGTGCCGCTGCGGGCAACCGCCAGCCCCAATATCACGCCCAGCGCGGCGGTAAACATCACATGGGCAAACGGGGAAAACAGACCCCTGATCACGAAGATCGAAACTAGTCCGCCCAGGCCGCCGCCGTCCAGTGCTGCGGCCCCGAAGTACAGAATATTCTCGGTAAACGCGAAGCCCGCTCCGACCATCCCGGCGTAGACAATGCCGTCCACTGGCCCGTCGAAGTGGCTACGCCGGGAGAACACCAGCACCAGGACGCCAAGCCCTTTGGCGATCTCCTCCACTAGGGGTGCCTGCAGCACCGGGCCAATCACATCGGACGGGGTCGACGCCAACGCCAGCGACAGCAACTCTGTGACATAGCTACCGAGGACCAGGGTCGCGACCACCGATATCCCTGCGCCCCACAGAAACGCGAACCAGAGCGCCCCGCGGGGCTCGGGGTCCCAGCGGTCAATCCACAGCAGTCCCGCCACACAGATTGCCAGGGGGATCAGCGCGAGGATGCAGCATACGATGAGGGCTCCGCCGCCAAGGGTGGTGCTGAGGAACCAGGCCAGTGCCACCATGACCAGGGCCGCCACGGCCACGAGGAGCACATTGATCACGCCGGGGCCCTTCCGGACGCTCCGATCCCACAGCGGTGGGACAGGTTGTGGTGATCCCCAGGGGGGCGGCGCCGCCGTCGTCGTCTTTGCCGTCGTTCTCATTCTCACACACTAGATCGTCACAGGGGTGGCTTGTACCCGCTGTGATAGTTTTGACAACGCAACCAACCTTTAAATTCCGTCCTGTGAGGCGGGGAAGGAGGAAGCGTTCAATGACTATGCCTGCACCTCAGCCCGAGAGTGTTGTGTCGCGTGTCGTTCTCGCCGAAGCCGATATTGACCGAGCGCTCACCCGCATCGCCCACGAAATCCTTGAAGCCAACAAGGGCACCACCGATCTGGTGCTGCTGGGCATCCCGCGGCGCGGCTATCCGCTCGCCCAGCGCCTGGCCCGCAAAATTGTCGCAGCCGAATATCAGGCCACCGGATCACAGCTCGACCCGGCTGCCATCGTCGGCCAGCTCGATGTGACAATGTTCCGTGATGACCTCCGCCACCACCCCACCCGGCCGCCCCTGCCAACGCAGCTACCGCCGTCGGGCATCGACAACAAAGTGGTGATTCTGGTCGACGACGTCCTGTATTCCGGGCGAACCATCCGCGCCGCACTCGACGCGCTGGTGGACCTCGGCCGCCCGCGGGCAGTCCGGCTGGCAGTTCTCGTGGACCGCGGTCACCGCGAACTGCCCATCCGCGCCGACCATGTGGGCAAAAATCTCCCCACCTCATCAGCCGAGAAAGTGCGCGTCCAGCTGGCGGAAATCGACGTCGTCGCGGGCCAGCCCATCAACCACGTTGTGATCGAGGGCCCCGCGTGAGGCACCTGCTCTCCACCCGCGACCTGTCCCGCCTGGATGCCATCCGGATCCTCGACGTCGCCGAGGAAATGTCGGCGGTCGGCGAACGGGAAATCAAGAAGCTCCCGGCGCTCCGCGGCCGCACCGTGGTGAACCTCTTCTTCGAGGACTCCACCAGGACCCGGATTTCTTTCGAAGCCGCAGCGAAACGGCTCTCAGCCGACGTCATCACCTTCGCCGTGAAGGGCTCCTCCGTCTCCAAGGGCGAATCGTTGAAAGATACGGCACAGACCCTCGAGGCGATGAGCGCCGATGCGGTGGTGATCAGGCACTGGGCGTCAGGTGCTCCGGCCCGCCTGGCGACGTCGGGCTGGATCGACGCGGCGGTCATCAACGCGGGCGACGGGATGCATGAGCACCCCACCCAGGCGCTGCTCGACGCGTTCACGCTCCGCCGCCATTGGGCGAAGATCTCAGGAGTCCCCTCAGTGGGCTCCGACCTGGCGGGGATGGCGGTGACGCTCGTCGGCGACGTCCTGCATTCCCGGGTAGCCCGTTCCAACCTGTGGCTGCTCGAGACCCTTGGTGCCTCGGTCACCCTGGTGGCTCCGCCCACCCTGGTCCCGGTCGGCGCGGAGCAGTGGCCCTGCCGGATCACTTACGACCTCGACGAGGCGCTGGCTGCAGGCCCGGACGCGGTGATGATGCTGCGGCTTCAGGCCGAACGGATGAACGCCGCCTTCTTCCCCTCCACCCGCGAGTATTCACGGCGCTGGGGGTTCGACGACGCCCGGCTGGCGGCACTCGACACCCACGGCCTGAAGCACACGGTCATCATGCACCCCGGACCGATGAACCGTGGCCTCGAGATCTCGGCCGCAGCAGCCGATTCGCCCCGCTCAACAGTTCTTGCCCAGGTGCGCAACGGAGTCTCCGTGAGGATGGCCGCCCTCTACCTACTGCTCTCCGGCGAGGACGAGCCCCATTCCAGCCCCGCCACCACCCTGACCCAGGAGAACCCACGATGACCGCACCTGCCCCGGCCCGCTATCTCATTCGTGGCGCTGCGCTGCTCGGTCGGGACCGGGCAGACCTGCTCATCGCCGACGGGGTGATCGCCGGCGTCGGTCGGGGACTCTCAGCTGCGGGCGCCACGGTCGTTGACGCCGACGGCCTCGTTGCCCTTCCCGGGCTGGTGGACCTGCACACCCACCTCCGCGAACCGGGGCGCGAGGACGCGGAAACTGTCGAAACCGGGACCCGAGCCGCAGCGCTGGGCGGGTTCACAGCGGTCCACGCCATGGCCAACAGCACCCCCGTGGCCGACACCGCCGGGGTGGTGGAACAGGTTTACAGCCTGGGACGGCGCGCCGGCTGGGTGGAAGTCCGGCCCGTGGGTGCTGTCACAGTTGGCCTCGGCGGGACCCAGCTCGCCGAACTCGGTGCCATGGCCGATTCCCGCGCCGGCGTCAGGGTTTTTTCCGACGATGGGGTGTGCGTCAGCGATCCCGTCCTGATGCGCCGCGCGCTGGAGTACGTCAAGGCGTTCGACGGCGTGATCGCCCAGCACGCCCAGGAACCCCGGCTAACCGAGGGCGCGCAAATGAACGAGGGCGCCGTCTCCGCCGTGCTCGGACTCACCGGCTGGCCCGCCGTCGCCGAGGAAAGCATCGTCGCCCGGGACGTCCTCCTGGCACACCACGTCCAGTCCCGGCTGCACGTCTGCCACGTCTCAACCGCGGGGTCGGTGGACATCATCCGCTGGGCCAAGGCTCGGGGTATCAGGGTCACCGCCGAGGTCACCCCGCACCACCTGCTGCTCACCGACGAACTGGTCCGTAGCTACAACCCGGTCTACAAGGTGAACCCGCCGTTGCGCACCGGCGAAGACGTCCAGGCCCTGCGCGAAGCCCTCGCCGACGGCACCATCGACGTCGTCGGCACCGATCATGCCCCGCACCCCTCCGAGCACAAGGACTGCGAGTGGGCGCAGGCGGCGATGGGCATGACCGGACTGGAAACCGCGCTGTCGGTGGTGCAGCACACCATGATCTCCACCGGGCTGATGGACTGGGTAGGTTTCGCGCGGGTCACCTCCCGCACCCCGGCGGCGATCGGTGGCCTCGACCAGCAGGGCCGCCCCCTCGCCGAGGGTGAGGCAGCCAACGTCATACTCGTCGACCCGGAGGCCCGCTGGGTGGTCGATCCGGATAAAATGGCCACCATGGGCCGCAACAGCCCGTTTGCTGGCATCGAACTACCCGGGGCGGTCCACGCCACATTTTTCAGGGGCCACCCCACGGTGTTGAACGGCCGCCTGAACACACCCCACCCAACTGCAGCTGAGGAATCACCATGGACTGGCTAACGCCCGTCGCCCTCTCACTGGGCACCATCGCCGTCGTCGTCACCCTTGGCGCCTTGGGCTGGCGCGGCCGCCTCTCCCGGCAACGGGACATCTCGGCCCCGCCCGAGGCCCCCGTCACCCTCAGCGAACCGTCGTACGTCGCGAACGGTCAGTACATCGTCACGACGACGGCGGGAGACTGGCTCGATCGCATCGCCGTCCACGGCCTGGGCGTCAAGTCCAATGCCACCGCGACCGTCCATGTGGAAGGGATCCTGATCGTCCGCAGCGGAGCGCGGGACCTCTTTATCAGGCGGACCGACCTCACCAGCGTCAGGCTGGACCGGGGCATGGCCGGCAAATTCGTCGAGAAGGACGGACTGGTGGTCTTCACCTGGGAGCTCAACGGAACCGCCGTCGACACCGGATTCCGGACCCGCCACGCCGACGCCCGTACCGGCCTTCTCCACGCCGCGTCGGACCTCGCCCCACCCGACCCTCGACACGCAGTCGACCCCCGACACGCAGTCGACCCCCGAACCCCGTCACGGACCCAGAACCCCCCGGAGGACATACAGTGACAGATTCCAGCCAGCCCGCCCCAGAGAGCGCCGCAGTCCTGATCCTCGAGGACGGCCGCACCTTCCGCGGCCGCAGCTACGGCGCGCAGGGCACCGCCCTGGGCGAAGCGGTCTTCGCCACCGGGATGACCGGGTACCAGGAGACCATCACCGACCCGTCCTACGCCCGCCAGCTGGTGGTACAGACGGCCCCCCACATCGGCAACACCGGGGTCAACGCCGCCGATGCCGAGTCGCGTCGAATTTGGGTGGCCGGCTACATTGTGCGGGACGCGGCCCGCCGCCCTTCCAACTGGCGATCCGAACAGAGCCTCGACGGTCAGCTCCACGACCAGGGAATCGTTGGCATCCAGGGCGTTGACACCCGGGCAGTCACCCGCCATCTGCGTGAACGCGGCGCCATGAAGGCAGGCATCTTCTCCGGACCGGCCGCCACCGGCTCCGACGCAGAGCTGCTGGCGCAGGTCGCCGGCCAGGAGTCCATGAAGGGTGCGCGCCTCGCCGAGGAGGTCAGCGCGACGGGCCGGTACGTTGTTGAACCGTCGGAGAACGGCTGGGAGGGCGAGCCCCTGTTCACCGTCGCCGCCCTGGACCTGGGAATCAAGTCGATGACCCCCAGGCACTTCGCCCAGCGGGGGGTGCGCACCGTGGTGCTTCCCGCCACGTCGACCTTCGCCGAGGTGGTGCGGGAAGCGCCCGACGGCGTGTTCATGTCCAACGGACCAGGCGATCCGGCAACCGCCGACCCGCAGGTCGCTCTGCTCAGGGAGGTGCTCGACGCGCGGATCCCGTTCTTTGGCATCTGCTTCGGCAACCAGATCCTGGGCCGCGCGCTCGGCTTCGGCACTTACAAGCTCAGGTACGGCCACCGGGGCATCAACCAGCCCGTGCTGGATCGGCGTACCGGGAAGGTGGAAATCACCTCCCAGAACCATGGTTTCGCCGTCGACGCGCCCCTTGATGGTCCCACCCAGGCTCCTGAGGCACGCTTCGGCAGGGTTGAGGTCAGCCATGTGAGCCTGAACGACGACGTCGTCGAGGGCCTGGCCTGCCTCGACCTGCCCGCCTTCTCCGTCCAGTACCACCCGGAGGCTGCCGCGGGCCCCCATGATTCCGCGTACCTGTTTGACCGGTTCATCCAGTTGATGGCCGACACCCGCTCCGATGACCAGCCAGGCAGCGCCGACGATAAGGAAACACACTAGATGCCACGCAGAACCGACCTCAAGAGCGTCATGGTCATTGGCTCCGGTCCGATCGTCATCGGCCAGGCCGCCGAGTTCGACTATTCGGGGACGCAGGCGTTGCGGGTGCTGAAGGAGGAGGGCTTGCGGGTCATCCTGGTGAACTCCAACCCGGCCACCATCATGACGGACCCGGAATTCGCTGACGCCACCTATGTGGAACCCATCACGCCGGAGGTGGTGGCAAAGATCATCGAGAAGGAACGCCCCGACGCGCTCCTGCCGACCCTGGGCGGACAGACCGCCCTCAACACGGCCATTGCACTCGACAAAAATGGAGTGCTCGACAAGTACGGTGTGGAACTGATCGGAGCCAACATCGCAGCCATCGAACTGGGGGAGGACCGCGAGAAGTTCAAGGGCGTGGTAGCCCGTTGCGGCGCCGAATCCGCCAGGTCCACGATCATCCACTCCATTGACGAAGCACTGGACGCCGCCACGGACCTCGGATACCCGATGGTAGTTCGCCCCTCCTTCACCATGGGTGGCCTGGGGTCGGGGCTGGCATACAGCGAGAAGGATCTGCGCCGGATCGTGGGTCAGGGCCTGCAGTACAGCCCCACCACCGAGGTGCTCCTCGAAGAAAGCATTCTCGGCTGGAAAGAGTACGAACTCGAGATGATGCGCGACAGGAACGACAATGTGGTGGTCGTCTGCTCCATCGAGAACCTCGACCCCGTGGGCGTGCACACCGGCGACTCGATCACCGTCGCCCCGGCGATGACCCTCACCGACCGCGAATACCAGCACCTGCGGGACATCTCGATCGCCATCATCCGCGAGGTGGGCGTCGACACCGGCGGCTGCAACATCCAGTTCGCCATCGAGCCCGACACCGGACGCATCGTCGTCATCGAGATGAACCCGCGGGTCTCCCGGTCCTCAGCCCTGGCGTCCAAGGCCACCGGGTTCGCGATCGCGAAGATCGCCACCAAGCTCTCCCTCGGCTACACCCTCGACGAGATCCCAAACGACATCACCCAGAAGACCCCGGCGTCGTTCGAACCTACCCTGGACTACGTGGTGGTCAAGGTGCCCCGGTTTGCCTTCGAGAAGTTCCCGGCGGCTGACCCCACCCTGACCACCACCATGAAGTCGGTGGGTGAAGCGATGGCCATCGGGAGAAACTTCACCGAGGCGCTCCAGAAGGCCCTGCGCTCCCTCGAGCAGAAGGGCTCCCAGCTGTCCTTCGACACCTCCATCGACATCGATGTGCCGGCCCTGATCACCGCCGCTAAACGGCCCACCACCGAGCGGCTCGCCCAGGTCCAGCAGGCACTGCTCGGCGGCGGCACCATCGACGAGCTCTACCAGGCGACGGGCATCGACCCCTGGTACCTCGACCAGCTGGTGCTGCTCAACGAGGTTGCGGCGACGGTCCGGGAGGCGCCGTCCTTGACCGAGGATCTGCTGCGCCTCGCCAAGCGCCACGGCTTCTCCGACGAACAGATCGGCTCGCTCACCCACACTCCTGAGGCGGTGGTGCGCGGGGTCCGCCACGCGCTCGGCGTCCGCCCGGTCTACAAGACCGTCGACACGTGCGCGGCCGAATTCGCCGCCTACACCCCGTACCACTACTCGTCCTACGACGAGGAGGACGAGGTGGGCCAGCACGCCAAACCGTCGATCATCATCCTGGGCTCCGGCCCCAACCGGATCGGGCAGGGCATCGAGTTCGACTACTCCTGCGTGCACGCCTCGATGGCCTTGCGCCAGGCCGGCTACGAAACGGTGATGATCAACTGCAACCCCGAGACCGTCTCCACCGACTACGACATCTCCACCCGGCTGTACTTCGAACCGCTGACCCTCGAGGACGTCCTCGAGGTCATCGCGGCCGAGGAGCGCACCGGCGGCGTGATGGGAGTGTTCGTGCAGCTCGGCGGGCAGACCCCGCTGAAACTGGCGCAAGAACTGGCCGACGCCGGCATCCCCATCCTCGGCACGTCCCCGGAAGCCATCGACCTGGCCGAACATCGGGGGGCGTTCAGCCGGGTCCTCGACACGGCGGGGTTGACAGCACCGAAGAACGGTACGGCAGTCTCGTTTGAGGACTCCAAGAAGATCGCCGACGAGATCGGGTACCCGGTCCTGGTCCGCCCGTCCTATGTTCTGGGTGGACGCGGCATGGAGATTGTCTACGACGAAGCGAACCTTTCCCGCTACATCGCCAACGCCACCGAGATCACCGAGGCTCACCCGGTCCTGATCGATAGGTTCCTGGAAGACGCCATCGAGATCGACGTCGACGCCCTCTACGACGGCACCGACCTGTACCTCGGCGGCATCATGGAACACATCGAGGAGGCCGGGATCCACTCCGGCGACTCGGCCTGCGTCCTGCCGCCGATCACCCTGGGCGCCGACATCCTGCAGCGGGTCAGGGAAGCCACCCTGGCTATCGCCGCAGGGGTGGGGGTCCGGGGACTGATCAACATTCAGTTCGCCCTGGCCTCAGACGTGCTCTACGTCCTGGAAGCCAACCCGCGGGCCTCGCGCACCGTACCGTTCGTCTCCAAAGCCACCGGCGTGCAGCTGGCGAAGGGCGCCGCCCTGATCGGCACCGGGGTGAGTATCGCCGAGCTGCGCGGCGTCCACGGACTGCTGCCGGCAACTGGCGACGGCGGCGACCTGCCCCTCGACGCTCCCGTCTCGGTCAAGGAAGCGGTGCTGCCGTTCAGCAGGTTCCGGACCACCGATGGCACGGTGGTGGATTCCCTGCTCGGCCCGGAAATGCGGTCAACGGGCGAAGTGATGGGGATCGACAAGTATTTCGACACAGCCTTCGCCAAAAGCCAGGCCGCAGCGAACGCGGCGCTCCCCACCGAGGGACGGGTGTTCGTGTCGGTCGCCAACCGGGACAAGCGCTCGATCATCATGCCGGTCAAACGGCTGGTGGATCTCGGCTTCGAGATCCTGTCCACCGGCGGCACCGCCGATGTGCTGCGACGAAACGGCATTCAGGCCACCACGGTGCGCAAGATTGCTGAGGGTACCGGTGACCAGGGCGAGGGGACTGTGGTTGATCTGATCACCGACGGCACCATCGACATGATCATCAACACCCCCTCCGGCGGCCAGGCCCGCGGCGACGGGTACGAAATCCGCGCCGCCGCAACGTCCTACGGTCTGCCGGTGATCACCACCATCCCCGAGTTCGGTGCTGCAGTGCAGGCGATCGAGGCGATGCGGTCCTACGAATGGTCGGTCACCAGTCTCCAGGAGCACGCGGCCAATCTGCGTGCCGCCACCGAAGCCCGCGATGCGGCACGGTAACCCGACGTTCGGAGCACGCCTCGCCGCCCGGATGCAGGCCCGGGGCAACCTGTGCGTCGGGATCGACCCGCACCCTGCGTTGCTCAGCGCCTGGGGGCTGAGCGACGACGCCGACGGGTGTGAGCGGTTCGCCCTGACGGTGTTGGAGGCTGTGGGGGAGACGGCCTGCATCCTCAAACCGCAGGTGGCGTTGTTTGAACGGCACGGCTCTGCCGGGCTGGCTGCGCTGGAACACTTCCTCGCCGCCGCCGCGGATCAGGGGGTACTGACCATCGCCGATGCGAAGCGCGGCGATATTGGCTCCACCATGGCGGCCTACGCGGACGCCTGGCTGCGGGACGGGTCAGCGCTGGCGGCCGATGCCGTGACAGTGAACCCGTATTTGGGATTCGAATCGCTGCGCCCTGCCTTGGATCTCGCGGCCCAGACCGGCCGCGGGGTGTTTGTGCTGGCGCTGACCTCCAACCCTGAGGGCGCTGACATTCAGCTCGCCCGGGTGAGGAGTGGTTGCGCCGGGGCCGGCACGGGGACTGACACCGGGACTGACACCGGATCTACCGTCGGTCACGCCGTCGCACGGGTGATTGCCGACGCCGCTGCGTGGGAGAATCGGGACGCCGTCGGCCTTGGCTCGGTGGGGTTGGTGGTCGGAGCCACAGTGGGGGCAGCGGTGCGGGACGTTGGTCTGGATCTTGGCCAGTTGAACGGGCCGATTCTTGCTCCCGGAATCGGCGCCCAGGGTGCAGGGGGAGCGGAAATCACTGACACCTTTGGTGCTGCGTCGTCCCTGGTACTTGCCAGCGCCAGCCGCAGCATCCTTGCTGCGGGCCCCGATCGCGGCAGGCTGCGGGCGGCCGCCGAACTCGCGCTGGCTGACCTCGGCAATTGATTTTGGGACCTCAGTACAGATAGGTTCAGTGCAAGCCCATTCCACAAGAATCGCATTTTCCCGAGCGTTTAGCGCGGGACGGTGCCTACTGCAGGGGAGCACTTGTGAGCTTGAAGCCGCTATCGGACTCCGAACGGACGCGAGCGCGCGAGAAAGCCACAGCGGCCCGTGCCGTCAGGGCCGAACTGAAGGTGAAATTGAAAACCGGGGAGACCACCGTCGGCGACGTGGTCAACGGCATGTCCAGGGACGTGGCAGTGGGCCGCCTGAAAGTCATCGACCTGCTGAAAGCACTACCCGGCGTCGGCGAGGTGCGGGCAGCGGGCATCATGAACGACGTCGGCATCGCGGCGACACGCCGCGTGCGTGGGCTGGGAGTACACCAGCGCCGGGCCCTGATCGAACATTTAGCAAAGCAGGATCCTTCGCCCTGAACGGGGCGAAACCAGGAACCCTACAAGTGAGGAACCACGTGTCGCAGCCTCGGCTGACAGTACTCGCCGGGCCAACGGCCGTCGGTAAGGGAACCGTATCCACCTATATCCGCGACAATTATCCGCAGGTCTGGCTGTCGGTTTCGGCCACCACCAGACCAGCACGGCCGGGGGAGGTGGACGGCGTCCACTACTTCTTCGTCAGCAATGCCGAGTTTGACGACCTGGTGGCGTCGGAGCAGCTGCTGGAGTGGGCACTGGTGCACGGACGGAACCGGTACGGCACCCTCCGCCGGACGGTCGACGCCGCCATGGCCGACGGAAAGTCGGTGTTGCTGGAGATTGATCTGCAAGGCGCACGGCAGGTCAAAATGTCAATGCCTGAAGCAAATTTCGTGTTCCTGTCCCCTCCCAGCTGGGAGGAAATGGTGCGCCGGTTGGTTGGCCGCGGAACCGAAACCGAGGAGGAACAGCAGCAACGGCTGGAAACCGCTAAACTAGAACTTGCTGCGGAACCTGAATTCGATCACACGGTGGTCAATGACAGTGTTCAGCGGGCAGCGGACGAGCTTGTATCACTGATGGGATTGAGCCCTCTCGAGCGCTAGACAGGCGACCCGGAAGCTCGGCAGCCACCAACAATCTGAACCATTTACACAATCTGAACCATTTACGGAGTATTTGTGTCAACACAGCCTGAAGGCATCATCAACCCGCCGATCGACTCCCTGCTGGAGGCGTCGGACTCGAAGTATGCCCTGGTGATCTACGGTGCCAAGCGTGCCCGCCAGATCAACGCGTACTACTCCCAGCTCCACGAGGGTCTGTTCGAGTATGTTGGGCCGCTGGTCGACACCCGCCTGAACGAAAAGCCACTCTCGATCGCCCTGCGCGAAATCAACGAGGGCATGCTCGTCTCCACGCCGGTCGAACCCACCGAGCAGTAACAACGCATCACCTAACCACGTGCGCATAATTCTCGGAGTCGGGGGAGGGATCGCCGCCTATAAGGTGGCTTCCCTCCTCCGACTTTTTACCGAAGCGGGGCACGACGTCACGGTGATCCCCACCGACGCCGCCACGCGGTTCGTGGGAACCGCGACCTGGGAGGCCCTTTCCGGCAACCCGGTCAGCAACAGCGTGTTCGACGATGTCGACAAGGTCAATCACGTCCGGCTGGGGCAGCACGCCGACCTGGTCGTCGTCGCGCCCGCCACCGCCGACCTCCTCGCCCGGGCGGCCGCCGGACTTGCCAACGATCTGTTGACTGGGACCCTGCTGATGGCCAGCTGTCCCGTCCTGATGGCACCGGCCATGCACACCGAAATGTGGCATCACCCGGCCACCGTCGCCAACGTGGCGACCCTCCGAAACCGTGGCATCGTCGTGCTCGATCCCGCCTCCGGACGGTTGACCGGCACCGATTCGGGCGCGGGCAGGCTGCCCGAACCCGCCGCCATTTACGCTGCCGCACTGGCCGCGCATGGTGCAGCGCGCGGCGCCTCAGCAGATCGTCCCACGGGCGATGGCACAGCCAACGGTTCGCTCGCCGGACGCCGCGTGGTGATCACCGCCGGCGGCACCCGTGAACCGATCGATCCGGTCCGTTACCTCGGCAACCGCTCCTCGGGGAAACAGGGCATGGCCCTGGCCGCCGCTGCCCTCGCCGAGGGGGCGACCGTTGAGCTGATTGTCGCCCACGTTGAAGTCGCCGCGCCCGACGGCGTCGAACTGGTGCAGGTGGAGACCGCCGAGGAGCTGAGGATCGCCACCCTTAGCGCAGCCAAGCAAGCCGACGTGCTGATCATGGCCGCAGCGGTCGCCGACTTCCGCCCCGCGGACCCGGTACTCACCAAAATCAAGAAGCGAACCGACGGCGTCGACCCGGTGATCACGCTGGTGCGCACCCCCGACATCCTGCGGGAAGCAGTTGAACAACGCAGTGCCGAGCAGCGTGGTGCGGCAGGTGCCGGACCGGTCATCGTCGGGTTCGCTGCCGAAACCGGCGACCCCACCGGAAACCCTCTGGACCATGCGTGGGAGAAGCTGACACGCAAAGGCTGCGACTACCTGGTGCTGAATCAGGTGGGCGACGGCAAGGTGTTCGGCCGTGATGACACGATCGCAACCATCCTCGACGCCGGCGGCGCCGAACCTGTTGAGGTTATCGGTACCAAAGCCGACGTAGCCGCGGCCGTGGTGGCCCGGGTAGCAGCAGCCCTGTCGGGTCGCGGCTAGTCTCGCGCCAGTCACGCAGTCCCGCACACAGTCCGTCACCCAACCCGCCATCCTGTCGGTCGAACCAAGTAGAGTGATCAAGTGAATTCAGCCAATCCCGTCCGCAGCGACCTGCGCCTGTTTACCTCGGAATCTGTCACCGAAGGCCACCCGGACAAGATCTGTGACCAGATTAGCGATGCCATCCTCGACGCCATGCTGGCAAAGGACCCTAAATCACGGGTCGCAGTAGAAACCCTCGTCACTACAGGCCTGGTCCACGTTGCAGGCGAGGTCACCACCGAGGCATACGTCGAAATCCCCGAACTGGTGCGTCAGACCCTGCTGGGGATCGGCTACGACTCGTCAGCCAACGGATTTGACGGCGCACGCTGCGGCGTGTCGGTGTCGATTGGCCAGCAGTCACCCGAAATCGCCAACGGTGTGTTCAACTCGCTGGAGACCCGGCAGGGAACCGGGCTGGACCCCTACGACGCGCAGGGCGCCGGCGACCAGGGCATCATGTTCGGGTATGCCAGCGACGAGACCTCGGTGCTCATGCCGACCCCCATCTGGTTGGCACACCGCCTGTCCGAACGCCTGACGAACGTCCGCAAGGATGGCACCCTCGACTATCTCCGTCCCGACGGCAAGACCCAGGTCACCATAGGCTACGACGGAGACGTCCCCGTCTCGGTGGATTCCGTCGTCGTGTCGTCCCAGCACGCGCAGGGTGTCGACCTGGAGCAGTTACGGGCCGACCTCGTCACCCATGTCATTGACCCGGTCCTGGCGGCGTCCGAACTGGACGTCAGCAAGGTCCGTCACATTCTCAACCCCGGCGGCGACTTCGTTATCGGTGGCCCGGTCGGCGACGCCGGCCTGACCGGACGCAAGATCATCGTCGACACCTACGGCGGCATGGCCCGCCACGGCGGTGGCGCCTTCAGCGGCAAGGACCCCTCGAAGGTGGACCGCTCGGCAGCCTACGCCATGCGGTGGGTGGCGAAGAATGTTGTCGCCGCCGGACTGGCACGGCGCGCCGAAATTCAGATCGCCTACGCGATCGGCATGGCGCAGCCCGTGGGCATCTACGTCGAAACCTTCGGCACCGAGACCGTCGACCCAGCCGCCATCGGCAAAGCCATTCGCGAGGTCTTCGACCTGCGTCCGCTCGGCATCATCAACGCCCTGGATCTGCTGCGCCCGATCTACCAGAAGACCGCCGCGCACGGCCACTTCGGGCGCGAGGATGTCGGGTTCAACTGGGAACTCACTGACCGCGTGGACAAGCTGCGGAGCTACTTCAACGCCTAGGATGCGGCCATCCGGCAACGGCAACGGGTCCGGGTCCGGGTCCGGGCTCGGCGGCAGTCGACAGACCCCGCGGCGCGGCGTGCCCCCAGCTACCGGCGGCCCCCTGAAACGACCGGAGGGCTCGGGCAGTGGGGGAGCCGTCCAGCTGTCGCTGCTGCAGGGATTCCCGACGGCGCCGCATGCCCTGGGCGCCCCGGTGCCCGCTGGGGACCTCCCGGTGGCCCAGGTCATTCTCGATTCACCGTTGCCGCACCTCGACCGGGTGTTCGACTATTCAGTGCCCGAGGAACTCGCCGCGCCAGCCCAGCCCGGGGTGCGGGTCAAGGTGCGCTTCAGCGGGCGGGAGCACACCGGGTTCATCGTTGAACGATCGGCCACCAGCGACAGCACCACCCGGCTACTGCCGCTGCTGAAGGTCCTGTCGGAGCAGCGGGTCCTCACCCCGGAGGTGCTGGCTCTCAGCCGGGCCATCGCGGCTCGCTATGCCGGCACCGTCAGCGACGTACTGAAGGTTGCCATCCCGCCCCGAATGGCGAGGGTCGACACGGCTTTTGCTGCCGCGGCCGAACCAGCCGCCTTCGAACCGCCCGCCGTCGACCTGCCCACCACTGACCTCCTCGCCGTCGACCTCCCCACCACTGACTCGTCCGCCACTGACCCGGCTGATCCCCAGGCTGCCGTGGAACCACTCCTCGGCCGTTACGCCAACGGAGCCAGCTTTCTCCGGCACCTGGCCGCCGGGCACAGCCCCCGCGCGGTGTTGACCAGCCTCGGCGGGTACGGGCCGCGGGATTGGCCGGCCGAAATTGCCGAAGCAGTCGCCGCGGTCTGGCACACGGGACGCGGCGCCGTCGTGGTCGTCCCCGACCAGCGGGACCTGGCACGGGTCGAGGCGGCACTCGACCACCGGCTGGGTGCCGGGAAGGTGGCACGGCTGACCGCCGAGGACGGGCCAACCCCGCGGTACCGCAACTTCCTGAAGCTTCTCAACGGGCAGGTGCGGGTGGCGGTCGGTACCCGATCGGCGGCCTACGCCCCGGTTCAGGACCTGGGCCTGGTGTGCGTGTGGGACGACGGCGACGACCTTCACCAGGAGCAGCGGGCGCCCTACCAGCACATTCGCGAAGTGTTGCTGCTCCGCGCCGAGCAGGAGGGCTGCGCAGCGTTGCTCGCGGCCGGATCGCAGAGCACGGAGGCGCACCGGTTGGTGTCCACGGGCTGGGCACAGGCTATCGCCGCCGACCGTTCCGAGGTCCGACGGAGCGCGCCGCGGGTTGTGCACACGGGGGACGAGTTTCAGCTGGCCCGGGATCCGCTCGCTGCCCGCGCCCGAATTCCTCATGCCGCGTGGCAGGCCGCTTCCGAGGGGCTGGCCCGCGGCCCCGTCTTACTCCAGGTGGCCCGCACCGGTTTTTCGCCGGCTCTGGCCTGTGAGGACTGCCGCGAACCGGCGCGCTGTAGTGCGTGCACCGGGCCGCTCGCCCAGACCGGCCGCGGCGGTGCCCCCGGGTGCCGGTGGTGCGGAAAACCCGACCCGCACTGGACCTGCGCCAACTGCGGCAGCCCACGGCTGCGCGCGACGGTCGCCGGTGCCACCCGGACCGCCGAGGAGCTGGGGCGGGCCTTCCCCGGCGCGAAGGTGTACTCCTCCGCCGGCGAACACATCCTCGACACCGTGCCCAACACGCCAGCGGTGGTGGTGGCCACCCCGGGCGCCGAACCGCTGGCAGAGGGCGGCTACGCGGCGGTGATTCTGCTGGACGGCTCAGCGATGCTGTCCCGCGAATCCTTGCGGGCGGGGGAGGACACCCTGCGACGGTGGTTTACCGCCGCCTTGCTGGCCCGCCCTGCTCCCGACGGCGGGCTGGTGGTGATCACCGCCGATGATTCGACCGCGGTCGGGCACCTGGTGCGCTGGGACCCGCAGGGGGCAGCGGGGCGCGAACTCTCCACCCGGACCGACCTGGGGTTGCCGCCCGCCGTCCGGTTCGCCGCACTGACCGGATCCCGGGAGGCGCTGGCGGCCTTTACCGGGGGCCTCGACTCGGGGCTTTTCCTGCGCATTGTCGGTCCCATGCCCATCCCAGGGCAGACCGGTCGCGCCGCGGGCGGACGGCCGGCAGGACAAGGCCAACGAGCCGACAAAGCCGATACACAGACCTCCAGCGCGGATCAGCACCGGCTGTTGTTGTTCTTCAGCTACCGCAGCGCGCCCGCGGCGACCGCGTGGCTGAAGGCCCGCAAGGCGGCCATGTCAGCCAAAGCGACTACCGAACCCGTACATATCCGCTGTGACGCTGCCGACCTCATCTAGCCAAGCGGGACAATCCTCATCCGCCGAAGCTCAGCCACCGGCGCCACCGCGCCCGGCAGGCATGCTCGACCGTGGCAATAGCGGCAGCCTCAAGCAACTGCTCGGCCGACCGGTCCCAGGAATAGGTCCCCGCCTGCGCACGGCCCGCAGACGACGCCCGCTCCCACCGTTCGTGTTCCGCCAGGGCACGGACAGCCGCAGTAAACTGAGCCGGCTGATCGGGGTCGACGTAGAGGGCAGCATCCCCTCCGACCTCCCTGAAGATCGGGGTGTCCGCGGCAATCACCGGAGTTCCGGCGGCCATGGCCTCGATGATCGGGAGGCCATACCCTTCGGCGCGGGACAAGGTCACCAGCGCGGCGGCCGAGCGCAGCAGCTGTTGGTAGTCCTCATCGCTGACCCCGTTGTGGAAGGTGACCCGCTGGCCCGGCGGGATCAACCTTTCCAGTTCGCCGCGGCGATCATCGGTGATCCGGCTGAGCAGGTGCAGCGTGTACCCGTCGAGACCACGCATTCCCGTGACGATTGACTCAACATTCTTGTACGGCATGAACGACCCCATGTAGAGCAGATCCCGCCCGGGTTTGACACCGGGTGCGCGGACCATCGTGTCGGCCTGCGGCGCGTTTCCGACCAGCCGCGCCGGGCGGCGGGTCAGCCGATGCTCAGCCATCAGCTGACGGGTGGTCTCGGAGATGGTGGCGACGACGTCGGCCCGGTTGAGCAGCAGCCGCTGCGGCCAGTACGCCAGATGGTAGAGCCGCCAGAGTGCCCTGACCGGTAGGGGCAGAAAACCTGGCGGTTGTGGGTTCTGGTAGTAGATCAGGTCGTGCAGGGTGAGCACAAGGGGATAGGTTCGGCCCCAGCTGCCCATCGTCTGCATCGGGCAGACGACGACGTCGGGCCGCAGGCGGTTGATCCGGGCCGCCACGAACAGCTCGCCCGGGGACAGGGGGGAGTTGATCATGACGTAGGGGACGTCGGGAAGGAGTTTCAGCTGGCGCCGGTCGGAAATCAGCATCACCACCTCGGCGCGCTCCGCTGCCGCTGCGATCAGGCTGGCGCCGTAGCGGCTGATGCCGTCGTGCTGATCGAGCCGGGTGAACCGGGCGTCGAACAGGATCCTCATCGGAGGGTTTCCTCGAGGAAGGTGTTGATGAGTCCAGCAGCCTCGCGGGGGGTCTCATAGTGCACCAGATGTCCCACCCGCTCTATGATTTCCAGCCGGCAGTTGGCGATCATCGCGGCGAGTGCCCGCTGACCGGTGACCGACCCCAGGTCGTCCTTCTCTGCCGCGACCAGCAGCACCGGCACCGCGAGCTGCGCCGCGCTGTCCCTGACCGTCCCGGTGATCGATGCTTGGAACGCTTCAAGCAGCACGCGGCGGCTGGCGAACGTACTGAAGTAGCTCAGATGCTGGCCATGAATATATTTGCGCAGGGTGCGATCCCGGGTTTTGGCCATTAGGGAACTCATTCCGAGGACGATCAGCGGATTACCGAGCAGGGCCAAGCCCAGTTTTTCGGGGAGGGCTGCCCCCGCCCGGTAATAGAGGGCTGCCAGCTTCGAGGCCCACCGGTTGGAGCCCTCCAGCGCTGGTTCGCAGATCGGGTTGATGAGGACCAGGGCGGCGATCGCCGTCGGGTGCGCCCCCGCCCATCGGGCCGCCACAATGGACCCGAACGAGTGCCCCAGGAGCACCAAGCCGTTGCCCAGCCCGAGCGCGGCGACGCTGAAGCCGACGAAATCGGCGTACGCGTCGACGTCGTGCACCCCGTCCAGCGGCTCCGACTGGCCAAACCCGGGCAGGTCGGGGACGACGATCCGGTGGGCAGGGAGTTCTTCGATGACGCGGAGCAGACCGTGGTGGTCGCCCCTGAAACCGTGCACCATGAAGATGGTGGGCCCCGCCGGGTCCGTGCCGGCTACCGGCGGGAAGTCCCAAAAGTGCTGGGCTGCACCGCGGTAGGAAAGGGTGACCACTGTGGCCTCGCGGGTCACAGTGATGGCGGGGGTGGGCACGACCTAGTTCACCCGGTCCGGGTGTGAACCGAAGCGGGTGTCCCGATCGAGGGCCGCAAGCGCTTCAAGGTGTTGGGGGCTGAGGTCGAACCCGTAGACGTCGAGGTTGCTGGCGATCCGCTCCCGGCTGCTCGCCTTGGGGAGGACCGCATGGCCGGACTGCACCTGCCAGCGCAGTACCACCTGGGCGGGCGTCCGACCCAGCTCGGTAGCGATCCGGCTGATTACCGGGTCGGCCAGGATGGCACCCCGGCCCAGCGGACTCCAGGCCTGGGTGATGATGCCGTGAGTGTCGTGGAACCGACGTAACGCGTGCTGCTGAAGGTAGGGGTGCAACTCGACCTGGTTGATGGCGGGGACCACCGATGTTTCAGCGAGCAGCCGTTCAAGGTGTGGAAGCTGGAAGTTGGACACCCCGATGGCCCGCACCCGGCCGTCGTGATACAGCTGTTCCAGCGCACGGAACGTATCGACGTAGAGGTCTTTGTCCGGGCAGGGCCAGTGGATCAGAACCAGGTCAATGGTGTCCAGGCCAAGCGCCTGCTGGGAGGAATCGAAGGCACGAAGGGTCGAGTCGTACCCGTGGTTCTCGTTCCACACCTTGGTGGTGACGAAGACGTCAGCGCGCTCCAGCCAGCCGGCGGCGACGGCGTCGCGGACCGCGCGGCCCACTCCCGGCTCGTTGCCGTACATCGCCGCGGTGTCGATGGTGCGGTAGCCGGCCTCCAGTGCCAGGGCGCACAGGTCTCGCGTCGTCCCGGGTGGCACCTTGTACACCCCGTAGCCGATCTGGTCGATCTGTACCCCGTTGTTGAGAGCAATTTTCGGCGCCTTATGCATACCTCGACAATACCGAAACCGGCGTGGGTCAGCGTGACCCGCCGTGCACCAACCGTCGTGCCGAGCCCTCATCAAGGATCAGATCGGTGGCGAGCCCGGCCGCCAGTGCGCCGCGCAGCCCATTGATCTTCGTCTCACCCGACACCACGCAGATCCGCCGGCGCACCTGCCTGAGCAAGTCGAGTTCGGGTCCGGTGCTGCGCTGGTTGAGGAGGACGTCGCTGTGCGAACCGTCGGCCCTGAAGAACATGGTTGCCACATCGCCGACCACCCGGTGCTCCTCAAGCGTCCGCAGGTCGTCGTCGTCGAGATAGCCGCCGGAGTACACGTGGCTGGGAATGCCGGAACCAATCGAACCGACCCCGAAAATGGCCATCGTCATCCGCCGCTGGAGGTCGAGAATCCGCAGAACGCTACGCTCCGCCCACATCGCGGTCTTGGTTTCGGCGTGATCGAAGAAGGCGGGGACCGGGAACTGTTCCACCCGGGCACCGTAGGCCTGGCCAAACCGGCGCAGGATCTCGCTGGCATAGGTGATCCCGGTGGTCTGCGTGTTGCCCGCGCCGTTGAGCTGCACGATGGTGCTGTCATGGGTGACCTTGCGGGTCAGGTGGTAGCTGACAGCGCTCACGGTTGAGCCCCAGGCCACACCGATGACGGCGTTGGAATCGACGAGAGGGCCGATGGTGCGCGCCGCCTGGATGGCGACGCGGTCCAGCACTTCGGAGTCGCTGACGATGTCGGTCACCGGGACCACATGGGCTTCCACCCCATACTGGCGCCGGATTTGCTGTTCCAGGGACGGTGCCCGCTGCAGCGGGTTGTTCACCTGGATCTGCACCAGACCGGTTTCCCGGGCCATCGACAGCAGCCGCGAGACCGTCGACCGCGAGGTCCGCAGCTCGCGTGCGATGGCGTTCATGGTCAGGTCCTGCAGGTAGTACATCTGGGCTGCCCGGAGGGCATCGCCGCTCCTTGACCGTTTGACGTCCTGAGCGGAAGATTGTGCAGCAGGGTCGGTTCTTTCAGTGTCGGGTTGAACGTTCATCGCCAAATCCTCCGTCTCTCGTGCACGTATGTGCAACACCATTGACTATTATTCCCAGCATTTCAAGAATAGGTGGGACGGCTGCGGATGCAATGCGGCCGATTATTGTTGAGGAGATTGTTTTGGCTGAATCCGCCGGTGCGAATGGTGCCGCCAGTACGCCCGCTGAACGGCCAGGGGTGCAGCAGCTGAAGAAGACGCCCCGGGCCTCCGTCCTGATCATCGGTGGCGGGATCAACGGCGTGGGAACGTTCAGGGACCTTGCACTGCAGGGCGTCGATGTCACCCTGGTGGAGCGTGGCGACTATTGTCAGGGAGCGTCGGGGGCTTCCTCCCACATGATCCACGGCGGAATCCGGTACCTCGAGAACGGCGAGTTCCGGCTGGTCCGCGAATCAGTGGTGGAGCGCAATGCCTTGCTGAAGACGGCACCCCACTACGTCAAACCGCTCCAAACCACCATCCCCATCTTCAGCACGTTCTCCGGAATCCTCGCCGCGCCGCTGCGGTTCCTCACCCACCGCCAGCACGGCCAGCCGCGCGAGCGGGGTGCCTTCCTGATCAAGGCGGGCCTGACCATGTACGACTGGTTCTCGCGGGACGGCGGGGCCGTCCCACGTCACCGGTTTGCCGGTCGCCGGGTGTCCCTGGCCCAGCTTCCTGATCTACGGCCCGATGTGCGGTACACGGCTACCTACTTCGACGCGTCGGTGCACAACCCCGAACGGATGACCCTTGACGTCCTCCGCGACGGTCTTGCCGCTAACCCCGAGGCCCGGGCCACCAACTATGTGAGCGCCATCGGGCGCGACAATGGTTCGGTGCTGCTGCGGGACGAACTCACCGGTGAGGAATTCAGCTTCGCGGCCGACGTCGTCGTCAATGCGACGGGCGCCTGGGTTGACGGGACCAACGATGCGCTCGGCGAGGCCAGCACGTTCATGGGTGGCACCAAGGGCTCGCATATCGTCCTGGATCACCCCGAACTGCTGGCGGCCTGCGCGGGCCGCGAGATTTTCTTCGAACACACCGATGGCCGCATCGTGCTGGTCTACCCGATCGGGGATCGCGTGCTGGTGGGGACCACCGACATCGACACCGATCTGGATACGCCGCCCGTCTGTACCCCCGAAGAGGTTGACTACTTTATCGAGCTGATCGGGCAGGTGTTCCCGTCGATCGTTGTCCAGCCGGCCGACGTCGTCTTCAGCTTCTCCGGCGTCCGCCCGTTGCCGCGGCACGACGACACGCAGCCGGGCTTCGTGTCACGCGACTACCGGATTGAGAAGCGGCAGGATCACTCGGGCGGCCGGGCGGTGACCACGCTGAGCCTGGTCGGCGGCAAATGGACCACCTTCCGCGCCCTGTCCGAGCACATGACCAACGATGTCCTGGCCATCCTGGGGAAACAGCGCACGACGACGACCGCAGGCCTCGCGATCGGCGGCGGACGGGGATTCCCCACTACGCCGTCCGGTGAAAAGGCCTGGGTGACCGCTCACCTCGAACCGGGGCTGTCAGCCGCTCGGGTAGAGGTCCTGTTGACCCGGTACGGGACCCGCGCCGTCGACGTCATGGACTATTTGCGGGCCGGCGCCGACCAGCTTTTGATGTCCACTCCAGAACTCAGCCGCCGCGAGCTGGCCTACATGGTGGATCACGAGCAGGTGGGCCACGTAGTGGATGTACTGATTCGCCGGACGTCGATCGCCTTCAGGGGACTGGTGACCAGCGAGTTGCTGCAGGAACTCGCCGAAGTGCTTGCCCCCCTGCTGGGCTGGAGCGGCGATACAGTATTCGCAGAGATCGAACTGGCTGAACGGGTGCTGCGGGAATGGCACACAGTTCCCAGCGAAGATTTGGTTGCGTAGCCCGTACCTGGCGCGCAGCTGATTGTCGCTCCCTGAGCGGCTGTAGGACCAACGGCAGCAGTTGCCGGGGGGAGCAATCGACCCCAGCCCAACGGGTTGGGGTCGACAAAAATGAATAGTTAGAGGAGTCAAAGATGTCTCTGGAAGCATTCGTTGCCGAAATGTTCGGCACCATGTTGCTGCTGTTGCTCGGTACAGGCGTCGTTGCCAACGTCGCGTTGGCCGGTACCAAGGGCAACAACGGCGGATTTCTGATGGTCAACTTCGGGTGGGGCCTGGCGGTGTTCGCGGGCGTGTATGTCGCGGCGCTTTCGGGTGCGCACCTGAATCCTGCCGTCACTGTCGGCCTGCTGGTCAATTCCGATATCGCCACGCTTGGACCGGATATCGACAAGTCGTTCGTCAACGTACTGGCGTACTTCGCGGCTCAGCTACTCGGCGCCATGATTGGTGCCGTGTTGTGCTGGCTCGCGTACAAGCAGCACTTCGACGCCGAACCCGACCCAGCAAACAAGTTGGGCGTATTCTCCACTGGCCCAGCGATCCGTTCGAACGCCTGGAACCTGATGACGGAAATCATCGGCACCTTCGTGCTGGTGTTCGTGGTGATTGCCTTCGCGGGAACTCCGTCAGGGCTTGGCCCGCTGGCCGTCGCGCTCTTGGTGGTTGGCATCGGCGCATCGCTGGGTGGACCTACCGGCTACGCCATCAACCCGGCACGTGACCTCGGGCCGCGCATTGTGCATGCGCTCCTTCCCATCAAGGGTAAGGGCGGCAGCGACTGGGGTTACTCCTGGGTTCCAGTAGTCGGTCCACTGATTGGTGGTGTGCTGGGCGGCCTGGTCGCCATGCTGGTCACCCTTCCGGCAGTGACCTCCTAGCAGAGGTTGCCAGTTAGAAACCTTCGGGCGGCGGTTTTGCAACCGTGCGCACGGACACCATTTACCGACAGAAACTCAAAGAGGAGCACTACATGTCGAAGTACGTTATAGCGATTGACCAGGGCACCACCTCCAGCCGGGCGATCGTCTTCGATCACAGCGGGAACATCGTGTCCTCAGGTCAGAAGGAACACGAGCAGATCTTCCCCAAAGCCGGCTGGGTGGAGCATGATCCCATCGAGATCTGGAACAACACCAGGGAGGTTATCGGCAACGCATTGTCGAAGGCGAACCTGACGCGGCACGATATTGCCGCCGTCGGCATCACCAACCAGCGTGAGACGGCGGTGGTCTGGGACAAGACCACCGGACAGCCTGTCTATAACGCGATTGTCTGGCAGGACACCAGGACGCAGCCCATCGTCGACGAACTGGCGGCTGATGGGGGTGTGGAGCGGTTTAAGCAGCAGGTAGGGCTTCCGCTGGCTACCTACTTCTCGGGCACCAAGATCAAGTGGATCCTTGACAATGTTGAGGGAGCTCGGGCGAAGGCTGAGGCCGGGGACCTGATCTTCGGCAACACCGACTCGTGGGTCACCTGGAACCTCACCGGTGGCACCGATGGCGGCGTGCACATTACCGACGTCACCAATGCCTCGCGGACCATGTTCATGGACCTGGAAACCTTAGCCTGGGACGACGGCATTCTTGCAGCGTTCGGCGTACCGAAGTCCATGATGCCGGAGATCAAGTCGTCTTCGGAGGTTTACGGGACGGTCCATACGTCGCAGTTGCTGCGTGAGGTCCCGGTCTCCGGCATCCTTGGCGACCAGCAGGCGGCGACCTTTGGTCAGGCGGCGTTCGAGAAGGGCGGGGCCAAGAACACCTACGGCACCGGAAACTTCATGATCGTCAACACTGGTGAGGAGATTGTTCATTCCAAGAACGGGCTTCTGACCACAGTTTGCTACAAGCTCGGTGATGCCAAGGCCGTTTATGCCCTGGAGGGGTCGATCGCTGTCACTGGGTCGTTGATCCAGTGGCTCCGGGACAACCTGGGCATCATCAAGTCGGCACCTGAGGTGGAACAGCTAGCCGAGACGGTCGAGGACAATGGTGGCGTTTACATCGTGCCAGCGTTCTCCGGGCTGTTTGCGCCGTACTGGCGTGGTGAAGCCCGCGGCGCGATTGTGGGACTGACCCGGTTCGTCAACAAGGGGCATATTGCCCGGGCGGCTCTCGAAGCCACTGCGTTTCAGACCCGTGAGGTCCTCGACGCGGCAAATGCCGACTCCGGAGTGGACATGGAGGATCTGCGGGTCGACGGCGGCATGGTGGCCAATGATGCGCTGATGCAGTTCCAGTCCGACATCCTGGGCATCCCGGTGATCCGTCCCAAGGTTACCGAGACCACAGCGTTGGGTGCAGCCTACGCGGCTGGTCTGGCAGTGGGGTTCTGGAAGGACACCGACGAACTGGCCACCAACTGGGCCGAAGACAAGCGGTGGACGCCCTCCATGGATACCGGAGAGCGTGACCGCCAGATGCGCCTCTGGAAGAAGGCAGTCACACGCACGTTCGACTGGGTCGACGAGGACGTGAAGTAGGGCCAATTCCCCTTCACCATCACCCTAGCGTCGTTTCACAGTAGGGGCGGTGGCCATCTTTCCGGATGGCTACCGCCCCTACTGTGCGTCCCGGCCAGTCGGTTTCCCGATGGTCGGCCGACTGCCCCCTCCGCCGAGAACTTAGCTATGGCGGGCTGAGACTCAGCGGGCTGACGGCGTTCTGAGGGCGAGTTCACGAACTCACACTTCGGCGCACGTCAGTAGGAGAGTCATGCCGGATCAGAACGGTGGTGGGGTTTCTGGTCGCGGTGGTGGTGGTGGTGGTGTGGGTGGTGGGTTGGGTTTGGTGGTGTAGGTTTCTCCGGCGGGGGAGATCGCGATGATCGTCCCTGGTTCGGGTTGGGTGTAGTGCCAGAAACCCTCCGTTTTGAACATGTGGTGACGTTTACAGAGCGCTGCAAGATTTAAGTAACTGGTCGTCCCGCCCCTAGCCCAGGGGATCGTGTGGTCGAGTTCGCAGAACTCGGCCAGCCTGTTGCACCCCGGATGCCGACAGGTCCCGTCTCTGACTCTCACAGCATCTTGGAGGTCTTTGGGGACCCGGTACGTGGTTGCATCAGCCCCGAGCCTGGCCCCCGTGTGGGGGTGGGTGAGGATCCTGGTGAATGACGGCGCGTGCCCGGCGAGTTTGCGGGCAGTGTCCGGGTCGATCGGCCCGTACCCTTCGAGCTCACCCGGCGCATCCCCACCCATGAGGGTCTGCACCGGGACCGTCACGAAGACCTTCGCCTGCACACCCCAAAACTGGTTGCCCTCCCGCGACTGGTTGCCCTCCCCGGACTGGTTGCCCTCCCCGGACTGGTTGCCTTCCCGCGACTGGTTGCCCTCGCCGGGTGCTTCGGCCTGTGACCCGGCCCGTGATCGGGTAAGAGAATCACCGGTAGCCCTCTCAGGGTTGGTCTCACCAACGGATTCGGGGCCGGCGCTGGTGAGGGCGTCGATGAGGACGTCAGCCCTGAGTTGGGTGAGGGTGCGGGGTTCGTCGGGGCCCTGTAAGTTCCGGGCAGCAGTATCGACCCGGTGGTAGATCCCCGCGGCTTGCTCGGTCGGTAGGAATGCTTGGAGCCAGGCCATCCCGTCCTGGGCCGGGTCCAGATACACGCGGCGGTCCTGGACAGCCTTGCGATGCCGGCTACTAATCGACTCGGGGTGCAGG
>NZ_JBTNDE010000002.1:0-229316 GCF_054511155.1 Arthrobacter glycogeni | reverse complement strand
ACAGCTTTCGCTTCCTGCGCATCAACCCAGGAACGCAACCCTCCCAGATCCTTAATCAGGTCCAGGGTCCGCCCCGCATCCAGGCCGACCACCGCCGCCACAGCCACCCCGACCAGTCAACACCGGAGGTTTTTCACTGGAGCGCACTCCGGCATCAGAGGCGTCAGCAGAAGCATCAGCGGGAGTGTCAGCAGAAGTGTCGAGTGGATCAACTGCCGGGGCGGTCCACACCGCGCCGACGCCCAACGGACCACCCGGACCATACCCACCAGACGCCCCGCCCGAAGTCCCCGAAGAACCGCCCGAAGCCCCCGCGGCAGTATCTGCGGGCCCTCTACTGGAGCCGGAGTCCGGGCCGGATTCGGGAGGGTATCCCTTTCCGGTAGGAGAAGCTGTACTGCTTTTCATACCTTCATTCCATCATCGGGCACTGACAAAATAAGGTCCGCAGGAGGGCATCCGGAAAAGAATTTTGAACTATTTTTCGTGGCCCGGTCACAGCCCACCGGGGGCGTGCACGAAACCCCACATCCCACCCGCTGAGGCGTTAGATCGGGCGCCTCACAAGCCCGATCACCCACCAGAGCTCACGGTTCGGCGAAGAGGACGGGAAAGGAAGACGGCGGGGCGGAAGTGCTAACCCACGTGGTCCCGCCAGCTATGCTGCGGGTCGAAACCGAGCACACTGCGAGCATGATCGATGGAGAGTAGCGTCTCGTGCTCGCCAACATCCTTGACCACTTCTACGTCAGGAAATACCTCGGCCGCAAGGGATGCGCTCGACCGGCTCATCACCGTGTCGGCCGCCGCGATGATGAACCTATCGAAGCCGGGGCCAGCATTCTCCAGCGCGCGCTGCACCGCCTGCGCGCCGTCGCGACCGTCAATGTACCCCCAGAGATTCCATTTTCGGGCCATCGCATCCTCATCAAAGGACGGAAACTCGACGTAATCCTCGGGATCCATGACGTTGGAGAACCGCAACGCCGTAATGCTCAACTGCGGATCCCAACGCGTCAGCTGGATCGCCATCTCCTCCTCGAGGTGCTTCACGAGCGAATAGGTGCTCTCCGGCCGGGCCGCGTATTCCTCATCGACGGGGATGTAGGGGGGATCCTCGTCGAACGGCAGGCCCAGCACCGTCTCGCTAGAGGCGTAGACAATCTTCCGGATTCCCGCCCTGCGGCACCCCTGAAACACGTTGTAGGTGGACAGCATGTTGTTGTGGAAGGTCGCCACATCCGCCTGGAGACCGGGCGCCGGGATGGCCGCAAGGTGCACGACGGCGTCGAAGCCGCTGTGCCGATCGTCGACGCCCATCAGCGCATCAACAACCTGTCCGTAATCGGTCAGATTGATCTTCAGGAACCCGGGGTCCCGTTCCCCCTGCAGATCCATTCCGAGCACCTCATGGCCGGCCGCCCGCAGTACTTTCGTGACAGTGCGCCCCAGTTTGCCGCTGGTTCCGGTGACCGCGAGCCTCATACGGGCCGCTCCTCGGGCGAGACGGTCTTTGCGGGATCGGTCTCGGCCATTGAGCCGATGGCCTCCTCGATCTTCGCCATCACCTCCGGCTCAAGGGTCACGCTCGACGCCACCGCGTTTGATTTGACCTGCTCCGGCTTGGACGCGCCAATAATCGCTGCTGCAACATTCTTGTTCTGCAGTACCCAGGCCACAGCCAACTGCGCCATCGTCAGGCCCAGATCATCGGCGATCGGCTGGAGCTTCTGGACGCCGGTAAGAGTCTCATCGGACATCCATCGCTTGATCATGTTCGAACCGCCCTTCTCGTCGGCAGCCCGCGATCCCTGCTCCGGAGTTCCACCCGGCTGGTACTTACCGGTCAGCACACCCTGAGCCACCGGTGACCAGACAATCTGGGACAGCCCCAGCTCCTCCGATACCGGAACCACCTCTTCCTCAATCACCCGCCACAGCATCGAGTACTGCGGCTGATTGGAAATCAGCTGAAACCCCAGGTCCTTCGCCAGCGCATGCCCGGCCCGGATCTGCCGCGCATCCCATTCGCTGACCCCGATGTACAGCGCCTTGCCCTGGCGGACGACGTCGGCGAAGGCCTGCATGGTTTCTTCGAGGGGTGTTTCGTGGTCGTAGCGGTGCGCCTGATAAAGGTCGACATAGTCGGTCTGGAGTCGTTCGAGTGAACCGTTTATCGACTCCATGATGTGCTTGCGGGAGAGTCCGACGTCATTGGGACCCTTCGGCCCGGTGGGTCCCCACACCTTGGTGAAAATCTCCAGGGATTGGCGCCGCTCGCCCTTCAATGCTTCGCCGAGCACCGTCTCGGCGGCAGTGTTGGCGTATACATCCGCTGTGTCAAAACTGGTGATGCCCACATCCAGTGCCGCGCGCACGCACTGGGTGGCGACGTCGTTCTCCACCTGCGAGCCGTGGGTCAGCCAGTTGCCGTAGGTGATTTCCGAGATCTTGAATCCGCTATGTCCGAGGTATCGATAGTCCATGCTTCCGATGCTATGGCACTCGCCGACGAATGGGGAGGGCCGCCGGGGGAATCCTGACGGTCGCCGTCAGGGCCAACCGTTACACTGAACTGTCTTTGTATCACCACTGATTGAGGGATTTTGGTTAAGTTCACCGCGCGTCTAGCCACGGCCGAGGAGCGGGACAATTGGGACGCGTTGGTGACAGTAAACCCCAACGGCGGAAATATTCTTCAGTCGGCATCTTTCGCGGAAGTGAAGTCACACCACGGCTGGACCCCCCAATTCCTGGTTTTCGAGTGCCCGGACTACACCACGTACAACTTGGTGATCGAGAAGCGGCTGCCCCTCCTGGGTGCCCTCTGGTACCTCATCAAGGGTCCCGATGTGGCGGATCCCGCCCACGTACCAGCCATCCTGGATGCCTGCCGCGATCTGGTCCGCTCCGGGCGGCACAAAGTCTTTGCCGTGAAGGTGGAACCCGACATCCCGGCCGACGACGACGTCGACCGGCTGTTCCTGAATGCGGGCCTGGTCAAGACCTTCGACCTGCAACCCAACGATCACACAGCAATCCTTGACACCACCCCGGAACCGAACCAGTTGCTGCGCAATCTTCATTCGCGGGGTCGCAATGCCGTGAGACGAGCCATCCGCGAGGGCGTCGAAGTGCGCCGGATGGAACCCACCGACGAAAATTTCAGCACCATGTACCGGCTGATGGCTCACATTGAGGATCGCTCGGCCGCAAAGCTCCGCTCCTACGACTATTACAGCCGGTTCTGGAAGAACTTCTCCGATGCAGGCCAGGGCCGACTGTACTTCGTCTACGAGGACGGCGAACCTTCGGTGGGAGCGTTTGTCATCAACTACGGGTTGAAGGGTACCTACAAGGACGGCGGGTCCAAACCCAAGCGTTCCCAGTACGGTGACTCCCATCTGGTGCAGTGGCAAGCCATCAACGATCTGAAGGAAGAGTTTGGGATTATGGAGTATGACTTCTGCGGCACCCCGCCCAGCGACCGGCTCAAAGATCCCACCCATCAGCACCACGGACTGGGACTGTTCAAAACCAGTTTCACCAGAACTGTGACGGACTTTGTCGGCTGTTATGACCTGCCACTCAGTGCGTGGAAGTATCGGGTGTGGAACGCCATTGGCGAACGGGTCGCTCGACAAATCTACTGGCGCAGACACCACCAACCGTTCTACTAAACACCAGCTCCGCTTCTCGCGGGCACACCGGACGAAGGGGTGAATCCCATGGGTGAGAAGACCGAGGCCGACGACGGCCGCAACCCCAACACCAACCCCGCCCCGGTAGCAGAACAGCTGCCGATCGTCCCCACCGCCGGTACCGCGGGCAGCTCGCGCCCGCCGGGCGTCTCGCCGGCCAGCCCACCGGGCGTCCCGCCGGCCACCCGGCCGGTCCACTCGCTGCCAGGGACCCCCGGCGCTCCGGCAACCGGAGAACGCCCGGTGCCAACTGGACGCGCACGGGCAACCAGCAAACCAGACAGGGCCTCGACGGCGAAAACCAAGACCCGGCCCCGTCAGGTAAACGGCAAGCCCGACCGCAGGACATACTCAACACCGACCGACGCGCTGCCCACCACACCACGCTCGGTCCGTCCGGACCGGTCAAACGCCGCTGCCCGCAAGGTGCTTCGACGCCTGGTCCAGGGAGAGGCGCCGCCCACCCAGGCGATGAGCATCGTGGAACGGTTGGCTGGCAGCCCCTACGCCAACCCCATGATCCAGGCCGTCGGTCCGGATATCAACGCCCGCAGGACCCTCGATTTCGCGCTCGGCCTGGCCGAGACGATGTTCCGCTACGGCGCCGGTGCCCTCGAAGTTGAAACCAGCATCATCGCGGTCACCGCAGCGTTTGGGCTGGATAACATTGAGGTGGACATCACCAACCAGTCGGTCATCCTCAACTACTCGGCGAAGGACCAGGCCCCGGTTACGGTATTACGTGTTGTCCGCTCGTGGACCAACAACTATGCCGGTCTGCTGAAAGTGCACCAGCTCGTGACTGACATCGTCGACGGCGGGACCTCCCGGATCGACGCCGCAGCGCGCCTGGATGAGATTACCCACAAACCTAAACCCTTCCCCCGCTGGATGGTGACCGCAGCGTTCGGCATCTTCGGTGCTGCCATCGTGAGTTTCATCGGCGGTGGTCCGCTGGAGTCGTTCATCAGTTTCGCCAGCTGCATTGGTGTCGACCTCCTGTCCCGGCAGCTGGGGAAATGGCGGGTCCCGGAATTCTTCGCCGTCGCCACTTCAGCGGGGATGGTCACTATCGTCGCCATGTTCTTCTGGTGGCTCGACATTGGAGTAGCCCCGTCGCTGGTGGTCGTGGGCGGCATTTTGTTGCTCCTACCCACAGGTCGTCTCGTCTCGGCTACCCAGGATGCGATCAACGGGTACCCGGTCACGGCGGCTGGCAGGTATCTATCAGCATTTCTGGTGTTCGCCGCAATCATCTCGGGAATCGCCGTCGCCCTGGTGGCGGGAGCGTTGGTCGGTATCCCTGAACTCCAGTTGACGACGTCGGCCGAATCCCTCTACCCGCTGCCGGTGGTTGCAGTGCTGGTCTTCATCGCCGTTGCGATGATTTGCGTGGCGGAGCAGACCGACATGAAACTGGTCCTCCCCACATCCCTCATCGGGGTCACAGGGTTCCTGCTGTACTCGCTGGTGGTCACGCTGGGGGTAGGTTACCGGTTGGCCCCTGCGATCGCTGCCGTGCTGATCGGGATGCTGGCCAGGATGGTGGCGCTGAGGATGGGCGCACCACAGCTGGTCGTGGCGGTCCCTGCGGTGATGTTCCTCTATCCGGGGCTGATGGTGTTCAGGTCAATGTATGGACTGACCATCGAGGCCGAGCTGGTGGGCGCCGGAAGTAACAGCCTGTTTAACGCACTGACCATCATCTTGGCCATTGCCGGCGGGGTGGTTCTTGGTGACAACCTGGCCCGACCGCTCACGAAGGGTGTCGGCAGCAACGAACGTCGTCGCAACCGTCGTCGTTAGCTACTGCAGCTGCCAGTCCACCGGATCGGCGCCCAGCTCAGTAAGCAGTGCGTTGGACCGGGAGAACGGTCGGCTGCCGAAAAACCCTCGTGATGCCGACAGCGGACTGGGATGGACAGACTCGATCACCGGAGTATCGCCCAGCAGCGGCTTGATCTGCTGGGCGTCCCGCCCCCACAGCACAGCAACCAGCGGCAGTTTCCTGGCGACGAGTGCTTCGACGGCCGCGCTGGTGACCACATTCCAGCCCAGTCGGCGGTGCGAGGCGGCGTCACCGGCCCGCACCGTCAGGACCCGGTTCAGGAGGAGCACCCCCTGCTGAGCCCACCCCGTAAGATCCCCGTGAGCGGGAACTGAGGCGCCGGTATCGGCGGCGAGCTCCCGGTAAATGTTGACCAGGCTCCTCGGAAGGGGACGGGTGGCGCCCGCTACTGAAAACGATAGCCCGACGGCGTGTCCCGGCGTCGGGTACGGGTCCTGGCCGAGAATCAGCACCTTGACCTGATCCAGGGGGTAGCTGAATGCCCGAAGAATGTGCTGCGCAGCGGGGAGCACCTCTGCGCCGCCGTCAACCTCCGCACGCAGGCGATCAGCGAGAAGATGCAGCTGTGGCTCAACCGGCGCCAGGGCGGCCGCCCAGGACGGATGGACGACATCGGCCACCGGGGCCGGTGCCGCGAAAGGGAACGCAGGGCTGACCGGACCGGTGGACGGTTTGGGGGAGGGGGCTGGCTCGGGGAAGAGAGCGCTCTGGTAATCCGACACCATCCCATCCTTGTGCCCCAGCGCGCCAAATGACAACAGTGTTATTCCCAATTACCATGAAGGGCAGACCAGGTGGCGTGCCAGCACGCTGCATCCAGCTAAGGGGCGATCGGTAGTGACTGAGGCAGCGAGCGCTGACAATGTGGTGCACCCGGAACCTGGGAGCCCCCGCAAGGCGGACGTACTAGGAGATCGGGAGCAGCAGATGCTGGCCCTTGAACGCCAATGGTGGAAGTACTCGGGAGCCAAGGAACAGGCCATCCGGGAGCTGTTCGATCTGTCGGCTACCCACTACTACCAGATCCTCAACGCCACGATCGATACCGAGGCGGCGTTGGCTCACGACCCCATGCTGGTCAAACGACTGCGTAGACTACGTACATCCCGTCAGCGCGCGCGCTCGGCCCGCCGACTCGGCGCTGACATCTGAACGCCCCAGGCGACCTCTTTCCAGCGGCAATATTCAAGGACTACGCAACATTATGAGCCAATACCCCCGGGACGAGTTCGACAAAATCCCCGAATCCGCATCGCGGCAGGGAGTTCACCGGGAGAGGCTGGTTCCCCCGCGGTCCAGCGGACTGGCGTTGAAACTTATTGTGGGAGTGCTGGCGCTCGCCGTCGGGCTGGCCGCGTACTTCATCCTCCCGCGGCTGGGTATCGGCGAGGGCGCAGCGCCCGCGTCCAGTCGGGCCTCCAGCGCACCTGCCTCCGAAACTGCGACGTCGGAGCCGTCACCCTCGCTATCACCCGACGACGAGACCTTCGAGCCTTCACCGCCCGAAGCAAGTCCGCCCGAAGCAAGACCGTCCGAGGAACCGACCACCGAGCCACCGACCACCGTGCCCACGACGACTTCGCCATCACCGGGCGAGGACCCGACGGCGATCGATCGAACCCAGCCAGTGAACGTCTACAACTCCACCGGCATCGGCGGGCTGGCCGGCTCGGCTGCCGGTCGGGTTTCCGGCGGAGGCTGGGCTGTCGGCCAGATCGCTGACTGGGGTGGCGTTCCACCACAGACCTCAGTGATCTTCTACAACAACGCCTCCCAGCTGGCCGCAGCACAGGAATTGGCTGGCATCCTGGGGGTTCCGACCCTGGTAGAGACCACCGGAGTGTCTCCCAACATCACTGTGGTTGTCGGACCCGGGTTCCAGTAGGCATGTACGCAGACGCTGAAGCTGCGAACCTCTACAACCTTCTGAACTCGTGGGGTGCGAGTGACGGGGGCGTATGTGCCGCTCGGCATGGCTGCCGAGTCAGTGCTCGACGTCGGCTGTGGAACGGATGGGTACCTGCACCGGCTCCGCGATGACGGGCACCGGGGACGTCTGGTCGGGCGCGCGCGTGGGAGACCTGGACGCCGGACAACGCCCAGGACGTGGTCGACGGCGCCGGTCGCCCCTTGCGCATCGTCCATGTCGAGGGGCTCGACGGCGACGTGGTGACGTCAACCGAAACCACCGCGAACCCGGACGGCACGACCCTTCGCGCGGACCGCGCACGTCCGCGGTTCCTGGACGCGGATTCCCTCGACAGGTTCCTGGCTGATGCAGGATTCGCGATGGCATCCCGTCACGGCGGCTGGGCGGGCGAGCCATTCACCGCATCGAGTGCCACCATTCTCACCTCCGTGCGGGCTGTCTCCGATGGCCGGATCTCAAGTCATGCTGGAAGGGCAACAGATCCGGCTGCACGACTGGAATGCGACGGATCTTTCCGCCTACCGCGGTGGAACGGCCCCTACTTCCCGCCGCCCACGGAACAGGATGCCGACGACGCCGTGACACGGATCAGCTCACAGCTGGACATTGACGAATGGCCCGGGGTGCGGTGGCGGCTGGTGATCGCCGATCGGCTGACCAACCTGCTGGTGGGGACTGTTTCCTGGCACTGGGAATCGAAGGAAACCGACTGGCCCAGGGCCGGAATGACCGTGTTTGACCCGTCAATGCGGGGTCGGGGAGTAGGTACCGAGGCGCTCGCATTGTGGGCGGACTATCTGTTCACGGCGACAGCCTTCCGCCGCCTGGATTTTTCCACCTGGTCCGGTAACCTCGCCATGTGCGGTGTGGGAGCGAAGCTGGGATGGACCGAAGAGGCCAGGTTTCGTGACGCGCGGGTGGTGCGCGGGACCGTGTACGACTCGGTGGTCTACGGCGTGACCCGTGTTCAATGGGAGAGCCGTCACTTGCACTCAGACAGTCAGAGTGCTAATTATTGAGTTAGCACTCTAAGCCGCTGACTGCTAATTGTTGGTGGTTTTGGATGTGACACGCACACCACTGTGGTGAGGTTCTCGGCAGGACGTAAAGAGATCGTCCGGCCGTTATCCGTCCGTCGCGGGCACCGCAGCAGGTGAGCACAAAGTTTGCTGATAAGCAGGACTGTCCCCGAAAGGACCTAAGCCACTATGGCCAAGATCATTTCTTTTGATGAAGAGGCACGCCGCGGCCTTGAGCGAGGGCTCAACATCCTCGCCGACGCCGTCAAGGTAACGCTGGGCCCACGCGGCCGCAACGTAGTCCTTGAAAAGAAGTGGGGCGCCCCCACGATCACCAACGATGGTGTATCCATCGCCAAGGAGATCGAACTGGACGACCCGTTTGAAAAGATCGGCGCAGAGCTGGTTAAGGAAGTTGCCAAGAAGACTGACGATGTCGCCGGCGACGGTACCACCACCGCCACCGTTCTTGCACAGGCACTGGTCAAGGAAGGCCTGCGGAACGTCGCCGCCGGCGCCGACCCCCTGAGCCTGAAGCGCGGCATCGAGAAGGCTGTTGAAGCAGTCACTCGTGAGCTCCTCGCCTCCGCCAAGGAAATCGAAACCAAGGAAGAGATCGCTGCCACGGCATCCATCTCCGCCGGCGACAACGAGATTGGCGCCCTGATTGCCGAAGCACTGGACAAGGTCGGCAAAGAAGGCGTCATCACCGTCGAGGAATCAAACACTTTCGGCCTCGAGCTTGAGCTCACCGAGGGCATGCGGTTCGACAAGGGATACATCTCCGGTTACTTCGTTACTGACGCCGAGCGCCAGGAAACCGTGCTGGAAGACCCGTACATCCTGATCGTCAACTCCAAAATCGCTAACGTCAAGGACCTGGTTGCTGTTCTCGAAAAGGTCATGCAGTCCGGCAAGCCCCTGCTGATCATCGCCGAGGACATCGAAGGCGAAGCGTTGGCCACCCTGGTTGTCAACAAGATCCGTGGCACGTTCAAGTCGGTAGCCGTCAAGGCCCCAGGCTTCGGCGACCGCCGCAAGGCCCAACTGGCCGACATCGCCATCCTCACCGGTGGCCAGGTTATTGCCGAGGAAGTGGGTCTCAAGCTTGAGAACGCGACCCTTGACCTCCTGGGAAGCGCACGCAAGGTAGTTGTCACCAAGGACGAGACCACCATCGTCGAGGGTGCAGGCAACGCCGAGGAGATCGCCGGACGCGTCAGCCAGATCCGCGCCGAGATCGAAAACTCCGATTCCGACTACGACCGCGAGAAGCTGCAGGAACGCCTGGCCAAGCTGGCCGGCGGCGTTGCAGTCATCAAGGCCGGAGCAGCAACTGAGGTTGAGCTCAAGGAGCGCAAGCACCGCATCGAAGATGCAGTCCGCAACGCCAAGGCAGCAGTCGAAGAGGGAATCGTCGCCGGTGGCGGCGTTGCCCTCATTCAGGCTGGCGCCAAGGCTTTCGCCTCACTGCAGCTCGAAGGCGACGAGGCAACCGGCGCGAACATTGTTCGCGTTGCCATCGACGCCCCGCTGAAGCAGATCGCCTTCAACGCTGGCCTCGAGCCAGGCGTGGTCGTCGACAAGGTCCGCGGACTGCCTGCAGGTCACGGCCTGAACGCAGCCACTGGGGTCTACGAAGACCTGCTGGCTGCCGGAGTCAATGACCCCGTAAAGGTGACCCGCTCTGCCCTGCAGAACGCGGCCTCCATCGCTGGTCTGTTCCTCACCACCGAAGCCGTCGTAGCTGACAAGCCTGAAAAGGCTGCAGCCGGTGGCGGCGGCGGAGACGACATGGGAGGAATGGGCGGAATGGGCGGCTTCTAGCCCCCGTTAGGTCCAGTAGCTCACCAACGCTGTTCAGGAAGGACGGTATCCCACCCGGGGTGCCGTCCTTCCGGCGTTGGTCGGCGAAAGGACGCTATGACCCAGGTACAAGGTACTACGAGCCCAGGGCAGGTGCGGTGCTGTGCCGGTTTGACCGGCACCGGGGCCCAAGGCAGGTGTGGCTCAGTACAGGAACATCCTGGCGTTGCTCAGCTCGGCGTCGGCGTACTGCTGGATGGCAACTGTCAAGGCTTGGTTGAGCTCCGCGAGCGACTCCTCGACCCGCGCCTGGGTGGCACGCCACTGCCTCACTGCCTCCAGAAAGTTGGCTGCAGCCTGGCCCTTCCACAGCATCTCAATATCCAACAGCCCGGCCTGCATGGTGTTCACCTCGGACTGCAGGCGGCCGATGGTGCCCTGAACCTCGTTGCTTTTGGCTGCAAGCGCGTCTGTGTCGACCTGAAAGTTTGTCATCATGGATCTCCTCATCTGCTGACACCTTCGACCCTAGGCCCAGGATGAACGGCAACGGAGGCGAAGCCCCCACATGTGGATAAGGCTCTCGGATTCAGGAACCTGTGGAGGGGGAGTCCTCAGTCTCGGGGGCGCTGTACGGCAATCGGATCGACAGGGTCGCGCCGCCATCGGGCGTCTCCTCCAGCCGGACCGAACCGTCATGCTGGGCTACCAGGGCGGCAACAATCGCCAGCCCCAGGCCGGTGCCCCCGGTTTCCCGATACCTCGACGAATCGGCCCGGTAGAATCGCTCGAAGACCCGGGCCGCGTCTTCCTCGGAAATGCCGGGGCCGTGGTCCCTGACTTCGATGACCGAGTCCATTCGGTCGTGGATTACCGGCTCAACGCCGATGGCAATCTCGATGGGGGTGCCGTCAGGGGTGTAGCGCAGCGCATTGGTCATCAGGTTTGCCACCACCTGCCGCAGCCGTGCCTCGTCGCCCACCGTTGGAGCTGACCGGGCCTGCCCGCCGTCGAGACCGATCACCGTGATCGCCCGGTCCGGGGCGATGGCGCGGGCGTCCAGGGCGGCGTCGTTACCCAGAATGACCAGGTCCAGCGGCTCGGATTTCAGCGGGCGCTGTTCGTCGATCCGGGCCAGGGTCAGTAGATCTTCGACCAGCTCGCCCATCCGCTTGGCTTCGCTCTCGATCCGGCCCATCGCCGACCGCACGTCGTCGTCGTTCTGCAGGGCACCGTGCCGGTACAACTCCGAGAACCCCCTGATGGTCACCAGCGGGGTACGCAGTTCATGGGAAGCATCGGCCACGAAGCGGCGCATCTTGCGTTCGGATTCGGTGCGGGCGGAGAAGGCGGCCTCAATATGGGCGAGCATCGCGTTGACGGAGCGGGACAGGCGCCCCACCTCGGTGGCGGGCCGCTCCACCTCGACCCGGCGGGACAGGTCGCCGGCGGCAATCGCCGCAGCGGTCCGTTCCACTCGCCCGAGGGGCCTGAATTGCCGGGTCACTGCAACGAAGGCGATACCGCTGGCCACGATTGTGGCACCGAGGCCGACGACGAAGATGATCTGCCCTGCCTCCTCAAGAGACCCGTTGATGGTGGACAGATTCGACGCGATGGCGACGCTTCCCTGCCCGTTAGTCAGCTCGATGAGGACCACCCGCCAGCCGGGGCTACCCGGGGCGCTGCCGGGAACGGAGAAGCCCACCTGCCTCCGCTCAATCACCGCCTCAACGCTCACCTCCGGAATGACCGGCACATCGGTCGATTCTTCGGGCAGGGTCGACCTGACCTTCTGCCCCGCCTGATTTCTCAGCTCGCCGTAGAACCTGAGCAGGGTCCCATCGGAAGCACCTGCGGGAAGAATATTCTGAGCCACGTCGTATGCGTTGGCGCGAATGTCCCGATCCATCTGGTCGAGGAGGCTGTTGCGTAACAACGAAACGGTGACGATTCCGGTAATCGCAATGGTGACCACCATGAGCAACGTCATGGTGGCCACCAGTTGGGTGCGGAGCGACGCGGCTTTCCACCGATCGACCAGGTCCAAGCCTGGCCTACCGCTTGTCGGAGGTGCGCAGCAGGTAGCCGACGCCTCTCTTGGTCTGGATCAGGGCTACAGCATCGGGATTCTTGTCGATCTTGCGCCGTAGGTAGGAAATATAGGACTCAACAATCGAGGCGTCACCGTTGAAGTCGTACTCCCACACGTGATCGAGGATCTGCGCCTTGGAGAGCACCCGGTTGGGGTTCATCATCAGGTACCGCAGCAACTTGAACTCGGTGGGGGACAGGTCAATGACCTCCCCGGCGCGGCGGACCTCGTGGGCGTCGTCGTCGAGCTCGAGATCGTCAACCCGGATCACGGCGTCGTCGTCGTCCATCGGTTGGGTGCGGCGGAGCACAGCCCGGATCCTGGCCACCACCTCGTCCAGACTGAACGGCTTGGTGACGTAGTCGTCGCCGCCCACGGTGAGCCCGGTGACCTTGTCGTCAGTGTCATCGCGGGCGGTCAGGAACACCACGGGGAAGTGCCGGCCAGCGGCACGTAGCCGGCGGGTGACGGTGAAACCGTCCATATCCGGGAGCATGACGTCGAGGACTGCCAGGTCTGGGTTGTGGGTCTCGGCAGCGGCCAGCGCCTCACGGCCATTGGCCGCGGCGACGACGTCGAAACCGGCGAACCTGAGGGAGGTGGAGAGGAGCTCACGAATGTTCGGCTCGTCGTCCACTACGAGAAGTTTTGCTTCGGGTCCAGTCTTTTTCACAGTTCCCAGTATCCTCCCAGACACTGGGAGTTCGCTGGATGGTTCGTGATAACTCCCCGCATGTCAGCCTTGAGGAATGTCCGCGGCGTCCATGATGCGGTACGCGTAGCCCTGCTCCGCGAGGAACCGTTGGCGTTTGGCCGCGAAGTCCTGATCGATCGTGTCCCTCGCCACCACCGTGTAGAAGCGGGCGGCGCGGCCGTCGGCCTTGGGGCGCAGCAGACGCCCCAGCCGCTGGGCCTCCTCCTGGCGCGACCCGAAGGAGCCGGACACCTGGATGGCCACCGACGCCTCTGGTAGGTCGATGGAGAAGTTGGCCACCTTCGAAACGACGAGGGTGTGAAGTTCCCCGTTACGAAACTCGCCGAAGAGACGCTGGCGTTCCTTCACGGGGGTGTCGCCCTTGATGACCGGTGCGTTCAGGCGTTCGCCGAGCTCGTCCAACTGGTCAATGTACTGGCCGATCACCAGGAGTTGTTCGCCCTGGTGCGAGGCGACCAGTTTCTCGACCACGCCGGATTTTGTCTCAGAGGTGGCGCAGAGCCGGTACTTGTCGCCGTCGTCGGCCATAGCGTAGGCAACCCGCTCGTCGCGTGGCAGATCCACCCGCACCTCGACGCAGTCGGCCGGCGCAATGTAGCCCTGCGCCTCAATGTCCTTCCATGGCGCGTCGTAGCGTTTGGGGCCGATCAGCGAGAACACTTCGCCCTCCCTGCCGTCCTCCCGGACCAGAGTGGCGGTCAGGCCCAGCCGCCGTCGTGCCTGTAGGTCGGCGGTCATTCGGAAGATGGGGGCGGGCAGTAGATGGACCTCGTCGTAGACGATCAGGCCCCAGTCGTTGGCGTCCAGGAGTTCAAGGTGTGGGTAAAGCCCGCCGCGCCGCAGGGTCAGCACCTGATAGGTGGCGATGGTGACCGGCCGGACCTCTTTGACCGCACCTGAGTACTCACCGATCTCGTCTTCGGTGAGGGTGGTCCGCTTCAGCAGTTCGTCCTTCCACTGACGGGCGGAGACGGTGTTGGTCACCAGGATCAGTGTGGTGGTCTGGGAGGTGGCCATCGCCGCGGCACCCACCAGGGTTTTGCCCGCACCGCAGGGGAGGACGACCACGCCGGAGCCGCCCGCCCAAAAGTTCTCCATCGCCAGCTTCTGGTAGGGGCGCAGGGTCCAACCGTCCTCGAGCAGAGCGATCGGGTGCGGTTTGCCGTCCACGTAGCCGGCGAAGTCTTCGGCCGGCCAGCCCAGCTTCAGGAGCAGTTGCTTGAGCTGCCCGCGCTGGGACGAATGTACGACGACGGTTTCCCCGTCGATCCGGGGGCCCAGTAGCGGCTGGATCTTCTTGGCGTGCAGGACCTCCTCAAGCACCGGGTAGTCGTTGGTGCGCAGGACCAGCCCGTGCTGGTCGTCCTTCTCTAGGCGCAGCCGCCCGTACCGGGACATGGTCTCCTCAATGTCGACCAGCAGGGCGTGGGGGACCGGGAAGCGTGAGTACTTGAGCAGGGTATCGAGGACGTGTTCGGCGTCGAGGCCAGCCGCGCGGGCGTTCCACAGCCCCAGCGGGGTCAGCCGGTAGCTGTGGACGTGTTCGGGGGCGCGTTCCAACTCGGCGAAGGCCGCGATGGCGTGCCGAGCCTCGGTGGACTGTTCATGATCCACCTCAAGGAGGATGGTTTTGTCGCTCTGGACGATCAGTGGGCCGTCAGGCATCAGTTGTTGCCCCTTCATCGAGTGAAACGAGTTCTACGTCCATGATCCGGTGGATGGACACGACCTTCTCTACCTCGTTGGCGGGGTCAATGACTCTCACCCGGCCACCGGATACCGATAGTGGAACAAGGATCTGGCGGGTGGAATTCCCTTGGCTGTCAGCGAACCCGAGCCGGACCGGGCTGCGCAGCCGGATCGCCTTCCGCAGGGTTTCCAGGCCCAACAGGGTGTCACTCTCCGTGGTGGACATGCCGCCCGCTGCCGCGACGCCGGCGCCGCGCAGCACCGCCACCTGGTTGGCGATGTCTTCGGCCGACAGCGTCCACGGGTTGAGTACCACCCGCGACGACGACGCCGTCACGCTGCCTGCGCCGCCTGCGAAGGCGGAGCGCCCAGGACTGGACGGCGCTGAGGAGCCTTCGAGAGCTGGGGCGTAGCCCAGCTCTCGGAGCACCGCAGCGAGTTCCGGCCCGGACGCCTGGGAGATCACCACCGTCGGTGCCAGCTGGACCAGCCCGAGTGCGGCAGCCCGGGGATCCGTCAGGAGAGCTGAGAGTGCGGCGTCGTCGTCACTGCGGACGTAGCTGTTGGCCCGGCCAACGCGCAACCGTCCGTACCGTGACGCTGTGTCATCGACGAGATACTTCAGGGGCTGCGGGACATCGGTGGCCGAGTGGCGCGCCAGAAACGCCAGGATTGCCGTAGCGTCCTGGCCGGCGTCGAATGCTCGGCGCAGTGACTCGGCCGAGAACCGGAAGATGCCGGCCGGGCCCTGCCCTTCGGGGGTGGAGAGGAGCGCCAGCTCGGTGGCCACCTCAGGTTCAAGATAGCCGGGTGCGACGGCGGTCAGATCGGCTTGCAACATGAAGTGGCGCAGCGGAGCGGGCAGGGCACCGCTGAGGACAGCGGCGGCGGCGTCGTGCTGGCCGGCCTCGGTCAGGGCGCCGAGCTCGGTCAGGGCACCCGAGCCCACCAGGCCGAGCTGCGAGGCCTCGGTGAGCATGCCGGGGACCAGCCGGGCAAAGCGCCGCTGTAGCCGGGGCTGGCTCCAGGTGAGCCATTCGATGACATCGGGGACCTGCAGTACCGGGGAAACGGCGCCGTCGTCGGGCCGCCCGGCGGGGTCGGGGCTGAGCGCCGCCAATGCTGCCAGCATCCGGGACCTGATGTGCGGTGCGTCGGGGCGGACCGCCTCGGCGGCCAGCGTGTTGACGGCGGTGCCAGCAGTCAACTGGGTTCCCACCAGGGACGGGGCGCGTTGCGCGTCGAGCCACGAGGTTACCAGCCGGTGCCACTGCTCGACCCGGCTTTGGGCCAGCCAGAGTGTTCCCGGCTCGACCCGCCAGCGGGAAGTGTCGACGTCGAGCACCAGCAGCCCGGCAAGAGCACCGAGCTCCACCAGCCAGGCCGCCTGGTCAGGCTCGACCCGCAGCGACTCGGCGAGCCGCCGGATCTCCCTGACCCCCACCCCGCCGGAACGCAAGGTGGTGATGGGAGAGGCGTCAACGGTCGCCACGAGGTCGGTGACCAGTCGCAGGGTTTCCGCCACAGCGCTGTGGGCAGCGTTGTCCCGCATACTGTTCCGGATGGTGCGAAGCGGTGGTGCGGGGGGATCGCACCGCAGCTGTGCAACGATGAAATGGCCGCGGGCAGCCCGCCCCACGGCGCGCGGCAATTCAACGTGGCCCGCATCGAGACGGGCAAGAAGGCCATGTCGGAGCAGCCATTGAATAGGAGAGGTGTCGTCCTCGGCGCTCGCCGGGGACGCACCAACAGCCGAGACGCTGAACTTGCTCAGAAGATCGCCGGTCCTCGCCGGTGCCAACGCCAGTAGTGCTGTCCAGCCGGCGGGGGAGGACACCGCCCGGTGCAGGGTCTGCGCAGCAGCGTCGGCGGCACTGATCGGCTGGAGTTCAGGATCCCCCGTCTCAGGACCCCCCAATTCGAGACCAAGGTCGCGCAGCCGGTCGACGGCAACGGGCAGCTGTCTGGCGTAGCCGGGCAGCAGCCGCGCCAGCAGTGTGAGCTCCCTGCCCAGACCTGCCGGGTAGGGTCCCAGGGCTTCAGCGAGGGATGCTACCGGCAGATAGAAGCGCCGGTTCCGGTCGGACGCCGGAGTATCAGCGGGCGCCGGCGCGCGCCGGAGCAGCGCCAGCGCATGCAGGTGGGCGAGCAGCGTGTCGAGGACCTTGACCGTCGCACCCTTAATCTCCGAACGGAGCCAGACGGCAGTGGTGCTCTGCCCGGTGTCGGCATGGGTTGAGAGCTGGACGGCGGTCAGCACATCAAGCTCGGGCTCGCTGAGATTTTCCAGGGCTCGTTGCACACTGACCCGGGTTGAGGCGCGGGCGGAGAGCGCAGCGAAATCGGGGACTGGCGGGAGGATGAGATCCGGGCGCGCCGTGAGAAGGTCACGGAGCCGGGCGTCGCTGCGTGCAGCCAGATCGGTGGCTAGATCGCGGATAGCGGACATTATGACAACGTTACCCCGTCTGCAGGCGAGGGCCCCGGGCAGTTCTCCCGGAAGTACCCGGGATAGGGGCGGCTAGGCCCGTTTGCGGGCCCAGATTCCGGAGATCACCAGCAGCATCATGAGGATGAAAGCAACAGGGAGGCATACGTAGGCGCCAGCGACGAAGCCAGGCCACACAGTGCCCTCCAGGAAAGCGGTGACCAGCACAGCGGCCAGGCACAGCAGCCCGACGGCGGCCAGCACCACTGCGGTCACCATCAGGGCGAGCCGCGGGAGATTCCGCCCCGGGGCGCGGGAACCGTGGTCTGGGAGAGGGTGTGGGGAGGTATTTGCCATAACGCTAACAGCGTACACAGCGCGGCCCCTTCGCCGAGCACACTGCCGCAGGGGATATTCTTAGGAGCTAGAGACTTCTCCGACGAGACGCCGGCCGCCGCACGAGCCATGGCACCGGATCCATCCAAGGATCGGCGCAGGTATCAGGTGTCCGTTGCAGCACCGACAGAACGAGGTAATGACGTGCCTATTGGCAAGGTCAAGTGGTTTGACGCTGAAAAGGGCTTTGGTTTCCTGGCTACCGACGACGGCCAGGAGGTCTTCCTGCATGCCTCGGCGCTACCCGCTGGCGTAACCGAGGTGAAGGTCGGCACCAAGCTGGAGTTTGGCGTCGCCGACGGGCGCAAGGGGCAGCAGGCGCTTTCCGCCCGCATCCTTGAGGCCCCGGCGTCGGTAGCGAAGGCAACCCGCAAGAGCGCCGATGACATGGCGGTTATCACCGAAGATCTGATCAAGTTGCTCGATGACGTCTCCAACGGCTTGCGACGCGGCAGGTACCCTGACAAGTCGCACGCCGGCAAGGTGGCAGCTGTCCTCCGCGCGGTTGCCGACGACCTGGACGCGTAGGCGCCACGGTGGACTCAGACCTGGAAATCATTGCGCATACGCCGGACGACCGATTGACCGGTGACCCCTCGGCTGATGCCCCTTCGGCTAACGTCGAGGCCAGCGGGAAAGCCGCAGCCGTTCCGGCTAAGCGCCGCGCGCCCCGGAAGCCCTCCAAGCCCGACGCCGTCCTGGCCGACGCAGTGGAGTTCGCGCGGAACGGTCTCAGTCAGGTGGCAGAGCCCGGGCAGCTCGGCGCCCATGTGGGTGCCTACCCTGACGCCGAACGGGTGGTCACCCACCGGTTCGAAGCCCATCTACCCGGCTATGGCGGCTGGCACTGGTTCGCTACCCTGGCCCGGGTACCACGCGGTAAGGAACCTACTATCTCCGAGGTGGGCCTGCTTCCGTCGGAAACCTCTCTGCTCTCACCACCCTGGGTTCCCTGGGCGGAACGGGTGCGGCCGGAGGATTCCGCCCAGGACGAATCGGTTTCCACCGACGCCGCCGGAGGCGAATAGCCAGTTGGCCCACGGTAGGCGTGGAGCGCTACGGGCGGCACGCAGCTAATGGGAATGTTCCGCTCGCTACACATCCATAATTACCGGGTCTGGTTCTTCGGAGCCTTGGTCTCCAATATTGGCACCTGGATGCAACGGACCGCCCAGGACTGGCTGGTGTATGACATCCTCACCGACCAGGATGCAGCGGCCATGGGCATTGTGATGGCGCTGCAGCTTGGGCCGCAGCTCCTCGTCGCCCCCTGGGCCGGCCTGATTGCCGATTCGGTGGATCGGCGCAAACTGCTCATCATCACCCAATTGTCCATGGCCGCGCTCGGCGTCGGGCTGGGCCTTCTGGTGGTGCTCGGGGTTGCCGAGCTGTGGCACGTCTACGCGTTCGCCCTCGCCCTCGGGTTCGTGTCGGCCGTTGACGCGCCAGCCCGCCAGACCTTCGTCTCGGAACTGGTCCGCGACGACTACCTGCCCAACGCCGTCGCACTGAATAGTGCCTCCTTCAACGGGGCGCGGATGGTTGGCCCCGCGGTCGCGGGGCTGCTGACCGTAGCGGTTGGCCCCGGCTGGGTGTTCTTGATCAACGCCCTGACCTTCGGTGCCATGATCTTCGTGCTGATGACTATCAGACGCTCCGAGCTGCGGGTCCTGGAAAAGTCTCCGCCGGGAAAGGGCCGGATCCGTGAAGGCTTCCGATACGTGCGCAACCGGCCGGACCTGATGATGGTGATGCTCGCCATCTTCATCGTGGGAACGTTCGGACTCAACTTCGCCGTCTTTATCGCGGCGATGGCCCGCACCGAATTCGACAGTGGTGCCGGCGTGTTCGGGGTCCTGTCCTCGGTGATGGCAGTCGGGTCAGTGGCCGGGGCGCTGCTCTCCGCACGGCGCAGCAAGCCGAGGCTGCGGTTCATCTACGGCGCGGCAGCAGCGTTCGGCGTCGCCTGCGCCGCGGCGGCCCTGGCACCTACCGTCTGGCTGTTCGGTCTCGCCCTGGTTCCTGTCGGCCTATTCGCGCTCACCCTCCTGACCAGCGCCAACGCCTACGTCCAGACCACCACGGAACAGGTGATGCGCGGCCGGGTGATGGCCCTGTACTTCGCCATCTTCCTCGGCGGCACCCCACTCGGCGCGCCGATCGTCGGCCTGGTCTCCAACACCTTCGGCCCGCGGTGGAGCCTCGCCGTCGCAGCAGCGGCGGGACTTATCGCTGCGCTGGCCGGGATGATCTGGGCCTGGCGGGCCCACCACCTGCGACTTCGCTTCGACGGGTCACCCCGCCGCCGGCTGCGGATCGTGACCGATTTTGGGGACCCGGTCACCGATCCATGACGCTCTTCGCCGATGGTCAGCCGCCGACGACGTGATCAATACACGTCAGCAGCGCTGATACGTCGTCCGGTTCGATCGAGACGAACGTGGCGATGCGCAACTGGTTGCGGCCCAGCTTCCGGTACGGTTCGACGTCGACAATGCCGTTGTTTCGCAGCACCTTCGCCAGCAGTGCTGCATCGACCGATTCGTCGAAATCAATTGTCGTAATGACATTGGAGCGGTCCTCGACGCGGGTCACGAAGGGGGTTGCGACGTCGGACGCTTCGGCCCACTGGTAGACCCTGCCCGCTGACTCGGCGGTCCGGGCGGCGGCGAACCCGAGCCCGCCGCTGGCGTTCAGCCACTCGACCTGGGCGTTGAGGGTCACCAGGGTGGCCAGCGACGGGGTGTTGTAGGTCTGGTTCAGGAGCGAATTGCCGATGGCTGTCTTGAGGTTCAGGAAGTCGGGGATCCACCGGTCGCTCGCGGCGATCCGGTCCGCGCGTTCCAGCGCCGCGGGGGAGAACATCCCCAGCCACAGTCCGCCGTCGGATCCGAAGTTCTTCTGCGGTGCGAAGTAGTAGACATCGGAGGCGTTCACATCAACGTCCAGCCCGCCCGCGGCTGAGGTTGCGTCGATGAGGACCAGCGCGTCCGGCGCGGCTCCGTCCACCCGGTGGACTGGGGCTGCGACACCAGTGGACGTCTCGTTTTGTGGCCAGGCGTAGACGTCAACGCCGGCTTCCGCCTGCGGGGTCGGCCGGGTTCCCGCCGCCGAGGTGATCACCGACGACGCTTCAAGGAACGGCGTCCGATCAGTAGCTGAGGCGAATTTCGACCCGAATTCGCCGAAGGACAGGTGCTGGGCTTTTTTGTCGATCAAGCCAAAGGATGCTGCATCCCAGAACGCAGTCGCCCCGCCGACGCCCAGGATCACTTCGTAGCCATCCGGTGCGCTGAACAGCTGGGTCAGGCCAGCCCGGATCGACCCAACCAGATGACGCACCGGCGCCTGGCGGTGTGACGTGCCCAGCAGGGTGTGCCCGGCCTGGGCGAGTGCTTCCAATTGTTCGGTGCGAACCTTCGAGGGCCCAGCGCCGAAGCGCCCGTCAGCGGGGAGGAGCCCAGCGGGGATCGTATGGTCCGGGGAAATGCTCATGGTTCCTCCAAGGGATAAGCGCGCAACTTAGAACGGGTTTCATTCTGCCGCACTGCCTGGCTCCCGCGGCATTTATGACCAGGCAACGGGGGTGTGCGTGGTGGCGGCTGGTTGCCGCGGCCAGCAGGAAATAGGTTAACCTTGGGAGGCGGAGAACTCACGTTCGACGCTGGCGTTACGTGCCGCGCTCGCACCGCGAAACCTGCCCGCTGTTCCAACCCGCACCAGTGCCAAGGAGCTGAACCGCATGACGGACCTCATCGATACCACTGAGATGTACCTGCGGACCATCCTGGAACTGGAGGAGGAGAACATTGTCGCCCTCCGCGCCCGGATCGCCGAACGGCTCCGCCACTCAGGTCCAACCGTTTCGCAGACCATCGGGCGGATGGAGCGTGACGGGCTGGTGGTGGTCTCGGGCGACCGCCACCTTGAATTCACTGATCTGGGCCGACGCCGCGCCATCGGTGTCATGCGTAAACACCGCCTCGCTGAACGACTGCTTTCCGATGTGATCGGCCTCGATTGGGCGTACGTTCACGAAGAGGCATGCCGCTGGGAGCACGTGATGAGCGAACGGGTCGAACAGCGCCTGTACGAGCTGCTGGGAAAGCCCACCGAGTCGCCCTACGGCAACCCCATCCCCGGGCTGGAGGCACTCGGTGGACCGCCGACCGAGAACTTCACCGCCGGTGTACGCAGTCTCCTGGCGGTGATGGGAACGAATCCGCTGGGATCGGTGGTCACCCTCGTCCGCCTGGCCGAGCCCATCCAGGTGGATCCCGAGCTGCTGTCGCAGCTTGATGAGGGCGGATTGCGGCCGGGAACGGTTATCAGCGTGCAAACCGTCGGCGATTATGTGTCGGTCCGGGTTGAGGGGATCGAGGGAGCTCTCGAACTACCGCCCGAGGTCGCCGCGCACGTCTTCGTCTCGGTCAGCGAAACGGCACTTTAGGGCGGTAAAGCGCGGTGTAGCCGCAAGTTATCCACAGGAAAAGATAACGAACGTATCTCTTTTGCTTCTGGTCGTGCATAGTGGAAAACTGGCGTTGATACATCAGCGTTACCCGATCCGCACGCCTAACCCTGTCAGCGGATCGGGATGCTCATCACCCGTGACAGGGGCGGAGGACCCATCAACGGCGGCTAATCTGCCGCCTTGGGGTGAAGCTCAGATCCGCTGCCGCTCCGACGGAACAGATCAGGGCCGAGTTCTTTCCCGACTCGAATCCGACAGCTAACTTCGCAGGCATAGACGAAAGGGACCCTTTGTCGAAGCACAACGCTTCGGGACGCCGCCGTGCCGCCGCCGCGGTACCCGCCGCGCGTCCCCGAGACGCCCAGCGACTTGAACGACGACGTCGTGCCGTCCGCGTCCGGAACGACCTCTCACTGACCGGGATGAGCCAGAAGGTCGCGATCGCCGCTGCCGCCTCGGGTCTGGTGCTCACCATCGCACTACCCACTACCGCGGCATCCAGTCCCGCCGAGGGTGTGGCTGCCGCCACCCGCGAGACCGTCTCCACCGTCGAAGCAGCAGCCGCCCCCCGCGATATCACGGTTCCTGACGCCGCGCTGGTCGATTTCGGCCGCACCGCACTGCAGAGTACGTTCGACGCCGACGCCAAGCTCAGCGAGATCATGACCGCGGCAGGATCCGCCGCGGTGCCCGCCTCGGCCGGGGGTTCCCTGTCAGCGCCGATGAGGGATCTAGTCGTCACCTCACCCTTCGGCTACCGGGTTAGCCCGATCACCGGCATGAGCGGTGAGCTCCATTCCGGCCAGGACTTCAGCAGCTCTTGCGGCACCGAAGTTTTCGCCGCAGCGGCCGGCACCGTCTCCTTCACCGGGTGGCACCCCTACGGCGGAGGGAACCGCGTGGTGATTGATCACGGCAACGGGCTCGAATCCACCTACAACCACCTCTCCCTCAGCAGCGTCAAAGAGGGGCAGAAAGTTGGCCGTGGCGAGGTAGTTGCACAGAGCGGCAGTACCGGCGCCTCAACCGGTTGCCACCTGCACTTCGAAGTAGTGGTTGACGGACAGACGGTCGACCCGATGGGCTGGCTGTAACCAAGGACACACCGTTCCGTGACCGGAATGTGACATTGCTCTCGATCTGCTGTACCGTCAACCCCGTGCCAAAATCTCACAGGTTCGGCACTCCCGAGCAGATCGCCTAGCTCTGCCACTGCCCGGGGTCCGTTCGCACAATTCGCATGGCAGAGGCGGGGGAACCAATTAGTGGATTTCGCGAGAAATCCTTGGGGTTAAGTTGCGTACTTCCAGCAGGAAATCATGTGACCGGGTGACTCCCATCCGAATCCGACAGCTCACCCCGCAGGCAATTGGGAGAGGCAATCAAACGTGTCAACCAGCTCTTCTCCGGGCCGCCACCGGGCCGCCCGCCCGCATAACGGCCCCTTGACAGTCATTTCGACCGCCGTCTCGTCAAATGCTGGATCAGTAGGTCGCCAGGCCGCCGTCATTGTCGCAGCGTCAGGACTCGTCCTGACCGCCGGACTGCCAGCACACGGTATTGGCGAGTCGGAGCGTGTTGTCCTCTCCACCCCCCTCAACTCCGTATCGGTCACCGCCGACGCTGTTAGCGCCGCTGCCGCCGCCGACATCACCTTCGAGCGCACCGCCGTTACCGCAACGCCCGCCGTGGTGGAAGCTGCACCAGTAGTCGAATCCGCACCAGTAGCGGAAGCTGCACCAGTCGTCCGGGCCCGTGCCCAGGCCGTCGTCGAGCCAATAGCCGAGGCTGCTGCTCCAGTTGCCGTTGTGGCGCTCGCTGTGCAGGAAGCACCCCCCGCTGCCGAAGCGCCAGCAGCGGCGCCCACGGCCCCCGCGCCCGCACCAGTCGCAGCACCGGTCACAGCTCCTCCAGCCCCCGCTCCAAAGCCGGAGGTCGTTGAAGCTTCCGCAAATGGAGCCGGCGCGGCTCTTGTGGCCAGTGCCTACTCGCAGATCGGCGCAGTGCAAGATTGCACAGTTCTGGTTGAAGTGGCTTTGCGGTCGATTGGTAAAACCGTTGGGGACCTCGGGCCCGAGCAGTTCTACGCATACGGCGACGTGGTCGGTTCACCTCAGCCGGGGGACCTGGTCATCCGCCCGGGACACGTTGCCATCTATGTCGGTAATGGGCAGGTCATCAGTAGCGGAATGAACGGCGTCAATGCGACCATCCTGCATCCGCTCTCCGACCTCGCCGGCTCCAGTTTTGTCCGCGTCCGCTAGAGCTCGAGAATCAAACCAGAGAGTTTCACAATGACTACACATGCAGCTACTGCACGGCACCGTGCCGACAAGCGCCACGACACCAGCTTCTCGACCTTGGCCAAGGCAGTCACCGAAAACGCCGGTGGCGTCGGCCGTCAGGCAGCTGTGATCGTCGCAGCATCCGGCCTCGTTCTGGCGGGTGGTGTGTCGGCCAACGCCGCCGACCTCCCGCTCGAGTCAGTTGAACGGGTGGCCCTCACCTCGGCTCTGGAGATTCAGGCGGCTCCAGCCGTGGTCGAGGCTCCGGCCGACGCAGAGATTGCCTTCAACCGCACTCCGGTCAAGGCGGTAGCAGCACCAGTCGTCGTCGAGGCACCAGCGGTCACCGCACAGGTCGAGACCGTCGTCGAGATCGACGAAGCCCCCGTCGTGGTTCCGGGCGCCGAGGTCGCAGAGGCCGAGGTCGCAGACGTTGAGCCGGTAACTGTTGCACCCGCGGTAGAGGTCGAGCAGGCCGCGCCGGCCCAGACGGCGCCAGCCCAGGCCGCGCTGGCCCAGACGGCGCCAGTAGCCAAGAAAGCCCCGGCCGTTTCCTCAGGGGTGGCAGCCACCATCGCCGCCGCAGCGCAGGGACAGCTCGGGGTCACCCAGGACTGCACCCGCCTCGTCAGCAATGCGCTCGCTGCCGCTGGCATCAACTTTCATGGCTGGCCAGCCGGTTACCTGTCGCTCGGACGCACCGTCAGCGCTGGCGAGGCCATCCCAGGCGACCTAATCTACTATGCAGATGGTGGCGCCGGAGTGGCCCATATCGCCGTCTACATCGGTGGTGGACAGGCCGTACACGGCGGATTCAACGGCAACCAGACAGTCGTCGCACCAGCCGACCTCGGCTCAGGCCCCGTCTTCATCCGCGTCGGCGGCTAAGGCACACAACCCCGTACGCAGGAAGACCCGGGAATTTCGATTCCCGGGTCTTCCTGCGTACCATCCCCGTGCTGTCCCAAGGTCGTCTTCCGACGACACACGCTATGCCGGGCCGCCGGATTAGCAAACCGGGCATCCGTCGAACTACCCTTACTCTCAATAAGTCAGTTGTCGTCCTGCTCTCCCGGACCACAGGGACGCAGGCCCGAAGTCGGCAAAGAGGAATGTGCATGCGCACTCTCGTTCTGAACGCTGGGTATGAGCCATTGGCGGTAGTGACCTTCCGCCGGGCGCTGGTCCTTGTGCTGGCCGGAAAGGCGAGCGTGGTCGCGGAAGGGGAGGACCCGGTGGTGGGACCCACCGACGTCCTGGGCCGCCCCTCGGTTATCCTGCTGAACCGCTACGTAAAGATCCCGTACCGCCACAGCGTGGTGGTGACCCGCCGGGGAGTGTTGCGGCGCGACAACCACCTGTGCGCCTACTGCGGGAAGAGCGCTTCAACTATTGATCATGTGTTCCCACGCTCCCGCGGCGGAGCATCCAGTTGGGAGAACCTCGTGGCATGCTGCCTCCGGTGTAACAATGACAAGAGTGACAAGACCCTCACCTCGCTCGGCTGGCACCTGCGTATAACCCCGCAACCACCGCGCGGCGCTTCGTGGCAGTTCCGCGAAATTGAGAAGCCAGCACCGCAGTGGAGCGCATTCCTCCGGGCGGAGTCCGCCGCTTGAATTCAACACCCCTCGACTTCAACGCCGTAGTGCTGTCCGGGGGCAGGTCGTCGCGCCTCGGCGGTGTCTCGAAGGCACATCTGCACCGTGGAGGACGCACTCTCCTCAGTCTCACATGTGATGCAGTCGCCGCTGCACACCGCACGATCGTGGTGGGTCCCGACCGCGACGACGGACTGCCGGGGGACCCCGTGGCGGGCTCGATGGCGCAGGACTGCGAGTTCATCCGCGAATCCCCTCCCTTCGGTGGGCCAGCAGCAGCCCTGGCCGCCGCCGTCGACCACTTACTTGAGGACACCACGCCGTGGGTGCTGGTTCTCGCCTGCGACATGCCGCGCATCGCGCAGGCCATCCCGGTGCTGTTGGCAGCGGCAGCAGAGTGTCCTGAGTCCTCAGTAGTCGCTCACGACGGCGGCCGGGACCAGCCGCTGGCTGCGCTGTACCGACTGGGGAGCCTCCGCACCGCCGTGACGGCAGCCCAAACCAGCGGTGGAGCCCAGAATCTGTCGATGAAGGCACTCCTTGCTAGGGTGCAATGGAGAACAATTGACGTTCCGCCGGGAAGCACAGCGGATGTCGACACCTGGGCTGACGCCCAATCACTCGGTGTCTCAGGCACGGCACCGACCGAAACCTCAGGAGCAGCGATGAAAAAGCAGGATCAGATCCTTCAGGAATGGAGCGCCCAGCTCATCGAGGCTTTGGAGCTTGAGGGCACCACGATCGACATCGATGCCATCCTGTCCCTCGCCGGGGACGCAGCGCACTCAATTGTTCGGCCCGCCGCGCCGCTGACCACCTTCATTGCGGGCTACGCCGCGGGACTTGCGGTGGGCAGCCAGCAGGCGAGCGAGCGTGTGGCCATGGAATCGGCCATTGAGGCTGCCCGTAGGCAGTGCCCCACCGGCGATGCGGCTGCGCCAACGTCGTCGGACGCCTCGTGAACGAAGCCCCGATGAACGAGTCCGAGACCGGGGAAACGCCCCTGAACGACGCGGGGCAAAGCGAAAGCCCACACAACGAGAGCCGCCCTGAGGCGAGCCCCACCGGGCGGAACCTTGGCTGGGAAGCGGCGCGCCGGGCAGCTTATGATGCGGGATCTCCTCTGGCGAACCAGACCGTCCCCCTCTCCGACGCCCTGGGGCAGACGCTGGCAGAGCCGGTCCGGGCGCTGCAGGCCATCCCGCACTACGCGTCGTCGGCAATGGACGGGTGGGCGGTCAGCGGCAACCCGCCCTGGCAACTGGTCAGCCCCGCCCCGAAGGAAGGGCATCCCTGGCCGCGCGCCACACCACATCGCGACTCAGGCGCCCGGCCGCTGGCCACCGGGGAGGCAACGTTCATCCTCACCGGGGGAGTAGTACCTGACGGAGCCACAGGGATCCTGCGGATGGAACACGGCGCGGCGCGGGGTGCTGTCCTGGACCGCAACGACAGCGCTCGCCCCGACGAGCCGCGGCCGCAGGAACACATTCGCCCGGCCGGTGAAGAGGCATCCGAAGGAAGCGAAACCATCCCGGCGAACGTGACCTTAAACCCAGCGCAGATCGCGCTTGCCGCGGTCTCCGGTTACGACACGCTTCCAGTGCTGCGCGCCCCCCGCGTATCACTGCTGCTCACGGGGGACGAGGTGATCGAGGCGGGTCTGCCCGAGCCTGGGCAGGTCCGTGACACGTTCGGGCCGCAACTCCCCGGCCTGGTTCAGATGATGGGTGGGCATGTCGACACGTCCGGCCGTGCCAAGGACGACCTCGACGACGTCGTCGCCGCCATCAGTGCTGAGGCCATGGACGAGCTATCCCTGGCCCGGGCTTCCGGGGATGTCCTGATCACCACGGGCGGAACAGGCGGTTCGTCGGCTGATCACATCCGGCGTGCGTTGGAAACACTTGAGGCTGAGTTCATCATTGACGGCGTGGCCATGCGTCCCGGACACCCCACGCTCCTTGCCAGGCTCCCGGATGGGCGGTTCCTGGTTGGACTGCCGGGCAACCCGCTGGCAGCGATGATGGCCATGTTCACCGTCGTCGGGCCCTTGCTGGCGGGATTGCGCGGCGCTCCGTTCCCCGAGACCGAGGAAACGACGGTGGGGGAAGATTTCGATGAGCTCGCTGGGCGGAGCCGGTTGGTGCCGTACCGACTGGAATCCGGCAGGGCTGTTGCCGCAACACATCAGCGTTCGGGTATGCTCCGCGGCCTTGCCGCCGCGAGCGGAGTGATGGTGGTGCCAGCCCAGGGATGTGTAGCCGGAGACCGCCTACAAGCCCTGAAGCTTCCCTGGATCAGGTAGCACTGGGTCGCGAACACGGCTTTGGTTCGCACCTACAGAAGCCCCCGTTCGCATGAACGGGGGCTTCTGTAGGTCTAGCTCAGATCGTGTTTAGCTCAGGCGATCTTTTCGAGCCGGATGATGACCGACTTGGAGGTCGGCGTTCCGCTGACGTCGGCTGTTGAATCCAACGGCACCAGGACGTTGGTTTCCGGGTAATACGCGGCGGCGCAGCCCCGCGGTGTGGGGTAGGTGACGGCCCTGAAGTTCTCGGCCCGCCGTTCCACACCATCGGAGAACTGAGACACCAGATGCACTATTTCCCCTTCCGCGATCCCGGCGGCGGCCAGGTCGTCCTCGTGGACCAGTACCACTCGTCGTCCGCCGTGGATGCCGCGGTAACGGTCGTCCTTGCCGTAGATGGTGGTGTTGTACTGGTCGTGCGACCGCAGGGTCTGCAGCAGGAGCCTGCCCTCAGGGACCTTGGGGTACTCGAGGGTGTTGCCGGTGAATACTGCCTTGCCTGACGGAGTGGTGAACATCCTGCCGTCGCGGGGACCATTCGGCAGCACAAATCCGCCGGTTTCGATCCGCGTGTTGTAGTTCTCGAAACCCGGGATGACTACTTCGATGTGGTTCCGGATCACCGAGTAGTCGGCCTGCGCCGCGACCCAGTCGAGCTGGGGGGCGTTGTCGCGGAACGGGCTTTCGGGTCGGGCGAACAACCGGTCACCGAGCTCGCACACGATCGAGATCTCCGAGCGCACGTCTGGTCCGGGGGGACGGAGCCGCCCCCGGGACGCATGCACCGCGCTCATCGAATCCTCGACCGTGACACGCTGGTCACCGCTCGCCTGGGTGTCCCTATCCGTCCGGCCCAGGGCCGGGAGGATCAGGGCACGGCGGCCGGTGATCAGGTGGGAACGGTTCATCTTCGTTGACACCTGGACCGTGAGGCGAGTGTTGCGGAGCGCCTTATCGGTGACGTCGGAGTCGGGGGTGGCTCGCACAAAGTTGCCGCCCATCGCCATGAAGACCTTAGCGCCGCCGTCGCGCATGGATCGGATGGCTGCAACGACATCGACGCCGTGCTTACGTGGCGAGGCGAAGTTGAAGTGGGAGTCCAGCGAGTCGTGGAAGCCGTCGGGCATGCGCTCGAAGATGCCCATGGTGCGGTCGCCCTGCACGTTGGAGTGGCCGCGCACCGGACAGACGCCGGCACCCGGCTTGCCGATGTTGCCCTGCAGCAGCAGGACGTTGACCACATCGCGCAGCGTCTTCACGGAGTGCTTGTGCTGGGTCAGGCCCATCGCCCAGCAGACCACGGTGCCGGGGGAGGCGATCATCCGGTCGCCCACCGAGGTGATCTGCGACTTGGGGATCCCGCTGGCTTCGACAATCTCGTCCCAGGAGACGTCCCGAAGTTCCTGCAGGTATTCCTCCAGGCCGGTGGTGTGTTCCTTGATGAACTGGTGGTCGAAGACCGTCCCGGTCTTTTCCTCCTGCTCCAGCAGATGCTTGCCGAGGCCCTGGAAGAGTGCCTGGTCCCCGCCGAGGCGGATCTGCAGGAAGTCGTCGGCCAACTGGGTGCCGCCGCCGAACTTGGTGCCAAGAATTCCGGAGATCTTTTGCGGGTTCTCGAAGCGCAGCAGCCCCGCTTCGGGCAGCGGGTTGATCGCGACGATCTGGCCGCCGTTCTTTTTGGCCTTCTCCAGCGAGGTGAGCATCCGGGGGTGATTGGTGCCCGGGTTTTGGCCGGCAACCAGGATCAGCGGGGCCTTGTCGACATCCTCAAGGGACACCGTCCCCTTGCCGATGCCGATGGTTTGGGTCAGAGCGGAGCCGGAGGACTCGTGGCACATGTTGGAGCAGTCAGGGAGGTTGTTGGTGCCGATACCGCGCACCATCAACTGGTACAGGAACGCTGCTTCGTTGGAGGTTCGTCCCGAGGTGTAGAACACTGCCTCGTTGGGGCTATCGAGTGCGGCGAGCTCCTCGACGATGATGTCGTATGCCGTGTCCCAGGACACTGGACGGTAATGGGTGCCGCCTTCATCGAGGAGCATCGGGTGGGTAATGCGACCCTGCTGGCCGAGCCAGTACTCGTCACGCTCGTTGAGTTCTTCGATTGAGTGCTTTTCGAAGAACGACGGCGTCACGGTGCGGCGGGTCGCTTCTTCGGCGACAGCCTTGGCGCCGTTTTCGCAGAACTCTGCAGTGTGTCGTTTGTCACCTTCGGGCCAGGCGCAGCCCATGCAGTCGAAACCTTCGGTCTGGTTGACTGACAGTAGCGTCTGCACGCTGCGCACCGGACCCATCTGATCCAGCGAAATTTTCAGAGAGTTGAGGACGGCGGGAAGACCCACCGCCTGCCTTTTCGGCTTGCCGACCTTAATTTCGGCTTCGTTGATTCCATCCTTGGGCGCACGAGTCGCCATTGCCATCACATCCTCGGGTCAGAAGTCCACTAGTCTCATCCTAGGACAAGGGTAGGAGTACAGATTGAAAAAGCGCGTAAGTCAGCGCCGCCAAATCACCAGATTCCGTGTTGGCGCACCGGAAAATGGGATCAGCCGTCGTGAGGATATTCTTGCCGGCGAGGAACCGTTGGAGATCCGATTGAGTTCCCGGTCCTTTTCAGTGACCATGCGCACCCCCGGGGATGACTTCGACTTGGTGGCTGGTTTCCTGGTGTCCGAGGGCATCATCTGGGAGCCCGGACAGCTGGTCAGCCTGCGGTACTGCGCGGGAGTGGATGACGCAGGGCAACAGACGTTCAACGTGGTGGAGTCCCAGCTCAGGCCCGATGTGGTGCTGCCGGATACCGCGATGGAACGTCACGTGTACACGTCAAGTTCCTGCGGGATCTGCGGCACAGCCTCAATCGATGCGGTGCGCAAGTCCTCCCGCTTTGACGTGCACGACGACGACGCCCAGGTTTCGCTTCCGGCGCTCGCCGGGTTGCCCGACCGGCTGCGCGAGTCGCAAAAACTGTTCGACTCGACCGGTGGCGTGCACGCGGCGGGACTGTTCACCCGGGACGGCGAATTGTTATGCCTTCGTGAGGACGTGGGCCGCCATAACGCCGTCGACAAGGTGGTGGGCTGGGCCCTGCGCGAAGGAATGCTGCCTTTGAAGGGGACCATCCTGCAGGTGTCGGGTCGCGCTTCGTTTGAACTGGTGCAGAAGGCTCAGCTCGCGGGGATCCCCGTGCTGTCGGCGGTCAGCGCGCCGTCGTCGTTGGCTGCCGACCTCGCCGAAGACACTGGCATCACCCTGGTGGGGTTCAGCCGCGGCACCTCACTGAACTGCTACACGCACCCGCAGCGGATCGCCGCCTAGACCAACCGACGTCAGGGGTTGCACGCACTATGGAACTTGGCATCTACAGCTTCGGCGACCTCCACCCCAACCCGGTGACGGGGGAACGGGTCTCGCCGCAGCAGCGGCTGGCCGACCTGCTGGAGCGGGCCCGGCTCGCCGATCAGGTGGGGCTTGACTATTTTGGGATCGGCGAGCATCACCGGTCCGACTACGCTGTCTCGTCGGTGGTGCCGGTACTCGCGGCCGCAGCGGCGCAGACCAGCACCATCCACCTCGGTTCAGCCGTCACCGTCCTGAGCACTGAGGACCCGGTGCGGGTCTACCAGCAGTTCGCTACCCTTGACCTGCTCTCGGGTGGGCGGGCCGAGCTGACCGCCGGGCGGGGATCCTTCATCGAGTCCTATCCCCTGTTCGGGGCCGAGCTCGGCGACTACGAGGAGCTGTACGAAGAGAAGATCCGGCTGCTGCTGCAGCTCGACGCTGCCGAACGCATCACCTGGAGTGGCAAGTTCCGTGCGGCGCTGGATGATGCCCTGATCCTGCCGCGGCCCGCCTCGGGGCACCTGGATATCTGGATCGCTACCGGTGGGACGCCGGCGTCATCGGTGCGCGCCGCACGGCTGGGCACACCGGTGATCTTTGCGTTGCTCGGCGGAACGGTGGGGAACTTCGCCCAGCACGCACAGCTGTACCGCCAGACGGCCGCCGACGCCGGGCATGACCCCGCAACCCTGAAGGTGGGACTCAGCGGCGTCGGACTGGTGTTGAGGAAGGACGCGCAATCCACTTTCAAGCCGTACTGGCTGGACACGATGAAGCGGATCTCCTCGGAACGAGGCTTTCCGACGCCCAGCGAAATCACCTACAACATGCAGGCCGCACGTTCGGGGGCCGTTTTTGTGGGGAACCCCGAGGAAGTAGCGGAGAAGATCGTACTGGCCCACTCCCAGATGCGCCACGACCGGCACATCCTGCAGCTGGACTGGTCTTCCGTGCCCCAGGCCCAGGTGCTGGAAGCGATCGAACTTCTGGGCACCGAGGTGCTGCCGCTGGTACGCCGCGAGCTGGGCGCGACCGCGGCCTGACGGGACAATACAGTTAGCCCGCTTCGCTCTGGACCCGCAGGGTCAACCCGGTGAGCGGCATGGACCCATGGGGTCAACCTGGAGATCCGGGGTGGGAATGTCGGCCACCTGGGTCCAGCGTCCCCACCGGAGAGGGGTGGCGCCGGGCTGGTGCCACGGCGGCGGCGGCGGGCTAGCTAGGTGAGGGTCGGCGGCGGGCTAGCTAGGTGGGGAGGCCTAACTGGCTTCCGCTCCCCGGCTTCGACCGGGACGCTGATCTGGTTTCCAGCAGGTGGCATGGGGCAGGTACCAAACGGGGTAAACGCGCTCGGGTAGTTCAACGAGCGGTTGAAGTCGAGGGTGACCAGACCGCCCGGCCGCACCTGATCGGTGATGAGGAAGCGCCACCGGGCGGTGGTACGCCCATTCGTCTCGTCGTGGAATGCCACTTTCAGTGCGCCATCGCGCTGTTGCTCTACCACGAGGGTCTGGGCGACACCGCCGAGGGTAAACGAGACCGATCCGGCCGCCTGAATCACGTCGGGGACCGCGGGGTGGGCGGTCCGGATCGGCATCTCACGGGGCGTCGGGTAGGGCAGGTACCTGCCCTCAACGACGGCGCCGGGACTGTACCCGTAGACCGGCACGCCGTCGAACCCGGTAAATGTGGGAGCTGTGTTGTCACGCGTGCGCACCACGTAGCGGTCGCCGCGGACTGCGAGTTCGACGACGGTGTCCTGATATCGCACCCAGTTCTCGGACGCGCCGTCGTTCAGGACCAGCGTGAGGGGGCCGGTGACGGGCAGGCCGGTACGAACCGCGGTCAGTCCATCACCTGCCTGGGCAGTGAGGGTGGCTCCGGGACCGAAGCCAGGCTCGCTGGCGCTCCAGAGCCCGGGCACCAAGTCCAAAGCTGACGGCACCGCCGGGAGCCACTGCAACGAGGTGAGGGTCAGCCAGCCATGCCCCGCGGCCAGGGAAGCGTCCCGGCGCTCGCGGAAGCTGCGCCACTGCTGGACATCCTCCTGCTGGGCGGCGGTGAGCTGGGACATACTCGATCTCCTGACGGGGACGGCGATGAATGGATCAGAACGGGTGGAGGAGCCGCTGGACGAACCGTTGGGTCCGCTCCTCGTTGGGTGCCCGCAGCACGGTGTCGGGGTGGCCACGTTCGATCACCACGCCCCCGTCCATGAAAACCACCTCATCGGCGACCTCCCGGGCGAAGGCCAGCTCATGGGTGACGATCACCATGGTCCATTGTTCGTCGGCGAGTTCCTTGATGACACCCAGGACTTCACCCACTAGCTCCGGATCGAGCGCCGAGGTGGGTTCGTCAAAGAGTAGCAGCGCGGGCTTCAACGCCAGGGCGCGCACGATACCCACCCGTTGCTGTTGTCCACCCGAGAGCTCGAACGGGTACTGGTCTTTCTTGTCGGCCAGTCCCACCCGTGCCAGCAGCGACTCGGCGTCCCGGATGGCGTCGGCCCGGCGGGTCTTCTTCACCTGTACCGGTCCCTCGATCACATTCTCCAGAACGGTCATGTGGGGAAACAGGTTGTAGTGCTGAAAGACCATGGCGCTTTGGTCCCGTAGCGCCGACAGGTCCTTCGTCTTGACCGGGCGGCCGAAGTTCAAGGACGGGCCACCGGAGATCGAGACGACACCGCCGTCGGGAGTCTCAAGCCCATTAAGACACCTCAGCACAGTGGTTTTGCCGGAGCCGGACGGGCCGATCAGGGCTGTCACTTGTCCGGGTCGGACGGCGAGGTCAATCGATTTCAGCACTACGTTTTCGCCGAAGGCTTTGCTCAGGCCCGTCACGGTGAGCAAGTTGCCTTGCTGCCCGGCGGCGCTGGTGGGTTCAGTGTGCGACATAGCGATCCAACCTCTTCTCCAGATAGGACTGCCCGCTGGAAAGGACGAGGCAGAACACCCAGTAGACCAGCGCGGCCTCCAGATACAACATCATGAATTGCTGGCTGAACGCGGCGATCTCCTCCGCCTGCCTGAACAGCTCGGTCACCAGGATCAGGGACGCGAGGGAGGTGTCCTTCACCAGGCTGATAAAGGTGTTGGACAGCGGCGGTACCGAGACGCGGGCGGCCTGGGGCAGGATGATGCGGCGCATCGTGCGGGCGCGTGACATCCCGATGGTGTGCCCCGCCTCCCACTGGCCTTTGGGTACCGACAGGATCGCGGCGCGGATAATCTCGGCCGCATAGCCCGCCACATTCAGGGAGAACGCGATGATGGCGCTGGGCCAGGGAGGGATCACCACGCCGATTGACGGCAGGCCGTAGAAGATGACGAACAGCTGCACCAACAGGGGAGTACCCCTGATGATCGACACGTACGTCCTGGCCACTCCCGACGCGAACCGGTTGCTGCTCAATCGCATCAGGGCGATCAGCAGCGCCAGGAGCAGGCCGAGGACAAACGACGCCAGGGACAGTGGGATGGTGCCCGTCAGCCCAGCCAGGACCAGCGGGCCGAGCGAATCCCAGAACAGTGTCCAGTCGATAGTGTTCCTCCGTGTACTTAGCCGGTGCTATTCGGTGCTAGCCGGTGCTATTCGGTGACGTTGGACCCGAAGTACTTCTCCGAGATCTCGGCAAGCGTACCGTCTGCGCGCAGGGAGGCGAGCGCCTCATCTACGGCGGCAATCAGGTCGTCGCTGCCCTTGGTGAAGGCGAAGGCGCTCAGCGATTCCTCATCGGTCTCGGCGGCAATCTTGATCGCATCGGTGGGGTTGGTCTGCTGGTAGTCCAGGTAGGTCAGCGTGTCGTTGATGGTGGCGTCGACCCGTCCCTGCTCCAGGAGTGCAACCGACTGCGCCCACCCTTCGACTGCCTCAATCTCGGCGCCGCTTTCCTGCGCCAGCGTGTGCCAGTTGCTGGTCAGCGACTGGGCGGTGGTCTTCCCCTCAAGGTCCTCGAAGGAGGCGATGTCGGTGTTGTCGGCGGTGGTCACGATGACACCGGTGCTGACCGTGTAAGGGTCGGAGAAGTCATAGGTTTCCAGGCGCTCATCGGTGATTGACACCTGGTTGGCGATGACGTCGAACCGGCCGGCATCGAGTCCGGCGAAGATGGCGTCCCACTGGGTTTCCTCGAACTGAGCCTCAACACCGAGTTCCTCGGCGACGGCAGTGATGACCTCAACGTCGAACCCGGTCAGATCGCCGGCGCCGCCCTCATGGAAGGTGAAGGGACGGTAGGTGCCCTCGGTGCCGACGGTGATGACTCCCGCGTCCTGGATCTCCTGGAGCGTGGTGGATCCGGCGGACGCGCTGTCGTCCGCGGACCCGTCGGAAGACGCTTCCCCGCCACCGCAGGCGGCCAGGGAGAGGGTGAGAGCGGTGGCTGCGCCAAGGATTGAAAGACGACGGGTGTTCATTGCTGGGTCCTTAATGACTGGGGGGTGCTGGGAGGTCTCCTGCCGTTCTATCGCGCCAGGTTGGGCTGGCACAAAGCGGGCAGCCACATAGTGCAACAAAGCCCTCAGCGAAATTAGTTCCGGAGACCCGTGTGATCCGGCCAACCCCGGTTCTCCCGGCCCGTGCGGGGCTCTTTGCGGGCATAAGCTGAAGACCTGAGCAATGGAGGCTAGTACATGAGCATGGAAGGCGCTGCCTGGAATTCCCTTTACCGGATTTCCACCGCCAAGGACAGCAACAACAAATTCTCGAGGGAAACGCTCAAGCGGATCCTCGCGTTCGCTGAGCCCTACCGGACCAAACTGATCTTCTTCATCGCGCTGTCGGTGGTGTCGGCCTTCCTTGCCGTCGCGACACCGGTCCTTGCCGGGCAGGTGGTCAACGAGATTATCGCGGGCACAGGCCTCCAGACGGTGGTGTGGCTCGCCGTCGTCATTGCGCTGGTGGCGGTCGCCGACGCGGTGGTGGGTATGGCCACCCGCTGGTATTCCTCCCGCATCGGTGAGGGGGTCATCCTTGACCTGCGCACCAGGGTGTTCGACCATGTGCAGAAAATGCCCATCGCATTTTTCACCCGCACCCGGACGGGCGCCCTGGTCAGCAGGCTGAACAACGATGTGATCGGCGCCCAGCAAGCCTTTAGCGGCACCCTTTCCGGCGTGGTCAGCAACGTCGTGGCGCTGGCACTGACGCTGGTCGTCATGCTGACGACGTCGGTGCTGGTCACAGTGCTGGCCATCGTGATGCTGCCGGTCTTCCTGCTCCCGGCCCGGCGGATGGGGAACCGCCTCGCCGCCCTGCGCCGCGAAGCCGCCGACCACAACTCAGCCATGAGCACGCAGATGACCGAGCGCTTCTCGGCCCCCGGCGCCACCCTGGTAAAACTGTTCGGCCGCCCGCAGGAGGAGTCGCACGAGTTCGCTGTGCGCGCCGCGAGGGTCCGCGATATCGGCGTGCGCATGGCCATGCTGCAATGGGTGTTCGTGACCGCTCTGATGCTGGTGTCGGCGCTGGCCCTCGCCCTGGTGTACGGACTGGGTGGCGCGTTGGCTCTGAACGGGGCCCTGAATACCGGCGAAGTGGTGACCCTCGCGCTGCTGCTGACCCGCCTGTACGCACCGTTGACCAACCTGGCGAACGCCCGCGTGGAGATCATGAGCGCGCTGGTGAGCTTCGAACGGGTTTTCGAGGTCCTCGACCTTGACCCGCTGATCAAGGAAAAGCCGCAGGCCGATACCATCCCCGACGGGCCGGTGTCGGTGGAGTTCGACGACGTCCGGTTCGCTTATCCTTCGGCGGACAAGGTCTCGCTTGCCTCCCTGGAGGAGGTTGCCACCCTCGATACCCGCGGTGGTGAAGAGGTGCTGCACGGGGTGTCGTTCCGGGTGGAGCCGGGGCAGACAATCGCCCTCGTGGGGTCATCCGGTGCTGGGAAGTCGACGATCGCCCAGCTGTTGGCGCGACTGTATGACGTCGACAGCGGAGCGGTCCGTTTGGCCGGCACCGATGTGCGGGATGTGACGTTCGAGTCGCTCAGGCACACCATGGGAATGGTCACCCAGGATGGTCACCTCTTCCATGAAACCATCCGTTCCAACCTGTTGCTGGCCCGGCCCGAAGCGACAGTGGACGAGATGTGGGATGCCATCCGGCGGGCCCGGCTGGAGCAGCTGATCCGGTCGCTCCCCGATCAGCTGGACACAATGGTCGGAGAGCGGGGCTACCGGCTCTCCGGCGGTGAACGCCAGCGGATGACCATTGCCCGGCTCCTGCTCGCCCAGCCGCGGGTGGTCATCCTCGACGAGGCGACGGCGGCCCTCGATTCAACGTCCGAGGCCGCGGTTCAGGCGGCACTGAGTGAAGCTCTTGAGGGTCGCACGGCAATCGTGATCGCGCACCGGCTGTCCACCATCCGCACCGCCGACCAGATCCTGGTGATCGAGGACGGCCAGATTGCCGAGCGAGGCAATCACGAGGAACTGCTGGACCGTGGCGGACGGTATGCGGAACTGCACCGCACCCAGTTTGCTGTCCGGAAGAACGTGGCTCCTGGACTCTAGGTCGCCGGGATGGGTGGGCGCCGCTTAGGTGGCCGGGGCCGCGTCGCCTGCCGAGCCTCGCGGCCGGGGGTCCGGAATATGGAGCAGCGGCAACGCCGCGTTGACCATCGGCCCAATCAGGAGGGCAAACGCGACGGTTCCGACGCCGACCGTGCCGCCGAGGACCCACCCGATGGTGAGCACAGTGAGCTCGATCAGGGTGCGAACCTTCCAGATCTTCCACCCCCACTTCCGGTGGATGCCGGTCATCAGTCCGTCCCGCGGGCCGGGGCCCATCCGCGCCCCGATGTAGAGCCCGGTCGCCAGTGCCAACAGGGTGAGGCCACCGGCAAAAAAGAGGATCTGCGCCCACAGTTCGGTGGGCACCGGGAGTACGGCCAGACCCACCTCGGCGCTGGGCCCCACCAGGGCCACGTTGAGGACGGTTCCGACGCCGGGCTTCTGCCGGATGGGAATCCACAGCAGAAGCACGAGTAGGCCGATGATATTGGTGGCGACGCCGAAGGGGAGGCCTGTTTGTAGCGCGGTGCCCTGCCCGAGCACGTCCCACGGCGAGACGCCGATTCCGGCCTTGATCATCATGGCAATGGCGAAGCCATAGCAGAACAGGCCAATCAGCAGTTGGGGGATGCGCCGGAGGAACAAATGGGTCATAGGGCCAGACATTACGCCTGCGTGGCGCTTCCCGACGACTCGGTTTCGGTGACCCGGCGGAGCCGGGTCACCAACCTGAGATCCTTCTGCGGTCCGCTGACCCACCAGGTGTAGTGCCAGCTGTCCGCGTCAACCAGCACAAAGTGCCCACGATAGACATCGGGCGCGCACTGGTGCACCGGCGAATCCTTCCCGGTGGTGAGGTCGAGGCCGTGGAAGTAGCGGCCATCCGGGAAAAACACCTCAGCTGAAGGTGCAGATCCTGCTGCCCGCCAGAGCAATTCCCGGGTCGCCGGAGCGGGGGAGGACCCGGCCCAGACCAGGGTGCCCCGTTCCCGGTGGAGGAGGGCGCCGTCGTCGTCGGGCGTGAACGACGCAGTGCCACTGAAGGTGCCTGCCAGGCCGGAGGACAGATCCTGCAAGGTGCGGTCCACCGTCCATGCACCGCCGAGGTAGCCGAGAAGCGGGACGGGGTTAAGGCGGTACGGTGCAAATTTGGTCATCGGCCACCCGTCGCGTTGGTGCCCCTGGCCGGAATCGAACCGACGACCTTCCCTTTACAAGCAGGACACAGGTGCAAACTGCACCGTCATCCCACTCTATCCAGCTGCGCCTGGTGAGCTCGGCTTGGTCGCAGCGTGAGCTCGCTGGCAGCCTGCGAGCGCAGCGTGGAGATCTACACCTGTCGTCATAGCGCGATGGCCGTCCGGATTGTCGGCGGCGGTACTCAGTACCGCGCCTACTGCGAACCGTGCGACCTCGGACTGAACTGGTTCGCAGACGATGACGGACGGGGATCTGCCGAGGGTTACGCCGAACGGCACAGGTGCTCAGCATGAGCGCGAGTCGAACCACCTAGACCACACGAAAAAGCCCGCCGGAAGCTTGCAACAACCGGCGGGCGAGGCAATCACCTGCAGTACCAGGCTTCACGATTGCACTTCCCCCAGTTTACGGGAGAGGACCCTTGGAAGCCAGGCCAGCAGGAGACAGCCTCAGCGCGTCTCACAGCCCCTCTCCGCGCGAAACCAGCAGGGGCACGGTCACAACCCTCCTGAACCCGCAGAACCGTCTGCGGGAGGTCCCGGCAGTACACCTGGGCCCAAGGCCACAGCCAGACACGCCTCCTCAGAGTGGCGGGTCTCTTGATCGTGGGCAAATGCTTTTGAGCGGGGTCGGGGTCAGCGGGAGTTTGGGGAAGGGGATACCTCAGAGAGATCTCCCCGATAGGGGCCCTAATGGTTACGTCCCTGCAGGTCAGCCCGATAACGATCCGCTACCGGATGGCACGGGTAAGCCGGATCTGCGCTTAGTGTCAGATTCCATGGGACAAGAAACAGACACCACTCTCGCCCAGTGGAAACACTGGCAATCCGCACAAGGTCTCTCACGCCGAACGATCGAAGACCGCGAGTACTTCATCCGGCACTTCCTCATGACCTCGGGAGCTGAACCGAAGGAGATCCAGCCCCACCAGATCATCGGATACCTAGCCCGGCCAGGGATACGGCAAGCTACCCGAGCCACCTATCACAAGCACCTCAGGGCCTACTCACGCTGGCTCGTCCGAACCGAGCAACGAGTAGATGACCCAACTCTGAAGACGCCGGCCCCGCGGCCGCCGAAAGGCGTGCCCCGCCCCGTTACCCACGGAGACCTCCGCCTGATCCTCGAAGCAGCGCAGCGGCGGAACTGCCGCATGATGATTCTGCTCGGCTCGCTGCAAGGACTTCGTGTTCACGAGATCGCCAAGATCCAAGGGCAGGATGTCGACCTTCACAACCGGACACTCGTGGTCAATGGGAAAGGTGGGAAGATCGCCTACCTACCCCTGCACCAGACGGTCGTGCTGTTTGCCAGCAGCTTTCCCCTGCGAGGCTATTGGTTCCCATCGGCCGACGACCCAGCACGAAGCGTGGCTGCCAACTCAGTCAGCCGAGCAATCAAGCGGGCCATGCAACGAGCGGACGTCCTCGGTACACCTCACCAGCTGCGGCACTACTTTGGATCGACCCTCGTCCAGAACGGCGTGGATCTCAGGACGGTGCAGGAGCTGCTGCGGCACGAGTCGCTGGCAACTACGCAGATATACACTCTCGTGACCGACGCCGCCAGGCGGCAGGCGATGGATACGCTACAAGTGGCCTGAGTGCCCCCGCCGGGAATCGAACCCGGATCTGCCCTTTAGGAGAGGGCTGTCTTATCCGTTGGACTACAGAGGCGAACAACCGAGTCTAACTTAATCCGGGATAGGCCAGAGGTATTAGCTATCGATGAACGCGAAAGCGATAGGACCGCAAGTACTCGCGAACACGCCTCCATTACTTTGACCTGGGTCACCTCACGCTGAGAGGATGTGACGATGAACGGCCTCTAGAGCACTCCTGCTCGCGCCGACATGTATGAACCAAAGGAATCCTCATGGGCGCAAGGACGATCCACCCGTTCCCAGCTAGAATGGCGCCAGACATTGCCCTTGATCACCTTGATGCGATGTCGGGTGACGCAGCTCTAAACGTTCTAGATCCAATGTGTGGGTCGGGGACCGTCCTAGCCGCAGCTGCCAGCCGAGGACATATAGTCCGGGGGTTTGATGTCGACCCTCTGGCTGTTCTTATGAGCTCGGTGGCAACGCGAACGGTAGACACGGATGATCTAGCCGCAGAAGCTCAGCGGGTATGTGATCGGGCGCGCGATTCAGCGTTCAGTGAGCCTCGCTGGGATGACCCAGAGACCGTGAAGTTTGCAGAGTTTTGGTTTGCGGCGAATCAAAGGACCCAACTCAACCGGCTAGCGCGCGAACTGGACGCCGTCACCGACGCAGCCATTCGTGAAGCGCTCCAGATCGCTTTGAGCCGGATCATCATCACGAAGTCACCAAAGGCGTCGCTCGCCGCGGACACTTCTCACAGTAGGCCCCATCGTGTAGCAACAGAGTCTGACTACGACGTTTACCGGGGGTTTGAAGGTTCTGTCGCAAGCCTCAAGAAGCTGCTCGACCAGCGGGTTCTCACGGGTAGCGTCGAGGTAATCAGAGGGGACGCGCGGTCACTCACGCTGCCTTCCGCATCTATAGATCTAGTCATCACGTCTCCGCCGTATCTCAACGCGATCGACTACCTCCGCGGGCATAAGATGTCGCTGATTTGGTTAGGGCACACGATCGCCGAGCTACGAAAGATTCGGTCGAACAGCATTGGAGCCGAACGGGCGTTGGACGGGGACGCGCTAAAGCAGGTGAACAACATGATCGAATTCATCAAAGATTCAGTGGATGAGCCTGATCACCTCCCCCTCGCGACGATCACCCGCTATGCGCATGATCTTGCTCGCTTCTCTCAAGAATTGAGTCGCGTATGTAAGAAGGGCGCTGAGGTGATAACCGTGATTGGGAATTCCACTCTCCGGGGGAACTATATCCAAAACGACGTGCTCGTTCGCTTGGCCTACGAAGCAGCCGGTTTTGAACGACAAGCTCGCATCGAACGTGAGTTGCCGGAGAACCGCCGGTATCTTCCCGTCCGTACCCGCGATCAATCATCGTCAATGGCTAAGAGGATGCGCTCTGAAGTCGTGCTCACCGTTGTGAAGAAGTAGAGGTTAGCTCCGTGAACACTGTCAAAAATGATGATCAGGTTATCGAGCCGGTCGTTGTCTCTACCCCATCCGTTGAGGCTAGTGGGGGGAACACGGTAGAGATCACAAGCCTTGTCCCAAGCGATGAGCATGTGGGAGAGATTCCTGTAAAGATTTCGTATGGCATCATCGAGCGTTTCTCGGAAGGGCTTTATAGCTCGCCCAATAAGACGTTCGAAGAGTTGATCACGAACTCTTACGACGCTGGGGCTCGGGAGGTTTGGGTCTACCTTTCGTCGGACCTCTCAGCGAACGGTGCAACGCTTTTAGTGATTGATGATGGTGAAAGCATGACGCTTGAGGGGCTGGCGGATTTATGGAAGATCGGTGAGTCTAGGAAGCGCAGCAACACTCCTCCTCCGGGACGCAGTAAACCTGTCGGTAAATTCGGAATTGGAAAGCTTGCCACCTACGTCTTGGCTAAGCAACTCACCTATATTGTCCACAGAGACGGTGAGTACCTTGCGGTCACAATGGACTACGGTCGCGTCGCGCATACCGCGGAGCTGATGGACGGCGTCAACCTTTCGCTTGATGTGGTCCGACTGACAAAGCAACAAGCCTTGGATGCGGTCGAGCAATCGCTCGCGGGTACTGCCGTGGCGCAGACATCGAAGGTGCTCGAGGCGCTTCCCAATTTAGAGCATTGGACTGCTGCGCTGCTCTCGAACCTTAAGCCGACGGCGAGAGACATCAAATTGGGACGCCTCCGCTGGGTCCTTCGCAGTGCGCTTCCTTTGAACCCCGAATTCCAGCTGTGGATGAACGACGACGAAGTGAAGTCGTCAAAAGTCGACGGTGAAGAGCTCTGGTCGTTCCTCGCGGGCAAACAGGACAACACACTTCCAAAGAGTGCCGAACGTCCTTGGGGGCCTGGGGAGGGGATCGAAGTCGAGGTATTGGAGTCTGGCAAGACCGTTAAGGTTCCCGCTATCCGCCTTCCAAATGCGGGCATAGTTCGGGGGCAGGCAACTCTCTACAGGCAGCCACTCGCGCGCGGGCGTAGCGAAGACATGGCGCGAAGTCATGGCTTCTTCGTTCGGGTTCGTGGAAGGCTCATTAATCTGTACGAAGCTGATTTCTCTGTCGGACCCGAACTCCGACACGGCACACTTACCCGATTCAGGATGGAAGTCGACGCGGATGATCTCGATGACCAGGTTGCGAGCGCCCGCGAAAACTTGAAAGAGTCAAAGCCCCTGCAGGAGCTGAAGAACTATCTCCTCGCCGTCTTCAATAAGGCTCGCGCTGTCTCAACGGAGCAGGATGACGGAGACGTTATCTCAAACATTGCGAAGAACGGCCGCCTCGCAAAGCCAAGTACCGCGCTAAGTCAGGGTCCGCTGCGGCGGATGCTTCAGCGAGCCGTATCGGGTGAGATCGCAGTCGCTCACAGTTTGGGACTGAGTGATAAGGGTGTAGGGGACGCGGAGAAAATCCTTGCAGATGGTGGTGACGTAATCGACAGCGTGCTCCTCGAGGAGCACGATTCGGCCGAGCCGATGGCTGTGTACGACCCCGTCCGTCGGGCCGTCATCCTTAATCAAACCCACCCATTCGTAAACAATTATATTGGCGGAAAGACGGTTTCTGAGCCGCTCAAGCTCCTAGGTCTAAGTGAAATTCTTACTCAGGCGTACTTGCTCGATGAGAACATTTCCCCTGAAATTATCGAGCGAGTAATGCGTAGACGCGACGCATTCTTACGTGAGCTCACCCTTCGCTTCCCACGTTCTGCTCCGATCATCGCTCAGCGTCTCCGCGATGCAACGAACGATGAGAACGCCTTGGAAGACGCGGTTGGCGACGCCCTCGAACTCCTCGGATTTTCGGTTATTCGTCTCGGAGGCGCACAGCACGGGGCGGACGGCATTGCAACCGCGCGCCTGGGACGCCGGGGGGACGTAAGTTCATCCTACGCATTTACATATGATGCCAAGTCCACGAAAGACTCTGTCCGCGAAGTGCTATCAGAGAATTCGGATGTTGCGATCGCAACCAAGACTCCAGGGAGAATTAGGGCTGACACGGCGCGCACATCGGTGCTTCGCGTGCACCGCGAGAAGGCATCTGCGCGGCATGGTCTCGAAGTCGTGCCCTCCTTTACTCTGCTGATAGCCCCCGATTTTCAGGGCGCGCTCGATGCTGAAGGATTGATCAACGACGTATGTGCCAACGATGAGATAACAGCAATTCGAGTAGACGATCTGGCTAGGCTTGTTGAGTTGTTTGCGCTTCAGGGTCTCAACCCGGCTGATCTTCGTCCTTTATTCGACACGCGAAGCCCCGAAGCTACTCGCGCGTGGGTAAATGCGCAGTCAACCGAAGCCCGTATTCCACGTCCACCGGTCGCGGTCTTGGTCGAGACCTTGGTCGAAAACAGCGAGAAGAAGGCGCCCATTGTCTTCGAGAGCCTCGCGGCCTTCTTGGCCACGAAGAATCACGATATGTCTGTGTCGGAGATCGAGTCTCTCGTGCGCGGCCTCGCTGCTCTCGCGCCAAAGTCTGTGTATACGGACGGCAGATACGTAGCACTTAATGCGAGTCCTGCTGCTCTGTACGCTGAAATACGAGAATCGCTCGATGTATTTGATCCTGAGCTCGTCGCGGAGTACCTCGATACCGTCCCGAGTGCGGTTTGATGATCGCTGTCCTCGGTTGCATGTGGGCGCTACCTCTACTCCAACTGCCTGCGGCTGACCTGCCCTAGCGTTATCCAGGCAAAGCGCGCAAGGCTGTTCTCGACCCATTGGATGTGGACAGAAGTATCTGTCCACGCCACGGCGAACGCCTTCTCTGTCTTGGAGCTGCCGTCCGGGTAGTTGAGCTCGACCCATAGTGGCATCGTCTTGTTGGTGGTGTGCACAACGGCGGGATCCGGCACCTCCACCTGCAAGGGTGGCCGCCAGTTCCGCGCCCCGGGAGCCATGCCCCACGCGTCGCCGTGGAATCCGTGTGTCATGCTGACGAGGGTACTCGCCGGCGGCGACGATTAGGGCTAGACAATAATTCCAAGCGCGCCGTATCCTTGAGAATGCAAGGCCCCGAAAGCAGAGTGTGCACGCTCCGCAGAGGGGCCTTCGGGCTTAACGCAAAGAAAGCCCCCGCCATCCGTGAGGACAGCGGGGGCTTCTTCGTAATCGGGTCAGGCGCGGTGTATTCCGTCGCCGTCCGGAATGGTTTCGCCCTGAACGACGTCGGGTTTGGGTGCGGCGGCGAGGAACGGGAGGAACCGTTCGAGGAAGTGGTTCACCCCGGGTATGGCCATGATCCGGGTTATGGCGCCGCAGATGCCCAAAGCGATCGCAGCATAGCCGGTGGCGCCTTCCGGGTTGCCCATGGTGATGGCTGTGAAGATCGGCGGGCCGAGGACCGCGCCAGCGACGATCGCGGCGAACATGGTGCGGGCGGTGGCCCGCCAGGGGTGATCCTGTTGGGTGATGGCCATGGGTCAGCCCTCCTTGATGGTGACGGTGGTTGTCTCGGTCTTCTCGATCGAATCGACGGCTTCCTTCACTCCGGCGGCCGCGGATGCCTTGACGCCGGCGAGCAGCTTCGCCTCGTCGAATGACTCGCCCTTGGATAGTGCGGCAATTGCGCCGACGAGGGAGTTGATCTGCGCGTCCTGCGACGCGGCCTGCTGCCGCATAGGCGCGAGCTGCTGACGAACGATCCGGTCCGTGAGGGAGCCTAACGCGGTCTCAGCCCACTCGCCCTTCTTGTCGAGGCGGTTCTGGATGAGCTTCGCGCCGGGCGTGCCATGCCAGATGGCGTCGTGAATGCTTCTGAGGTCTTCCTTAGGGATTGCCATTTCGTACCACTCTTTCGGTTCAGGTTTCGGCTTGGGCTTCAGCACTGGTGGCGGAGTTTCGCCAGGTGCAAGGATCTGCTTGATCCGGTCCATCAGTCGTGTGTACGGGAAGTTGGGCCCCGGATCCCACCGGCTGGCAGGTTCGATCTGTCCGTGAGTGCAGAACCCTTTGATGTCCCGGTTGCCGGCCATGACGGCTTCGACTTCCCACGTTTCGAGCCAGCGCAGCGGAATGGCATTTCCCTGGGACTTCTCAATCTCCCAGTAGTAGACCCACTCGTGGGCAAGGTTCTCGAGCTGCTTGAGTCCTTCCGGCGTGAGCCATTCCTCTTCGCTGAACTCTGCGTAGCCGGCTGCCTCGACCCCGAACGCGAATGGATTGGCATACCCCTGCACCCAAGCTGCGAGATGCCAGGGCACCATGCGGACCCGGGCAATCGGGTCGACGAAGGAATGCCAGGAAGCCACTGGACCGGCAGGGAGTGGTGTGTTCGCCCAGTTGGTCAGCGACACCGCGTAGCCCCCGCGGAGGGGGCACTGCGCGCTGTGCTGAGTGAATAGCTGGGTGACCATCCCGGACATGCCGTTGTGCTTGACAGTGTTGGGCATGTTGACGACTGGGGCGACCATTACTCTGTCTCACTTTCGTCGTCGGCATCCCGGACCTGCTGGGCATGCTTGACCACCTGGGCCCACTCAGCATCAGGAAGGATGTGGTCGTGGTGCGGTTGGTTCTCCGGTTGGGGATCCGGTTTCTTGCCAGGGATAAGGGCCATGTCAATCGCCTTTCAGAGGGCATGAAAAAAGCCCCGGGAGTGGGGCTTAGGTGCGGGTTTCCTGACGAGACCTGTCAGGCTTTTGGGTTAGCCTGCTGACGCTCGTGCTCGTCAATCAGGGACGGGTCGAAATATTTGCGCAGTGTGATCGGCACACGCGGCATGGGTCCGTGGCATCCGCCGAGGGCCCACAACATGACCCCCTCGCTGAAGTTGATGGCTGCTTTGAACAACTCGGTGACGGCGTCGAGATCGGACCGCAAAGTCCGTACTTCCTTCTCGACCGCTGCAAGGTCTGTGCGTAGGTCACGGACTTCCTTGAGCAAGTCGCCGGAGAAGGTCACTGCGTTCTCTTCACGGTTTACCTTCGCGGTGGCCATGGCCGCCCGTAAACCGAAGAACCCGGCGATCAAGGCGGAGAGGACTACACCGATCAGTCCGAGCGCTGTTGTCTCGCTCATAAGGTCACCGCCCTCTTGTCACGGTCCTTATCGGCCTGCATCGCCGCGACTACGAAAGGCACCCCCGAGAAAAACAAGTAGATGGACGCGACTTCCCAGCCGGAAGAGTTGTAGCCCGTCAACCAGCCGATGGTGTTCAGGACGCACAGGGCCATGGGCGCAAAGCAGAGCGCCGCGAAAGACACCGCGTCTGCAGGCCTCGAGGCGAACGCACCCAAGATGCCGATTACCGCGCAGCTGATCCACATCCACCCCAATGCAGACATAGGAAGTAGTTCGGTGAACCAGTGCAGAGTGTTCTCCCGGTCAGGGCCGGGCGGCTTCAGGTAGGAACGGCCAATGAAAATGTAGGCTCCAGCGAAGAGGAGCTGGAATGTTCCCCGGTAACCGTTGATACGTGGGCGCTTCAATCGCATGAAGAGTCGCTCCTTTCCGGCCGAGGCCAACTCGAATGTGGGCGGGGCCCTGTCATGCCGCCCACATGTTGGCTTCGCGGACATCGAAGGTGACCCCAGTGGTGGAGTTGATGAAGATGTCCACGCCGTTAAGCCCGGACGCGGGTATGGTGAAGAACTTCCGCAGGTCATGCCACGCCCCATCACCGGGGATGGCGAAGGTTTTCTCCGTGGCGATGATCGTTCCGCCGGCGAGGCGGACCTTCACACTGTTCGCCGCTGCGGAACGGACCACGACATGGGTTTCCCGGGTCCCTCCCTGCAGCGACTTCGACGCGTCCCACCGCCCGTTCGTGGACAGCGCCGCCGTGCTCGCCGGTGACGTGGCGATTCCCCCGGCGGCCGTCCACCCGGTACCAAACCACCCATCGAGGGTGGTGAATGACCCGGAGAGGAGGTTGTGCCGGTAGGTGCTGGTTGGCGTCAGTGCGGGGATCGCGTTCGCCGTGCCGATCATGATCCGGCCGGCGTCACGTTCGGCGGCCAACCATTGCATGCACGCGGTGAACGTCGCCGTGGTCATGTACCCGTCGACGGTGTTGTCTAACTGGCCGGGGTGGAGCATCATGACCTGGCTGTAGGCGCCTTTCTTCGCCGCGTTGACCAGCCCCTGGAACGCTTCGAGGGTGGACTTTTCGTAGGTGACGTGGCCCTGCCCGAGGACGTGCCCGCCCTGCGGGGCGAGATGCCCGCCGCGTGCCCCGTACACGATGCCGTACCGGGACATCAGGAGGTTCCCCGCGATGGTCGAGTGGAAGTCAGCTTCCGTCGCCCCGTAGTAGCCGCCGTAAGGGACGGCAGCCCCTGTGCCTGGCATCGCCCACTTCAGGACCAGGAGGTTCATGTTCGCTTCCATCACGTCCGCTGAATCCACAATTTCGCGGGTCAGCTCAGCTTCCGTCGACGCCGGCCCGTGCGTGTAGGAATGCGCGATCACAGCGAATCCGTCGTTGATGTGCCACGACTGGATTTCCGGGTAGGTCGAATCGGCCACGATGTTGTTGATCGTGCACGCCATGATGCAGGGCAAGTTGTTCGCGCGCAGCACGTCGGCGACCTTGGTCCGGAACGCGGCATGCCAGTCATCAAAGCGCAGCACGATGAACGGTAGGCCCCCGGTGCCCAGGACACCGCCGGAGAGGGCTTTCGCGGACTGTGCCTTGATCTGATGCCTGAGGGCGTAATCCGGGGGGACCGTCGGTGCTGGAGGCTCGGCGGTAAGGTCCTTCCACGCGGACCAGGTCGGGCCGGTCAGGCTGGTGATGCTCCGGACCCAGTACCCGGCCCCGGTGTAGGCCTGGAATACCTGCGAGGCGATGTTGCCGCCGGCGTTCGAGACCCAGAAGTTTCCCGCCGAGCTGATCGGCAGGCCCGTCATGGTGTTCGCCGACGTCGTGGACCCGATCGACCACCGGCCATCGAACGCCGCCGTGTACCAGGTGTCCAGGGCTGCGTTGTTCGGGATTCCGCCCCGGTTCAGGATCGGGGTCACTGCGAGGTCCTTCCACACGGACCACGCCTTCGAAGTAATGGAAATCAGCACCCGGTACCAGATCTTGCCGGTGGCGTAGGTTTTGTACGTCTGGAACCCGATCCCCGGATCAACGACGAACGAGCCGAGGGCGTCCTCCCCAGTCGGTAGCCCGGTGATCGTCCGGGTGCTGGGTGCGGAGCTGATCTTCCACGCCCCCGCGTTCGCCGCCGCGTACCAGGTATCGAGGTTCGTCCCGACAGGGACTTCCCCCTTGTTCCACTTATCCGCTTCCAGCGGTGTAAGACGGTTCCGATCCAACAGCACCTGAGCATCCGTGTACGCCTTCGCGGCGGCCTCCGCCGCGGCCTGATGCCCGTCATCCTCCGACCGCCACAACGCCCGATCCACGGTGCGGTAAGCCTCGTCGCGTTCGTCCGTGTAGGTCTTGGATTCAGCGACTCCCCGCCCGTAAGCGAAGTCCCATGCACCCCAGGCCGCCGCCTGGTAGGAGCGACGGTAGACGCGTGGCATTGCTTCGCGGGTCGTGTATCGCTGCACACCGGTGGTTGCACCCCAAGCCACGACCAAGTCCCCAGAGACAGCGAGAGGTAGGTTCGGTGTGGTGGTGGCATTCTGCGTCCACCTCCCCGACGCCTGAATGGTGTTCAGGTCGGCAGTGTTGACGCCCTTGTCCCACTTCACTGCGTTCAGTGCGTTATCCACCGCGACGATTGCTTCGAGCCAATCATCGACCCGGTCAACAAGCTCGGCGGACGTGATGGACTTCAAACCATTGGCGCCAACTGATCTCATATTTGCCATGCGTCAGGCCTTCCGTAGTGGGTCGGAATCGAGGACAGCATTGGTCTCAGGAGCCCATGCCGTGTCGAACGATTGGTTGCTAGTGGCCCTATAGGCTTCGTCCATTTCGGCGTTGGTCACGCCGGCGGAGTCATCGAGAACACGGACCATGAGTGACTGAGTGAACTCGACGGAGCTCTCACTGCTTTTCACGTCCAAGCTGATCCCCGCGGCAAGACAGGTCAGGGACAACCGTGTGAGCGCCTGGTCTTCGACCGTGGCAATATCGGCGAGCTGCAGCCGCGGCTCGGGAGACACTTCCATGCTCCTGATCACCGGCTTAGGCTTCGAAAGCTCCAATGAAAGCCAGTCAGCGAGCGTCTGGAGAGCTGTGGGGTCTTGGATCCACCAGCCGACGTCGTGTTCGATAGTGGCTGCGGTGATCGGTCCGGTGTTGGCTCCGGTCAGGCGGCGCTTGTGCCAGGTGGTGATCCCTCCGCAGCGCAGGATTGGCAGATTTTGTTTCAGCCACTTCGGCCAGATGCTCGAGGATGTGGTGCTGGTGCGCAGTTCGAAGGTGTTGCCGACGGGGAGCGCGCCGATGCTGGTTTTGATCTTGATTGTTCTGGTATCGATCACCGTCGCCACGACGGATAGCGCGCTCCCTGGTGGTGCTTCGGCGGTGCCGTCGGTGATGATGCCCCCAGAGAAGGATCCCCAGCCGCGATTGAAGTCTGATGTGGATCCGACGTCGCCGAGTTCGGTGAAGGTCGTATCGAGCATCACCCAGTCCACGTCTGCAGGCGGTTCAACGAAGTACTCCGACGTCTGGAATGCCTCCATCGATTCGCTTGGCCCTTGCCAAGCCAACTTGTTCACCCACCGCGACAGATCCGGCAATGGTTCCATATAGGTGATGGTCAGTTCGGCCCGGGCATGTCGGGTGCTAGATTCCCATGCGATGTCCTGAAGATCCTTCGAGGAACTGAAAGTAGTCACCGGGGGTGACGTGGTGAGGATGTCTCGGTTGGTCCACCGGAGGCTTCCCCACTCATCGATGGTCATCGCCGCGCATTCGGCCGCGGCTTGTTCTTTCAGCAGTTGTAAAGCTGAACGGCTCTCTATCGCTGGCGAGGCTTTCAGGCTAAATCGGTGGGCAGCCGGTGCCAGAGACGTATTCCTGACGTGGTTGACGGCCGCATACACCGAGGTGAAGCAGACCTGGACACCGCCGAGAGGATATTTAGCCTGGTGTCCGGAAAACACTTCGATGTGGTCAAATGCTGTCGTGGCCTGTTGGGTCGATATCGCCACATTCCCTGTGATTTCACGGCCATTATCGGACCGCAACGTCCATGCACCCGCGGGAGAAACTCTCAGAGTGAAAACGGTTGAGGTGTTGATGGCCAGCCGGCACGCTTCGGTGACCACGCCGGCCGCCTTGGATTCAGCGATAACGGAACCCGTGGCGCTGATGTTCACACGGACGTAGTCGGCGGCCCACCAGACGGTGAAGGAACCACTCGCTACCCCACCTGAGTAGCCAGGGTCAACGCAGAAGCTCATCTGCATGGTCTGGTTTAGCTTGCCGTCATAGGCGGGTGAGAATGCCGGCGTGTAGTTGGTGTTCAGGGAATAGGCTGCCTGACCCCAAGGCACTGTGACCCATGAGGGCGATCCGACGACGTCGACGGCGCTTGAGTCGCGGACCCTGCCCCGTTCCGGCCACGCCGATCCCATAAGGGTTGCGGAGAACACGCAGGCGTTCTCCTGCGCCGGGGTGGAAAAGAAACCACCAGCTCGAAGGAACTTGTCGGTGAAGAAGGTTGGGGTGATCCCGATGTACCGGTACTCGCCGCCACTGTTGTTCGGGGGCATGACAGCCTGCAGCGCTTCTAGGCTGACGGGCACCTTCAGCCGATCGATGCCGTCAACAATTTTGGACTTGATCTCGTTAGACGCGACCGAACCGGAGGTGTCATCGATCAACCCTGTGAAGACCCTGACGAGGGCGTCACCGTATCCGACGTCGATGGTGATCGAGTCGCCTGGCTTTGGCGGAAACGCCCCGGTCTTCCACGGATGGTCGGAACGTTCCTGAGTGTCCTCGGGCAATGACCAGAGGATAGATCCCGTCGCGGCAGCGATGCTTGAGCCGGCGGAGGCCTGGGCCGGAAGTGAGGAACCAAGTTCCCGGGTGAGGCTGACCGCATCCACTTCCCGGACCACGCCGTTGTGATTGACGACTACATTCGGTTCGGTAGAGAGAAGGTCGGTGGAATACCCCGGAACCTGCTGCAACTTATCCCAACTCCCTTGCCGTTAGTTTCATCGCTGATCGGCGGAACGCGTCGACGTCCACGCTGGCTGCTTCGACAGCCTCGGAAAGACCCAGCAGTGAGACCCTGTTGCAGCCCCGGCCGACGGCCCATGGGGCTGCTTCTCTGGTCCAGGTGAAAGCGGGGAGCGTCAGCTGGGTTGCACCGTAGACCCGCAATTGCGCTGTCGCGGATCCGTCGGGCGCCACGGCGGCTGTAATTCTCCGGCTGAGGTTACCCAGGACCGCTGCACCGGAAACCTCGCCGATGAAGGTGCCCACGGCGTTGAAGAACTCGATCTTCAGGTACGCATTTCCCGAGGCATACACGGAACCCACCACGGGAATCTTCGGCCTGACAGCAAGCCGATCCGGGGTAGAGCGCCGGTAGTGCAGGAACACGTCCGCGCCGTTCGTAATATTTACGGACCGCCCAAAAGGGATGCCATCCGCTGTGATCCCCGCTCCGCCGGGCTTTACGTCCGCGCTCGTAGGAAACGACCCATCCAGCAGCACCGCCTGTTCAGGGGAAAGCAGGCTCGTGACCTGCGCGTAGGGTTCAACCCATACCCACGGCGGCGGGCCGAAAGCACCCAGTTCCAGGGCTTGCAGCGACGCCAGTTCCGCGGCAGTGGAACTGCCCAATCCGATGTTCCACTGCCGCCGCGAGGTCTTGCCGCGCTGCTCGTTGATGGTCCCATCGAGAGTCATCCGCTCCGAGCGAGGACGCGTCTGCGTGATATCGACAACGTCCACCTCTTCAAGCGTTAGGAGGTTGCCTGCCATTCCTACAAATGCCGTCATTTAGCGCTCTCCATATGCAAATTCGAGGTCCTGCAGGGTGGTGTAGAGCTCCCTACCGTCGACCATCAGCCTGAACCGGGCACCGGAGAGCCCATCGCGGATAGCGTCCTTCAGATCATCTGGCCCTGTCCCGCCCTGCTGCTGGGCCCCAGCACCGGACCCAACGGATGCCTGGCGGCCGGACGCGGCTGCCGCTGAAGCGCCGAGGTTCAGGGCCCCGACGTCCGGTACATCGACCAGTGACCCGACAGCAGAGGCAACAGCGCCCCGCATCCCGGATACTCCTTGCACGACGCCCTCACCGATGTTCGCGCCGTAGCCCGCGAATTCCTTCGAGGGTGAGTTGATACCCAGTGCGAGCTTAAACGGGCCCCGAATCCAACCGGGCAGCAGATTCAGGAAGACGTTACCGATCGAGCCCGCCAACGAGCTGATGCCGTTGATCAGGCCTTGGACGATGTCCGCGCCGGCGCCGAGCAGCCACGAGCCGGCCCCTGCCAGTGCGCCCTTGATTCTGCCCGGCAGGCTGGTGAAGAATCCGATGACGTCGCCGATCATGTTCCCAGCGGCGCTGGTCACGTTCCCGAAGATAGAGGAGAACAGGCTCCCTATGAAGCCAAGCACCCCGGAGACGATCGCCTGGACGGTTTGGAGTCCGCCGGAGATGACGTTTCGCACCAGGTTGATCGCCGTCGCGATGATATTGCCGATCTGCGCCCAGATGCCAGCAACGATCTGCTGAATTCCGGACCATACCTGGGACCAGTTCCCACTGATTATCCCTGTGACCACCTGGATAATGCCCTGGATTATTGTCATCGCATTCCGGATGGTGTCCGCGATGAAGGTGAATACCGTCAACACGATCGGCAGTAGGGCGTTTATCACCGCCGGGAGGACCACGGATAGCATCTGGACCAGGGGAACGATAGCCATGGCAATCAGGCTGACAATTACCGGAACCAGCATCGCTAGGGTCTGTGCCAAAGGAGGGATCACTGCGAGCGCGAGCTGCATAAACGCGGTCATCAAAGGCGGCAACAGGGCGGTAACTAGTTGCAGGATGACAGGGATGATCGGCAGCAGTGCCTGCAGCAGGGACATCACCGCGGTGACCACCATCAGGAACACCGGAACCAGCATCTGGATGATGCTTGCCAGCGGCGGGATTACGGTCGTCGCCAATTGCATGAACATGGCCATCAGCGGAGGCAGCAGGGCACTGACCAGTTGCAGGATGACCGGGATGATCGGGAGCAGAGCCTGCACCATTTGCACAATGGCCGCTGCGACCATCTGAAAGACGGGCACCAGCATGATGAGGACCTGCTGCAGGGTGGCCCCGAGCACGGATGCGAGCATGGCGGCCATGCCAGCTATTTGAGGGAGGACTGGCGCGAGCGCCTGGAGCAGGATGCCCAGTGGTGAGAACGCCATCACAAGCTCAAGCAGAGTTGGCACGAGAGGCGAGATGGCATCCCAGATTGCCCTCGCGCCGAAGCCGATCACCTCGAAGGCCCCGGCCACCCCTGATGAGGTGATGTCTGACCCGCCGGCGGCGAAGGCAGCGAACAGGGCGCGGAAGGGCCCAGTGATGGACGCTAGTCCCCCGCCGGCGCCGGTCAGCAGGCCAGGCAGGCCGCCGAGCCAGGCAGACATGCTGGCCATGCCCGGGGATTCGGTGACCCACTTGATTGCCTCGGTGCCGAGATCAGCGAATTGGCCCAGCGCCGGGGCAACAGCGCCGAGCAGGGTCTCGCCCAGGTTGCCCCATGCGTGACCCAGCAGCTCGATTTTGCCCGCCGTAGTGCCAGCGTAGGCTGCGGCGGAACCACCGAACTGGGTGTTCAGTTCCCCGAGGATGATTTTCTGGGCTCCGGCAGTGTCCCCGGCCTCGACCATCGCGTCGATCATGTCGCGTTGCTGGTCCGTGAATTGGACTCCAGCTTTGCCCAGGGCTGTGACACCCTTGACCGGATCGTTAAGTGCTTTACCAACCTGGATGGCGGCGCCCTGCATGTCCACGCCCATGGCCCGCGAGTAGTCCGTCAGCGCTACCGTTGCCTGATCGAAGACGTCGTTACCTTCACCCGCAGCGTTCTTGATATTGGTGAAGGTCAGCAGGGTGTTCGCACCCTGCTGAATGGTCTCCGCTTCCGTAGCGGTGAGGCCTTCGAGCGAGGTGGCCAGGTCCGAAACCTGCTTGGCCGAGACACCTGCGGCCCCGCCCGTGGATTTGATCGTGGCGCTAGTCTGCGTGTTGACGATCTCTACCCGCTTGAGATCTTCCAGTGCACCGCCGACGAAGCTGCCGAGACCAGCGCCGAGTCCGATCAGACCTGTGACGGCGAATGCCCCGGCCGCGAGTTTTCCGACACCACCGAATACGCCTTTGAGCCCATCCGCTTTGCCCTTGACGTCGTCAAAGACCTTGCCGACTCCCTTATCCCGCCCGAAGATGTCGAAGATTAGGTTTGAGCCGGCCACGGATTCACCTCCAGCTATTTAGTTGAGAGCTTCTTGACCTCGCGGACGTAACCGCGCCAGATGTCGTAGCGCATTTCCCAGACGTTCATTGGAGTGATGCCCGACCAGACCCGGCTTACGGTGATGATGTTTTCGAGGACTGAGCCTTCGATGTCCTCGATGTGGTCTTCCGCGCCGGCGCTGGCTCGTCGGCCCGAACGGAATCCGTCCGGGCTACGGTGGGGTCCGCGGCCGGTTCCTCCTCCACCTCCGGGTCCATCGACCATTTGTAAGAATCGAGAGGCACGCCCGAGGACTCCTCGAAGGTGATCTTCTCCCCGGCGTGTTTCCTTGCCAGCCAGATGATCGCAGCGAAAATGCGCAACGCTTCCGGGTCGTCGAGGATGTCCAGAGCCTCCATGCCCTGAAGCTTCTTCGACCCGTTGATCAGCGACTTCATGCCGACGCCGGCTTTTGCCTGCAACTCCATCAGCGTGAGCAGGCTCGGCTTTTGCAGTGCCTCGGCAAGGTTGTATTCCTTGTCCTCGATTACCAGTTTCATGCGTTCCCTATCTCCTTGGATGCTTTGTCGATGGCCTCAACAACGGCCCTTTGGTATTGCGCCCTGTACCGCCTCAGCGGCTTATAGAACCAGGGCTTGCCGTGCTGGTTGACCCACACCTCACGGTCACCGAACACGGGATGCCGGAACGTCGCCCGGCCGTACAGGTACAACATGGGTTGCTTCTCCACCGGCAGCTTCGACTTCGCCGCCGTGATCCGCACACCCTCGCCGGTCACATCACCGGTCTTCTGTGACACCCGGCCTGTACGGATAGCGGTCTTCACCCCGGCCGCGAGCGCGGCACGGACTTCGCCGCGGTTGCGGTTGTAGGTGCCGGTGACGGCGGAGCCGCGTCTGCGTGCTCCCTGTCGGCGCTGATCGGCCTTCGGCGGCAGCGTGCCCAGTACTTCGCGTTGCACGGCGTCCACGGCGGGCTGGGCGGCCGCGCGAAGGTTCTGACGGAGTTCGCGGCGTGCGACTTTGTCCCAGGTGCGGGAAGCCAGCACGAGTTTGCGCAGGCTTCCCGGGTCCAGTTCGACCCTGACTTCGGGGCCCTGGGACATTAGAGTGCAGTGTCTGCTGTGCGGTAGACGATGGAGAGTGGTTCCGTTCCCGCTTTGAGCGCGTCGAGGACGACGAAGTCGATGGACTGGGTGATGACGTCGCCGCCGTTGGACTTGGGGAGTTCCCCGTCGAGGCGTATGTCGTCGATGTAGATCTGCAGGGTGGCGGGGACGCCGGCGCTGATCTCCTGGTTCGCGGCGAACGTGAGGAGCATCGATAGTGGGGTCTGGTCGAGGTACGCGTTCTGCAGGAACGTGGTGTCGAATTCGGCGGTGATCTTGCCCTTGACTTCAGCCAGGCCTACTACTGGACGTCGGCCGCGTTTCCCGTCGCCGCCGAGGGTCCAGCCGCCGCCGTCGATCTTGTTGTCGATGGAGAGGGAGACCTCGGTGATGTTCGCCGCGGGGGTCCCACCGGTGGCGAGGGCGGTGGCGGTGGGTGGTGTGACTGAGCCGCCGATGGCGATGGCCCCGTCGACGAAGGTGTAGAGCTCCGGGTTGACCGCGTAGGACGGTGCTGCGTAGGCGACGTCCTTTTTCACTTCGCGGGTGTCCCAGGTGGTCTTGAGCTTCACGATTTCGCCGGCGGCCGCGGTCAGTTCACCGGATGCGCAGATCCCGCCGTGGAAGGTCAGGGCAGTGGTCGGCCCGCCGCCTAGCGGGGGGATGCCCTTCTGGATGGTGTAGGAGGGCAGGAGACCACGGGTGAGGGTGAAGAGCTGTTGGTAGCCGGTCGTGGTGCCGATCTGGGTGCTGGCGCTTGAGCCGAGGAGGGCGTCGAAGAAGAAGCCCATACCTTTGGTGACCAGTTCGACGTTGATGTCCCCACCGGATTCGTCCTTGACGAGCTTGCGGCGGGCGGCCCGGGCGATCCGGGATCCGACGCGAAGCCCGGCGCCCTGGGCGAAGGTGGGCTTCCAGGCGAGACCTTCGTCGATGAACTCGGGGAAACGGTCCACCACGATGGCGGCCCCGTAACCGGTTTCCTTCTTGAAGCCCAGCGAGCAATCCAGCTGCGTGGTCATGATTCCTCTTTCTTAGCGGTCTGTGCTCCGCCTGTGCGGGGCTTGGTGGTTCGGGGCTTGGCAACGCGGGCGAAGACGTCGGGCTGTTCGAGCAGCTGCTTGGCGAGGTCCTCGCTGACCTCGAACTTTTCGCAGGCTTCCAGGGTCCGTCCGATCAGGGGAAGGTCGATCGCGCCGAGGGGGGACTTATTGCGCAGGGTGGTCATGGTGGCTCCTAACCGGTGATCCGAGCTCGTGCTTCGAAGGTGGCCGTGATGTCGATCGTCCGGCCCTGGGCGATCAGCTCCGGGAGTGTGGCGCCGTCGGACTCGTGTGATTGCAGGAAGCAGTGCCGGACCGCCCCGCCGATGGTGGTGTCTGTCTTACGGGCGTAGATTTCGATTCTTCGCAGCAGGTCGTATGCCCGGGCCGAGCACACTTGTTCCTGCTCCGGGCCGCCGCCCCGGTAGCAGGAGATGATGACGTCGAGGGTCAGCACTTCTTCGCGGCTGCGGTTGGTTCCCATGGTTGCCGGGTCCTGGCGTTCCGTGACGCGTTCGAACGAGACGATGTCATCCGGTTCGAAAGTACCGGGCTGCCCGAAGCTGACAAGCACATTCTCGGTCGCGACGTCGGCCGCGAACGACGCTTTCACCGATTCGAAGAAGTTGTTCTTCCACTCGTAGGCGACAGTCGCTGTGTCTGGCATCAGGCGAAGCCTCCCAGGAGCTCATGTGGGGCGCAGAGCTCGATCACGCGCCGAGGAACAGCAAACCCGGACGGGGTGAATCCCTCAGCGCTGGGTTCCTGCCTCCCACCGCCTGTGGCCTGCTTTCCGATCTGCCACCAGTGACGGATCAATTCGCGTGTTGCGAGACGAATATTCGGCGGGATCACCGGTGTCCCGAAGCTGTAGGTGATGATCACCTCACCGGCGGGAAAGATCTGCGGGTAATAGGTGCTGCCGGCGTAGACGATGCCAGCGGAAAGGTCCGCATGGTAGCTGGTGAACGGTTCCCCGTTGACGGTCACCGACAGAATGACCGAAGGCACCACGGGCAGGACGGCCGGGCCCGCACTGGAGAACACGTGCGTACGCGTGCCGGCCACCACCGGACCGACGATGTCCTCGATAACAGGAGTGGCCGCTGCAATGTATAGGCGAAGATCCTCGACGTCTTTAGCGGGTGCGTTCGGAGGCCAGTTCAGCGAGGACCTCGCCTCATCCAGCGAGATGATCTGGCGCGGATCCTCCGGCCACACATCGACGACGTCGGTGTAAGCATCCGGTGCACTACCGCCAACGGTCCACTTGACCAGATAACGTCCCGGCATCAGCGGGATAAAGGATGCTTCCGCCGGATTACCCGATACCGCCGGGACCGGAGAAAGGATTTTTCCGTCAGGCTGCACCACGGCGAGCGCCACAATGGCGCCCGCCGCGTGCGTCGTCGGCCAGGTGACCTTGACGGCGCCGCCGAGGTCGACGGATGCCATTACTTGGAGGTGCCCTTATCGGCGGCCTTGGCGTCAGCTTCGGACTTCGCCGCAGCATCCGCGACACGCTTCGCCTGTGCGTCGGCAGCGTCGGATGCCACCTTGGCTCGTTCAGCGGCCTGCTTGTCTGCGGCAGCCTTGGACGCGGTTGCTTCGCGGACGGAACGATTTCCCGCTGTGGTGGCTGTCTCTACACCCCCGGGCGTGGTGGCCGTCTCGTCGATGGATGGATCGACGGCCATTCCGTTGGCCAGCAGGGCCAGCGCTTCTTCCTCGGGAAGGCTGATCGATTCGCCGGGTGCAGGCCAATCCTTGCCGTCGCGGGTGCCGGAGATCCTGGCGACCATCCGGACCTTCTTGTTTTTTTCAGCCATGATCAATGCTCCTGGGTTCTGTTGTTTTCGGAGTTGGGGCGGTGATGGTCCAGCGGCGGGCAGGGGAGATAAGTCCTGCCCGCCGCCGGGGTCTATCAGACGGCGGAGCCGGCGAAGTGCTTGACGGCACCCGTCTGGTCCACCAGGACACCGTCGCCGCGGATCAGCGCCCGGTAGGTGATCAAGTCCTTGTCGAACGCGAAGTCGTCGGAGCGCTCGAAGCGGACCCCATTGACGATGCGCGCGAAGTAGGTGGACAGGTCACCGAAGGCCAGCGACTTCGCGCTGAGCCCGATTCCCGCGACGTTGGGGTCCGTGTAGACCGGCTTGCCCTCGATCGTGTCCGGGCGGCCCAGTGCAACCGAGGGCTGCCAGATGTAGCGGCCGTCCGCGTCCTTGATTTTCCGCAAGGTCCCGGCGGTGCCGTCCTTCATGATCCAGCCAGCGTTCGGGCTGTTCCGGTACGGGCCAATCACCGAGTAGAACAGATCGATGATGTTGTCCCATGTTGGGGCGGCGGTCGTTCCGGTGACGCCGAGGGTGGTGGACTGCATCAGGCCGAGCGGCTCGTTTGTCCCGGTACCGGAGACCAGCTTCGCGCCGAACGCGTTGCCGATCGCGCGGCCGGCCTGGCGGGCGATGAAGGCCTCCAGGTCGAAGGCCGAATCGTCGGAGAGCTCGCGGCTGATCTGGCTCAAATTCCCGTACTTGTACGCGAACAGTGAGCGCTTGCCCAGGGTGGGTTCCGACGTCGGAATGATCTGGCCTTCACCGACCTGCGCACCCGTAGGGGCGGACAGCGTCACCGGGACGCTCATCTCTTCACCACTGCTGGTGTAGAGGATGGTCGCGCCGGCCGCGAGGATCGCGGACGTCTCGATTGCGTGCTCCATCAGCTGCCCGTAGAACGTCGTCGGGACGGTCACCCCGCCAGCGGAGGCTGTTCCCTTGACCAGCGCGCGGACTTCCGAACGCTCATCGTGGGTGGGCGAGTAGTCGAAGGACCCGGCCCTGGTCTTGAGCATGCTGCGCAGCATCTCCTCCGCGCCGCCGGCTCCGTTGCGGTCTTCTTCCCTGCCCGGGATCTTCCGCATCGAAGCTTCGATGTCCTTCTGCTCCTGATCGAAGGCAACGAGCTTGTCGGACTGCGCGCGCAGGGAGTCCATCTGCTCGGTGATGGTGTTGAACTTGGTTTCTTCCTCGGCGGAGAGGGCGCGGCCCTCTTTGTCGGCGAGGTCGATGATTGCCTCACCCTCTTTGTGGGCGGTGGCGCGCTGCTCCAGCAGCTTTTTTGCGAGCGCAAGGCTCATGGCATTCCCCTTTCCGGAAATGACAAAGCCCCCGGCGTTGCTGGGGGCTTGGGAATTGGTTTATTGGGGGATGCGGGTGGATTTCGTCCTGCCCACGGATGAGGTATCAGGCGCTGCCCAGAAGGGCTAGGCGGCGCCGGTAGAGGCTTAGATCCGGGTGGATGGCGTCCTGCCCGGGCTTCACCTCTTGCCGTTCCTCTGCAGGAACGGAGTCTGGGTTGAGGAGCCGTTCGCGTAGCTCCTCGGGTTTGGCTTCCCGCACGGCGCTGACGTCCATGTGGAGACGTTCGGCGAGGGAGCGCAGGCCCGTGGTGGTGTCCCGGTAGGCCGGGTTGTTTACCGGGGCGACGTCGACCAGCTGTACAGCCAGTAGGGTCCGCATGGGGAAGCCCTGGTCGGTGAAGTCCCAGTCGTCGGCGACCGTCCGGAAAGCGAACGATGAGTACCTGAGGTCTCCGCGCTTGGCCAGTTCACGGACGTCCCGGCCAGTGGTGGTATCGGGAAGGTCGATGTCGTACCGGAGGCCGGTACCGTCTACCTCGAGGCGCAGCGTCTGGCCTTCCGTGGTTCCGAGCAACTGGTTGTCGTCGTGGTTGTACCGTCCAAGGACGGGCACCAGGTCCGCGAGGGACTTGTTGAACGCTGCCGGGTCGACACGCTCGACGAATCCTCCGAGGTTCTGGGAAAGCTTGTTGAACACAGCGGCGTAACCGCTGAGCGTTCCCAGTCCCTCGTCGGCGGCACGGTACTGGACCGGCTGATTGATGTGGCGCAGCTCCAGATCACGCAGCATCGGGGGTACCTCCGTTTTGGTTGTTGAAGTAGGTGATGAGCGCGGAATCCTTGCTGAGATTTCCGCCGCCCTTGTTGATGATCTCGCGTGCCTCTTCGGCCGTGATGACCTTGCCGACGCCCAGATAGATCTTCTGAATCAGCTCGGCCAGCTGGCGGGCCTGCTGTTGTTCCTCACCGGCGTCTCCGGTCAGCTGGGATGTGATCGCTTTGGTGCCGAACCACTTCTGCCACTGTTCGATCTCTTCGCCCGAGAGCATCTGAAAGTCTTCAAATTCGCGGACCTGGGCGAGTGTGTAGACGCCAGATTCCAACCCGAGCTTGTACGCATCCATGCGGGCCTTCAGATCGCCGCGTACGTTCGCGTTGAGATTGAACTTCATGTATTGCGATGGCGGAAGCAGCCTGTTCATGTGGGTTTCCAGACGGACCGCAGGCGGCTGCAGCGCGCGCATCGTAAACTTCAGCTGGTTGAGCTCGACCGTGGAGTAGGTCAGGCTGCCACCTGACTCCCCACCGATCTCCTCGGGTGGCACCTTGAAGATGGCGGCCAACTGGTTCGCGGTCGCCTTGATTGATTCAAGGAACTTGGAGTCAGCAACACTCATGCCTAGAGACGTGTAGTCCCAGTCGTTGCCTGACACAAATACGTCGTTGTTGTGGACAGCCGATTTGAAGCGGCTCTTGACGACCGAGGACTCCATGAAGCTCAGCGTCTTCTCTTTGTTCTTCAGATGCCCAGATGGGATGCCCGAGCTGCGATAAACGTTGGACCCGAATTCCTGGGCTCGCTCAGCCATTTCTAGCTGCTGGCGGAACAAGCTCACAGGGGACAGCCCCACAACCGAGCCGGGCAGAACGTAATCCGCGATGTGCACGAGCGTCGACTTGTCCAGGCGTTGACCGTGGTGGAAGTACTCAGGTGATGGCTTCGACTCGTCAACGTTGACCGATTCAGGGTTCAGCCACTGGATCTTCTCCGGGATGCCCCACTTGTCTATGGCGACGACGACGCCGTAGGCGTTGCCTTGGAGCTTCAGCGATGTCACGTACTGGTGGATCCACTCGACCCGTGAGCCGACAGGGTTGGGATTCGGGTTGATGACCAGGCCTGGCTGGCGGGGAGTTGCCCGTGATCCATCCGATTTGATCTCTTTCACACCGACCGGCACTGTAGCCAGCGACTCCGCAATCAAGCTGGTTGCGGCATAAGCCGGCACGACATGCAGCGCACGTTTCATTGAGGTAGCCGACATGTTGCCTGTGGCGAAGCCACCCAAAACACCAGCTGTTGGATCAATCGCCCTCGTCTCGGATCGACCGAAGAAAAGGCTCACCGGTCGATCGCCTCCGTCAAACGGGCCCGGTTAGCGACCCGCCACGATACAGCCAGGCACCCCACACCGGCCACTAGGAAGGCGGCCGGCACATAGATAAGGACGAAGCCGGCCACGATAAGAGCAACTCCCAGTAGATCCAGGATGGTTGTTCCTACGTCTTTCATGTGAGCCCTTTCCTAGAGAACTGAGTCCCCGGCGTTGTAGTCGTCGGCGGATTTCTCCATGTACAACCAGCGAGCGATTGTCACCGAGTAGAGCGCGGTGATATCGGCTAGTGACTTAGGCCTACCCCAAATGAAGGCATCGCCGGACTTCAGCTTTGCCACGTTCGCTGCCGCATGATTCAGGTCGTCCGTGTTGAGGATTCGGAGGCGGCCGTCAATGACGTCGTCGAAGAATCCGCCGCACGCATCCACCCTCTGTGGCCCGGTCATCAGGATCACCTCGAAGCCCTCGGCTTCAAGGTCCTTTCGGAGTGACTTCGCTGCCCCGTTCGCATCGACGGCTACCTGGTTGCCACCGAAGCGACTGCGCAGTTCGACCAGCGTCTTGACCACCCAAGCCGTGCCGAGCTGCCGATCCAGACACTCCAGATAGCAGCGTGCCTTGGGATCGTTGGACTTAGCAGCCATACCAATGGCAGACCATTCCCGGTCGGGGTCAGTGTCCACCGTCCAGAACGGTGTCCCATTCCAAAGCACCGCGTCCTCGTCGGCGTATGTGTTCTCCCACAACTCTGTGGGAATGACCCGGTCCGGGGCTTTGGCCTTGGGCCACCAGCTGTAATAAGCACGGTAGGCGTCCTCCGGGTCGGTGGCCGTGAGGATGTCATCCATCACCGTCTGCAGAGAGATGGTGTGGGTGATCGCTGGGTGGGCGCTCAACGCCGTCTGGGGGTCTGAAGGATCAGCATCGAGCGGCGCCGCGAACTCCCAGTACATCGTTCTTGACTCGCGGCCCGAGGTGACTAACGCACGGCCGACCTCCGCCTTCCGGAGGAGATAGGCCGCGTCCAGATCACCGGCCGCGGAAAGGACGAACATTTGCGACCCGGTAACCGTGATCAATGAAGGCTTGATACCTTGCTCGATTGACGTGTCCCGGTGCGCGTAAGCCTCGTCGACATGTGCCTCGTGGAGCGTGTCACCATGTCCGGTCTTCCTACCGACCGCATCGATGCCAAGCTCAGCACCGTTGCCCCACCGGACGGCCTCCGAACCGGCCTGCCAGCGGGGACGATTCAAGTACTGGCCCAACGGCGAGCCCTTGATCGGGTTGTAGAAGTTCTTCTCCAGACGCTTCCGCGCCTTATTCCGATCCTGCGCCGTGTAAAGCATCAGCCCGTCAGCGGTCGTCATCGCCCGGTGCGTCATCTTCCCGCGGGACACTGACGTCTTCCCGCCCTGCCGAGGCAGTATAAGCACGATGTTCTGATACCAGAACAATCCAGTTTCCGGGTCGATCTCGCACGCAACAGCGAGGAAGTCCTGTTGCCAGGGCATTGGCGGGTTGCTCAGCGCCGCCATCACTCGCCCGACCGCGCCGCCGAGTGTCTTGCGAGCTGTGTTGCGGGGTGTGGCGTAGGCCGGAGCAGGGTTGTGTAAGCTACTCATCCGCTGTCGTGAGAGCGGACATATCCCAGCTGCCAGCAGCACCCGGAGCAAGCTCGACCCTGCGGAGCCGATCGAAAACGTTGAACAACCTGGTCTGCATACCGCTAACCAAGTCGAGGCGCTCCATCTGTGGCAGCTGGTCTAGGACCCGCGCGTTGTACTTCGCCAAGACGATCAGGGTGCGCTTGAACGGGGGCTCACCAATCAGGGCATCGAGCTCCCCGCAGAGAGCCCGCTCGATCTGTCCGGGCTCCGCTGACCAGCTGATCGCCGCCGAGGACGGTGTGACTTCCGGCGGCAGGTCATATTCCGGGTGAGCGTCGCCAGCTTCCTGTAGCTTCTTTGTCGCGCGGTACGCCTTCATCTTGTCCGAATGGATCCGACGACAGCCGGCGCAACGGCAACCCTTCCGGTACCCGGTCGCACTGGCCCCCGCTTTCCCATGCCGGTACGGCATCTCAGCTATGTCAGGCATCTGGGTCCCCCTTCAAAAAGTGAACTGATCGCGGCCAGCGAGCGCGGCCGGAATCGCGCTACACCGCGAGGGCGTTACACGGTAAATTCCGGGGGGAAATAAAATGGTAGCGGTGGGCGGGTCTACCGCTCGGAATTCTCTAAAAAACCCGCCTGACTTGGGCGAACGCTCTGACCGAAGCCACTGATTCCGCGGCTCGGACGCCTTTCGGTCTGCGCTGCCACGGCCCATTTCGCCTTGCGTTTCTTGTTCTCTTTGATGGTGTTGCACCGACGATGCATGGGCTGCAGGTTCCACCTGGCAGTGGGATGGCCACCATCCTCTAGCTCGATGATGTGATCGACCGTGCCCGACCACCGATGAGTGGCAGGCAGTGTCAGGTCGATCTCCTGCTGACACGGAGGCCAAGCACACACAACACCGGGAACAAGGATCGTCGCGCAGATCCGGCGCCATACCCTGCCGCCTCGGCCACGCTTCGGATCGTACTCACCGAGCCGCTGAACCATGGATCGGCTCACCTCACCACCACATGACAAAGGCCCCGCCGCTTACGCTTCGGGGCCTTCCGATGTCTCTCGGGTGCAGAACACCACCATCACACGGAAATCTACCACTAAGTCAAGGACCCTCTGCTGAGGCAGCCTGCCGTTGGCGTGTCGCAAGTCTGGCGCGGCTCAGCAACCCAGGGTTGCGCGGGCGGGCTGGACGCCTACCCTTCCTCGCCGTGAGCAGCAGCCACTGCTCCATTGGAATGGTGTGGAGCATATCCACTGTGCACTCAACCGACTGGCTGCCGTCCGCCTGGACAACGCCTTCGAGCTGACCCGGACACGGCAGCCTGTTACCAGTTCCGTCATCGACGAACTGGTGACACTGCGAGTCAACAATCGGGCGGCGGTGCACCTCGGATCCTACCGAGGCACGGACAGCATCCGCTGCCTTCTGTAGATCCTGATAGCTAAGTACCAGATGCCGGCTGCTCGGGTGCGATGCCAGATAGCTGAAGTGAGACTTCGTCAGCCACCCCGCGAGAACATCGGTGCCGTGGTCCGCGGGCAACTGCACTCGTGGCTTGTCCAAGATCAGCTGCTGCACGATAGACCAGACCGCGTCCCTCGCCAGCCCCAAAGCCTCCGAAGCTGAAAGGTCGATGGGTGCAGCCGAGCCGCCGTCCGAACCGGACCGCTCACCGCCGCCCCTAGATCGTGACGCCACCAGTGCATCCTGCAAGTCCGCCCACATCAACTCAATGACGTAGAGGTCGTTCCACATCAGGTTCCTGCAGCCGTGGCACATGTTCGTCCCCACCTCAGCCGGGGCCAGCTGCGGTGGTTTCGCGGCCGAATGGACAGCACAGTTTGCCGGATACGTGGTTGCTTCGACCGCCAGCGAGAACGGCAGCAGCGCGAGCCTGCCCTCCACCCGGTACCGGTACTCCATCGCCAATTCCTCGGTGGTTGGTTTCGTCATGCTGCCTGTCCTCTCAGCTCACGCTGGATACTCTCGCTCGCCCAATCCTCGGGCCGGCGGATGCCTACAGTGATGCCGACCGCAGCGAGTGCAGCCAGCCAAGTCTTTTGGTCCTTCGTCGGATAGCCCTTGGCGCTCTTCAATTCCCAGATGATGAACCTCTTGCGGACGGGATGGACTAACACCAGGTCGGGCCAGCCCTTCTGAGAACGCCGGCTGTCATGGGTGTGATAGACCAGCCAGCCGAGCTCCTCAGCGAGCTGGACGATCTTGTCCTGCAGCTGGGCCTCGGTCCACTGGTTGCACATCCAGAGTCGGTACTCGCTGGCGGTCATGCTCGGGAACCTCATGTGTTCTCCCGGATGCAGATGCGGCAGGGCTGTTCCTCGTGGTGGATATCGCAGGTTGTCTCATCGACGGCCGATCGTTTACCTGACCATCCGTACCAAGGGGAACCATGCTCACCCACAGCAGCGACAGGAGGTGCATCGCCAGCATTATGTGGATTGGAAGACTGGGGTTGAGGTGTCTGGGCTTTACCGGTCCCACGCCTTCTGTTCCTGGGCTTAGGCCGAGGAGGTGCCGGCTGTCCCGGCGGTAACCCTGTAGAAAGACTTACCCTGCCCTGCCCTACCCCAGCCCTGCCCCCGCGCTCACCCTGCCGCGCGCGCCCGAGAAGACTTTCGGCGTCTGATATCACCGTTGATTTCTGTTTGATATCAGATTGATTTTCGGGTTTGATCCGGGCCGAGGAAGCGGTCTCAGCGGCAGCATCAGCTGGCGAGACCTTTTCGGATGACGCTGCGGCGCGCGGTGCGGGGAGCAGCGTCATGCCTGCTTGCTCGGGAGTTCTGGCCGCCTTTTTACGGTTGCAATCCCAGCAGGCGAGTACGACGTTGGTCGCTCCGGTTGCCTTACGCGGGTCGACGTGGTCCATGGTCGGACGTGTGTCCGACTTTTTGTCTGCCCGTAGAAGTTCCCGCGCACAGTATCGGCAGCGGCCGCGAGTGGGGTTGGATGGGTCGTCGGTGCAGTCCCTCGCCCAGACGGCGGCGATGAGCTCAGCACTCTTGAGTTCCTTGCTCTTGTCCCGCTTCACTCTGACCGTGTCGCCCCGGGCGTAGTTGAGGGCGAACCAGTCGTGGAAGAGGTAGGTGCAGGCGGCGACCGATGGGCAGCGTTCACACTCGTGGGACTCAGCGTGCCAGAGCCCTGCGGCGACCAGAAGGTCGGCGAGCTCTCGCGCGAGATCGTAGTTAAGCATGATGCTGACAAGATCCTCGATCGACACAACGCCATCGCTGAGGGAAGCCTGGCAGAAGCTGCCGGCCATCGACCACATGCCAAGCGCAGCAGGGCCGCGCAGGTCACCGCGGAGAGCAGTGCGGATCAGCTGCTGAGCTTTTCGGTTCGCCTGCAGCTGATCATCAATCATGAAATAGGGCATGAGCGTTAGGTGCCCTGCTTTCGGTCGAGGATCCGCTGAACCAGCTGCTGGCCTTCGGCATCGGCCAGCATGCCAACAAGGATTGTTTGGTCTTGAGGCGGTGGCATGAGCTGGAATTGTGCCTGGCGCTGCTCCCGTTGGGCTCCGAGGAGTATGTCTGCCGCCCTCGACACGGCAGCGCCAAGTCTCACTTTGAAGTCACGGAACCAGCGGACAATCTCTATCAGCCCATTTACTTTTTTGGTTGCTCTCCTGGAGGCAGCACGGTGTTTCATCCGCGGGAAGTTCGCGGGTGTCCTGGTCAGTTGGCTTCGGCTCACAAGTCCTCCTCCGGCGCTCCAACTACGTGCAGCCCGGTGCCGTGCTTGAGTAAGTCGCTGACGTTGCTTCTCTCCATGGCATAGGCGATCTCGGGCAGCCGGTCGTACCAGCCCCTCCGCCATTCCTGGAGCTTCGCGGCCAACTCGGTTTCATCCGAAGCGCGCACCGGCATAAGCAGACCGAGGAATGACTCACCGCAGGCGATCAAGATCTGGGAGACTTCCCCAGTTGGCTCGATGAGGAGTGGTTCGTTGTAGGCCGCGGCGGCCGAGCTGAAGAGGCGTAGGTACTTGCCGGTCGTCGCGATCCGATCGGGGACCTTCACATCGGCGGTCAGCGCGCTGATCAGGCGGTTTGCCCACTTCACCGGGAATGGCTCGCCCTGCTCGTGCGGGATCTGGAACAGCTTGCCAGGGAATAGGCCGGCTACGTCGAGGAAAGTGAGGCTGTCCTCTTCGACCGTGATCCTCAGACACTCGCCCATCTCGTCCTCGGGTTGCTTCCCACCGGATTTGAACAGGCCGAGCAGCTCTTTCGCGACGTCGGGGGTTAGCGTGAAGCTGTCCTTATTGATGTCGCCGGTCAGCCCGTCCACTTCCCACACCGAGGTGATGGCGTGGCCTAGCGTGTATCGGTTTGTGGCTGTTACGAATAGGTTGGTATCGGTTGCGGTGAAGTTGACGCAACAGATTGACGGGACGTTCGTATCCGTGCTCGCGTGAGGGATGACTGCCTGCAAGGCCTTGCGCAGGTCGAGAGTGTTGACGTCTAGGATCACGAGTGTTCCTTCCTGATATGGTCCGTGACCATCGTTGCCACGGGGTGAACATATAAGCAGTGGGGACAGCGGTTCGGATCAGCCATCCATCTCCCGGTCCTCTTCGAGTCGCGTGCCGTCGAGTAGATCGAGGAATCCCAGATAGCCGGGTTGTAGCGGTCCGCAGATGTTCTGGTGCCACCAGGATCGAACGGCTCTTATGACTTTCATCGGTTTGTACTCCTCTGGATCGTGCGTTCGTCTTTCGGGTGGCAGGGACAGTTGCGCTGTTTGGAGCAGGTGCCGAATGGGTTCCAGCAGCATCCGCGAGCGCACCGCGTCAGCATGGTTTCATCGGATCCGCTCGATTCCCCAGAGCAGGTCATCGGGCCCAAGGATCGGTAGGTGGCAGATAGCGCACCGCAAAAGGTGATGAGAGCAGACGCCCAGGGCGAGGACCTTTTCCAATTGGCCCCTGGATGCCGCACGGATCGAGCGGAGGTGTTCCTCGCAGACCAGAACCACCTCAGGGCACATCCCGGATAGCGACGTACTGTGCACCTTGAAGGACCACTCAGCAGGCGCCGTGCACTTCGCCTGGCCCTTCAGCGCGCGAGGGAACTCCCCGAAGTCGCACGGAATCTCGAAATCTGCGAGCGCGGTGGTGAGGTCGTTGGTTCGGGTGGTGTCTGAGGGTTGGATGGTCATTGGTTGGCCCCGTTCCGGTTGCCGCGGCGCTTTAGGTAGGCGTCGACGCCGCGGCGGTTCGCTGCGACTTCGTCGTGGGGGTCTGTGGTGGTGGGTCCGGTGATGAAGCTGCTGGGTGGCCCGGATCCGAGGATGGTCGTTTTCGCGGCTTGCGTGGCGATGTCGGCTAGATTCGCTACCGGGGATCCGGGTTGGGCTGGGATGAGTGTGGGGATTGGGGTGGTGTGTGTTGCAGGCAGGGGCAGGCTCTGTGCTGGCATGCGGGAGAGCGGGACGTACTCGGCGTGCTTGGTGGGGCGTGGTGGTTTGGGCTTTGGGACGACGCTGGCGGTTGCCGGCGCGCGCGGGGCCGCTACCGGAGCGGCTACGGGGGCGGTTGCAGCCTGGTTGCCGGTTTCGTCCCCGGATTTGTGGCCGGTTTTGTGGCAGGCGAAGCAGGTCCCGTCCTTGTGCCCCATGGTTACCGTGCCTGGGTGGTCCTTCGCCTTGAGGGCGGCTTTCCTGGTCGGGCGGTTGCACTGTGGGCAGGTGGCCAGGTCAGGGGTGCGCTTCGGCTTCCGTTTGGGTTCGAATACCTCGAAGTTAGGCAGGCGACGTGAGGGCCGGCTGTGTCGCTGCAAATGGACCCAGACGCATGCCGCGCGGACGGCGTCCGCCTGGGTCGGGAAGGTCGTGGCGACGTCGGACGCGAACTGGGCGTCCAGGTGCAAGGTGATGCACCACGACTCCAGGCTCTGGAAGACCACCGCGCGCGGATAGGCCAGGGCGGTCATGCGAAAGCCCTTAGGACGACGCGGACGCGACGGACAGAGGGGCGAGGCTGGCCCGACGCCGTGACCCTGGCCACCAGGTCATGGCGCCCCCAACGGTGAATAGCCGTCTTCATGTTTTTCGCCGAGCTGTAGCCGATCCGCTCGGCGATCAGGTCTTCGGGCACGTCACTGGCCACTAGGAACTCGACGTCCTCAATGGTCGACTCCCGTCGCTTCCTCGGCCGCGGCGGACGGGCCCCGGGCTCAGGCAGCGGGCTCATGGCTGATGTCCGGTTTCGCTGACGAATTTGAGGGCGCCGGCGATCATGAGGACGCTTCCGAGGATCTGCGCCCCGTTGCCGGTCGGGGCGAGGAGCTGTCCGGTCAGCAAAATGATCAGGAAGCCGCCCAGGACGAGCGTCGCGGAGAGCAGTCTGCGGTGCGCGGACGTGAAGCGGGTTGCAGGGTTCACAGCAGGGCCTCCGATGATCCGGTGTTCTGTTTGGGGTCGCTGAGGTAGTAGGAGGCGACCAGCTCGCCGTCGACCATGATCTGTCCGGCGCTGGAGTCAATGTCGATGCGCTTGGCCGTTGTCCAGACCCCACGGACGAATTGCGTCAGCTGGCTGCAAAGCTCGCTCTTATTGCGGTAGTCCAAGTGGGCCGGACGGTTGAAAAGTTCGGTTGGCTTCCCGTTTCGGACAACTACGTGCGCGTCTTTCCGGGTGCGGTAGGCGCTCATTTGCGGTTGCCCCGGCCTGCCATGACCGACGGCGTCGCGACGGCCCCGCCGCGGGTGTTGGTTTTCACCACGGATTCAATACCGAGCGACCCCGGCGTCGGCTCGGCTTCCTGCTCTGCCGTGCTGGCGGCTGCCACCTTCTGTCGGTATCGATCCGCCGCGCGCCGCACGTCCTGGGTGAGCGCCGACAGTTGCCCCTGAGTGATTGCCCAGACGTAGTCAAGGTGCTCGGCCGCGGCGACGGTCTGGCCGGTGCGATCGAGGCTGCGTAGCGTGCTCACCGAATGAAGTAGCCACTTGAGATTGTCGGTGCACTCAGTGAGGCGGTGGTTGCGGCGAGCGATCTCCACAGCACTCTTAGCGTGAGCGTCCTCAAAGGCTTTCAGCCCCATTGCGGGATTGATATCGAGATCCTTCGCACCGAGATAGACGTTGAAAGGCAGCGAGATCGGCGGTGATTCGTCGGCTGGACCGGGCATAGCGGTATCCTTTACTCGATTCAAGAGCCAAGTGATCTGTGCGAACGGGCTTGGCTTTTGGGTTGGTTACGGCGGCTCAGCAGACTTCTTGGCGGATAGGGTGCTGGGCCGCCGGTTTACTTACTGGACAAAATTTGGGGTGGCCGGTGGAGAAGCAATGGGGGAACCCCTTCACCGGCCGGACTCCCGCATGGCGGTCTCAGGACCACACGGGAGAATCTAAGTACAGCGCGGTATGTGGTCACGCACTGCAAGGGGCATCGTGTAAATCCCGATGCCCTCCGTGATCGTCACCTGGCAGCTGGTGCAGTCCACCGAGAACAAGCCATCCACTGACGGGCAAGGCCACACAAGAAAGCCAGGGTGGCCGACACGGCCACGACTGGAGGAGGGCCGTTGGGGGACGCCCTCCTCCAGCCGTGCCAGCAGCGGCGCATGGCTGGGGGACATCGCGCCGCTCTTCCCCGCTCCAGCAGGAGCCTGTGGAAGGAAACCTCCCGCTGGAGACGTCTTTGACTTCCGCGCAAACCGGACAGCGACACGGCACGCGGTGAACCATAGGAACAGGCGGATCATGATGCGGCCTCCTGCGAGCGCGTGGGCTGCGTGGTTTGGCCGGCGGGAGGCGGTGGGGGACAGCCTCCCGCCGACCGTGGTTCTCCGCCTGTAGGGTCAATGGTCACTACACCCGCACCAGAAGGTGCACCTACAGAGGGAGAAGATTTGTGGAGGAACTGGACCCGGACGACCCGTTCCCTATCTCTGAGAACGTTCGGCGAAAGTACTACTGGGCGGTACGTCACCTCCGTCAGTTGGAGAGTGAAATCGGGGAACTCAGGAGCAAGCACATATACGACTCCGTCCCGAACGCCCACACATACTTTCTGGACGAAAAACTCGTAGAGATTACCTTCACGGCCAAAGTCCATGAACGCGCCCCGGAACACTGGGGCCAGATCATCGGCGATATCGCCAGTGCGCTCCGCTCCACCCTTGACCAGGCTGTAATCGACCTCGTAAGCCGCTCGACTGACTTGGGGCCATCGGACATCAAGAAACGAAGCTTCCCGATCATTGGCATTGAAGCCGACAACTTTGAACGGGAATTCGCCAAGGCTCGGAAGAAGCAAATTGCCGGCCTCTCTGAGAAACAGATCGCGGTCATCAAATCCGTACAACCCGTCAAACTGGAACTGAACCCCATCCGCTGGAGTGAGACTCTCGCCGAGATCTCGAACGTCCACAAGCACAGAGGATTCCTCGAAGTCGGGCACATCGCAATGCTGAAAAAACTGAATCTGGGATTTCCCGCTCAAGTCCTGGAGTTCAGCACACCCCGCGTAGCCCTTGAAGATGGCACTTATTTGGGACGGGTACTCTTCTGGGACACTCCCCGAAAGACAGAAGGACACCTCGAAGTTGAGGGCCAAAGCCTGGAAACGCTCAAAGGTGTTCCCCTTCCGGACCACTCGCCTATAAGCCAGGTCCTGCAGGTACTGCTGAATCACGTCTACGAGACGCTCTGCAGGCTCGCTGAAAGCGACCCGGAGAGCAACATCATCTATCCCTAGCAACGCAGGCTTCATGATGCAGCCTCCTGCGAGCGCCCGGGGGGTGGGTAGCCGGCGGGAGACTGTTGGGGGTCGTTTCCCGCCAGCCGGTGTTCTCCGCCTGTAGGGTCAGAGGTCTCTACACCCGCACCGGTTGGTGCACCTACAGAAGGAGAAGTTTCATGGCGACTGGCAAGGTGATCTACGACGGTCAGGAGTTTTTCGTCGATTCCCCGGAGGCGTTCCAGGAGTTCCGGCAAGGCGTCCACAACATCGTTTACACCAATGGCGCACGAGTTATCGACCTCATGACTACATTCGGTCCGGTCGGGCTGATGATCAGCCGTCACGTCCCGGTCCAGATCGTGGAGATTGAGAGTTACGCCGTTGAGGACAGCGTGCTCTAGCGCTGTGGCAACCCGCCCGATCGCTTGGTAGATCGCCAGACCGACCTTCAGTTCAGGGCGGCTGTCGATTGAAGACTTCGCGATCGGGTAGGGGAGCCGCTGCCGACGCGGCCGAATCTGCGGGCCATCGGCCGCTTCGTTCCACGAGCTCATGAAGCAGCCTCCTGCGAGAGCTCGGCCTCACCAAGAGCGTGGATGTCCTCGACCCGAAATATGTACGCTCCGCGAATGCCTGGGAGCTTGCGTTCAGGCTTCAGCTCGTCTCGCTCAACCTTTCGGATGATGCTGCGGACGTTCGTTTTCAGCAGCTTTGCAGCTTCCGCTGTCGTAACTAGCTCTGCGTCAGGAATGGGCATATGTCAAAGGTAAGGGCACCTTTTGCATATGTCAAAGGTTGGCAGAAATGAATAATTCTGAACCATGCCCAAAATTGGTTGTGGACAATCTCTAGAACTTGTCCTACCTTTGACACATGAGCACACAGCCTGCACACACCAGGGTTCCTCGGTTCGAGTTGAAAGATCGACTCCGCCTCGCACGAGAGGTGGCTGGGTTGGAACAGATCGACGTGGCCGAAGCCCTCGACATGAGCCGCGCCACTGTCAGTAACTACGAGCGGGCGGTGACAACCCCGGGCAAGCTGGTCATTAACGCGTGGGCAGTAACCTGCGATGTGGACGTCGAGTGGTTGAAAACCGGCCACGACACCGAAGAAACGCCACCGGGAGATGATCCAAAGGGGCAAGTAGGGCCTGGCGCTGGGGCCGGGCCACGGAGTCCTCATTCCCTTTAGGAGAGGGACGCTCTATCCTACTGAGCTACAGAGGCGGGTACAGCGGTATCAGCTTACCTGCTTTCCGGCAGTGGCCCACCCTGGCCGGTCGGCGGCGCGAGGACCTTGCCGCGCACGCCGGCCGGGAGCAGTACGGCCAGCAGGCCCGCGATGCAGGACAAGCCCAGGAGCACCCAGCGCGCTATGGTGAGTGCCGAGACGAGGGCCACCCGGCCGTCGTCGGGTGATCCGGCGGCCAGCAGGGCATCGATGGCGACGTTTTCCCAGAGGTCCACGATGGCGAAGAGCAGCGGCGGCGACCAGAGCACCCAGCGCAGCCAGCGGCGATCGACGTTCAGCTGGATCAGCAGCAGCCAAGCGATGCCAAAGATGAGCGGGAATAAGGTTCCGGCGGTTTTGTGGAGGTAGCTCAACTGACCCAGGGCGTCGCCGTCCATGGCCGCTTGCAGGTCGGTGACGTGGCCCGCTCCGTAGCCGCCAAACATCATGTCCGGCATGGTCAGCCCGTCGGCCAGTTGACTCATTTGGCCGAGGGAGAGCAAGTGGTAGTACCCGAATAGCAGCACCGCGGTGACAGCGGCGGCGATCAGGACCATGTTTCCGTTGCTGCGGGGGGGAGCTGGCGTCGCCTCCGGGATGCCGGCTGCGGCGGCCCCATGCTTTTTAGCGATCTGTGCACGCGTTTTGGACATTCCCCAATTATCCCCGCTGACCGGCTCAACCGGAGGCACTACATGCCTAACTGAAGGGAGTCTGTGAACTACGTTACGTTTTGGCGTCATTTTCGCGTTATAGGCGTCTGTGATTGCAAACACAAGACGTTCTGCGGTTGTTTTGTTAGATGGCAATTAACCAAGCTCTACCTATAACCAGCGTTGCGGACGAAGTCGGATGGCTCGCAGCCGTCGAGGATGCGATCGACACAGTCTTCGCCCCAGCCACCGAAGTGTTCTCCAGCATCATTTTCTTCCCCGTTACCATCGGGGATTTCAGTTTTCCCATTCTGGTTGCCTGGCTCATCATCGCTGGGTTGGTCTTCACCGTCTACTTCGGGTTCGTCCAGTTCCGCGGGCTCAAGGTCTCTTACGAGGTCATCCGCGGCCGGTACTCCACGAAGGACGACCCGGGGGAGGTCCCACACTTCCAGGCGCTCACCTCAGCCCTGTCTGGCACGGTGGGTCTCGGCAACATTGCCGGTGTTGGGGCTGCGATGGCACTCGGCGGCCCGGGTGCCACGTTCTGGATGATCCTCGCAGGTCTGATCGGCATGGCCACCAAGTTCGCCGAATGTACTCTCGGCGTGAAGTACCGCGAAGTCCACGCGGACGGCACCGTCAGCGGTGGGCCGTTCAAGTACCTCCCGATCGCGTTCGCCAAGTTCGGTAAATTGCCCGCCAAGATTCTGACCGGCATCTTCGCCGTTGCAATCCTCGTTTTTGGTATCGCTGGCGGCAATATGTTCCAGGCCAACCAGACCTTCGCTCAGGTGCAGGAAGTCACCGGCGGCGAGGACGGCCTGCTTGGCAGCGCCGGTGCCGCCCTGATCTTCGGCCTGGTGCTCGCCGGGTTGGTTGCAGCGGTCATCCTCGGTGGCATCAAGTCCATCGGTGCCACCACCAGCCGCCTCGTTCCGGCGATGGCGTTCATCTACGTCGCAGCCTGCCTCACCGTCATCATCGTCAACATCGAGCAGGTGCCGGCAGCCATCGGTGCGATCATTGATGGGGCCTTCAACCCGCAGGGCTTCGCTGGCGGCGTCCTCGGCGTCATGATTGTCGGCTTCCAGCGCGCCTCCTTCTCCAACGAGGCAGGTGTTGGTTCCGCAGCCATCGCACACTCGGCTGTGAAGACCCGCCGCCCGGTCAGCGAAGGGTTCGTTGCCCTCTTCGAACCACTCATAGACACTGTGCTGATCTGTACCATGACCGCGCTCGCCATCGTGATCGCCGGGACGCCGAGCCTGCAGGCCGGCATCGATCAGGTGCAGGGTGGCGGCGACGCGCCCGACGGCGTTATCCTCACCTCCGATGCGTTCGCCACGGTGATCCCCTGGTTCCCGATCGTGCTCGCAATAGCAGTGGCTTTGTTCGCCTACTCAACGCTCATCACCTGGTCTTATTACGGGCTGAAGGCGTGGGAATTCCTCTTCGGCCGTGGCAAAACCGCCGAGGTCGTCTACAAAATCGTTTTCCTGTTCTTCACCGTCGTCGGCTGCGTGCTGAGCTTCGGGCAGGTCATCAAATTTGCCGATGCCGCACTGTTCCTCTGTGCGTTCATCAACCTGCTCGGCGTGTACATGCTGCTGCCGGTCATCAAGCGGGAAATGCGCGAGTACCTGGCAGACCGCAAGAGCGGCAAACTGCTGCAACTCGGTATCGACTCCGAAGACATCGACGCCGCCAAGCCTTCGTAAACTGTCTCTCACGAACGCCCAACGCCCGCCGGCTCAGACGAACCGGCGGGCGTTCTGCGTTTGGGGTACGTCGCCGCCAATCCTGTTTCGTCAGAGCCAGCAACTAGACTTGATGGCACCATGGATATGCTTTTCGACCCACACCTCGGCTCATCACCCGCAAGCGCAGGGCGGCGCCCGACGGCGTCGGCCCGGCCCGGATCCGCCAGCACCGAGTCCGCCAGCACCGAGTCCGCCATTGACGCGGCTGCCGGCTCCGCTGCCGCTCGCTCCGATGAAGTACAGCACGCCAGCGGCGGGCGCCGGGACGACGCGCGGGCACGCGAACTCCTGGTGGGGCTGAACCCGCAGCAGGAGGAAGCGGTGCGCCACAGCGGGTCGCCGCTGCTAATCGTGGCCGGCGCTGGCTCCGGCAAAACCCGGGTGCTCAGCCACCGGATCGCGTACCTCCTGGCCATGGGTCGTGCCCACCACGGCGGAATCCTGGCGATCACCTTCACCAATAAGGCTGCGGCCGAGATGCGCGAACGCATCGAAGCCCTCATCGGTGACGTGGCCAAGCGCATGTGGATCTCCACCTTCCACTCCTCCTGCGTCAGGATTTTGCGGCGCGAGGCAGCATCGGTCGGCCTGAACTCGAACTTCTCCATCTACGATTCGGCCGACACCCTGCGGCTCGTAACCCTGGTGGCCAAGGGACTGGACCTGGACCCCAAGCGGTTCACCCCGAAATCCATCCAGCACAAAATCTCAGCGCTCAAAAATGAGCTGATCGATGAGGAAAGCTACGCCAGCTCGGCCAACCATTCGGACCCGTTCGAGCAGGCCGTCGCCGAGGTCTACACGGGGTACGCTCAGCGGATGCGTCAGGCCAACGCGATGGACTTCGACGACCTGATCGCCCAAACCGTCTACATGTTCAGGGCCTTCCCCGGTGTGGCTGACTACTACCGCCGCCGGTTCCGGCACGTCCTGGTTGACGAATACCAGGACACCAACCATGCCCAGTACGCCCTGGTGCGCGAGATTGTAGGGATCACCCAGAATCCGAGCGACGACGGCGAAACGATTCCGCTGGCCGAGCTGACCGTGGTGGGAGACTCGGACCAGTCAATCTACGCGTTCCGCGGTGCCGACGTCCGGAACATTGTCGAGTTCGAGAACGACTACCCCAACGCCCGCACCATCTTGCTGGAGCAGAATTACCGCTCCACCCAGACCATCCTCAGCGCTGCCAACGCGGTGATTTCCCGGAACCCCGACCGCCCCGACAAGAAGTTGTGGACCGCTGAGGGAGACGGCGAGCTCATCGTGGGCTACGTGGGCGAAAACGAACACGAGGAAGCCCGGTTCATCGCCGAGGAGATTGACCGGCTCCAGGACGAGGAGAACCTCCGCCCCGGTGACGTAGCGATCTTCTACCGCACCAACGCCCAATCCCGCTCCATTGAGGAAATCCTGATGCGCGTGGGCTTGCCCTACAAGGTGGTGGGCGGCACCCGGTTCTACGAGCGCAAGGAAATCAAGGACGCGCTCGCCTATCTGCGGGTGCTGGTGAATCAGGACGACGTCGTCAACCTCCGCCGGGTCCTCAACGAGCCCAAACGCGGGATCGGAGACCGTGCCGAATACGCCGTCGCGGCGCTCGCCGAACGGGAACGCATGTCCTTTATGGCGGCGCTCCGCCGGGCGGACGAGGCACCGGGTCTGGCAACCCGGTCGATGAACGCGGTGAACGGCTTTGTGAAACTGATTGACGACCTCGCCGAGGTGGCCGACGGGTCGGGTGCGTCGGCGGCTCTCGAAGCGGTGCTGGAGCAGACCGGCTACCTGGCGCAACTGCGGTTGAGCAACGACCCGCAGGATGAGTCGCGGGTAGAAAACCTAGCGGAGCTGGTGGCGGTGGTTCGCGAATATGAGCAGGAAAACCCTGACGGTACGTTGGGCGATTTCCTGGAACAGGTTTCGCTGGTGGCCGACGCCGACCAGATCCCCGACGCACCCGAAGGTTCTGCCGCGGAGGTGGAAAAGGCTGTCGCCGAGGCCAAACGCCTGGGTGTGGTCACCCTGATGACCCTGCACACCGCCAAGGGGCTTGAATTCCCGGTGGTGTTCCTGACCGGTATGGAGCAGGGAATATTCCCGCACCAGCGCTCAGCCACCGACCCGAAGGAGCTGGCCGAGGAACGCCGGCTCGCCTACGTGGGGTTGACCCGTGCCCGGCAACGGCTCTACATCACCCGGTCCGAGGTCCGGAGCATGTGGGGCCAGAGCCAGTACAACCCGGCGTCGCAGTTCGTCGGCGAAGTGCCCAATGAACTCATCACGTGGAAACGGGAAGGCGCCTCGGGGCCGGTCTGGTCCGGGGGCGCAGCCATTGGCGGGAACAACCGGTTTAGCGGGTCTTATTGGGGAGCCGGGACCGCGAGCGACGACACGGGGCGGGGGCTGCCCACCCGGTCAGCGACCGTCGTCGGGCGGGTCCAACCGCAAAAGGAAGTCCTCTCGGTCGCCGTGGGAGACAGGGTCAACCACACCAGCTTCGGCAACGGGACCATCCTGGCCGTCGAGGGTGTCGGAGACAAGACGGTGGCGAAAGTGTCGTTCGACGTCGGCGAGAAGCGGCTGCTGCTGCGGTACGCGCCGCTGACCAAGACCGGGTAACAGGCCCGCGCTCAGCGCAGCAGAAGCCAGGCGTCAAGCGGTGTGCCTGTTGCACCACCGGTCCTGCTGTGATTTTCCCGTTGTAAAGTGCCTCTAGACTCGGAGCTATGCGTTTGAAGGTCTCTCACCGGTCGTCGGCGCGGGCGAGGGCCACTGTCTTGGTGCTTGGATTGCCTATAGCGTTGTTCGCCGTGGTGGTTGTGGCGCAGATCCACGGACTCGATTTTCGGGTATACCGCGACGGCGCCCTCGCCATGCTCTGCATGGGCGGCGATCGCGAGCTGTACGGGTCCGCCCCGGGAACGCCCGGTCTGCCTTTCACCTATCCTCCGTTTGCGGCTCTGGCTTTTACCCCCTTCGCCTTTATCCCTGACTGGTTGGGTTTGTGGTTCATTACCGGCACATCGCTGGTATGTCTGGTGCTGACAGCCATCTTCGTCGTCGGCTACCTGACGAAAAATAGATTGGTCCCGGGGCGGGGCGGCGATCCGGGGGTCGGCTCGGTCTGGCCAGTCGTCGTCGCAGCTGTCCTGATAGGTGTGATGGGTCCGTGGCGGGAAGGGCTGGGTTTCGGCCAGATCAATCCCATGATCATGGTGCTCATCGTCATGGACCTTATCCGTCCGGCGACCCGCGTGCCGCGCGGCGCGCTGATTGGATTGGCTGCCGGAATCAAACTCACCCCGCTGGCATTCGGGTTGATCTTCCTGGTGCGCCGCGACTGGCGGGCAGTTATCGCTTTGGGAACCTCGTTCGCCGGAACCATCGCCGTCGGGTGGCTGTTCATGCCTGGACAGGCCAGCACGTTTTGGTTCAGTTCGCTCTCCAATCCCCATCGGGTCGGAGACACGTCCGACATGTATAACGTCTCGCTGAATTCTCTGGTCTCACATCTCGGAGCACCGGAGTCCCTTCAGCGGCCCCTCTGGCTCAGCAGTGCACTGGCCGTGATCCTTCTGGGGTTCTTCACCATCCAGCGCGCGGAACGCAATGGCGACCTGGTGGCGGCGATCAGCGCAAACGCTATTGTGATGCTTGCCATCTCACCGATCTCGTGGTTCCACCACTGGGTGTGGATTGTTCTCATCGTCCCGGCGCTCTATGTTTCGGCAAAACGTCGGCCCCTGGTCGCTCGAAGAATCGGGATTGTCGTGATTATGGCAATGATTCCCCTGTTCATGCTGTCGTCGATCACCATCACCTTTGCCCTGGACGGCAAGGTCAGCGGACGGGGTCCAGTGGGTTTGGAAGTGTTCACGAGTCTCGGCGTCGTGCTGGCGATCGTTGCCCTGGTCTACTGGCTAACCGAGCGACGAGGCTTGATCGCCGACATGACGCCAGGGAAACTGGCTGGCCGAGCCTGACGCTAGGGAGTGCGCCATAGCTCATCCAACGACATTTCTACAAACCATAGAAGTGTGCCCTTGGTCACTAAACCGGTAGTCTGTGCAGGGCGCCGAGCGCCGAGGGACTAAAGTTCCCTGTGTAAACCTACTTCGACGTAGAAGGACACTGGCCTGTGGATCTGTTCGAATATCAGGCGCGCGATCTTTTTGAGGCACACGGGGTACCCGTGCTCGCCGGCATCGTGGCGCACACCCCCGAGGAAGCAAAGGCGGCGGCCGAGAAAATCGGCGGCGTCGTCGTCGTCAAGGCTCAGGTCAAAGTTGGCGGCCGCGGCAAAGCGGGCGGCGTTAAAGTCGCCAAAACGCCCGACGAGGCGTTCAAATACGCCTCGGACATCCTTGGCATGGACATCAAGGGTCACACTGTTCACAAGGTGATGATCGCGCAGGGCGCCGACATCGCCGAGGAGTACTACTTCTCGGTATTGCTGGACCGGTCCAACCGCAACTACCTGGCCATGTGCTCGGTAGAGGGCGGCGTGGAGATCGAGCAGTTGGCCGTGGAGCGCCCCGAGGCGCTGGCCCGCATCGCCGTCGACCCCGCCGTCGGCATTGACCAGGCGAAGGCCCGTGAAATCGTCGAGACGGCTGGGTTCGCCCCTGAGCTGCACGACGGTGTCATCACCGCGATCATCAAGCTGTGGGACGTCTTCGTCAAGGAGGACGCCACCCTCGTGGAGGTGAACCCGCTGGTCAAGACCGGAAGCGGCGAGATCATCGCCCTCGACGGCAAGGTCACCATCGACGAGAACGCTGGCTTCCGTCAGGCAGGCCACGCGGCCCTTGAGGATCAGGATGAAGCCGATCCTCTCGAAGCCAAAGCCAAGGCCAACGACCTCAACTACGTCAAGCTAGACGGCGAAGTGGGAATCATCGGCAACGGTGCCGGCCTGGTCATGTCAACGCTCGACGTCGTCGCCTACGCCGGCGAAGCCCACGGCAACGTGCGGCCAGCCAACTTCCTGGACATTGGCGGTGGAGCATCAGCGGCCGTCATGGCAGCGGGGCTCGACGTCATCCTGAACGACCCGCAGGTCAAGAGCGTGTTCGTGAACGTGTTCGGTGGCATCACCGCGTGTGACGCGGTCGCCAACGGCATTGTTGAGGCGCTTCAGATCCTGGGCGACAAGGAAAACAAGCCCCTGGTAGTCCGCCTCGACGGCAACAACGTTGAGGAAGGCCGCCGCATCCTTGCCGAGGCGAACCACCCGATGGTCACCCTCGCCGACACCATGGATGAAGGCGCCGACAAGGCCGCCGAACTGGCTTACGCCGCCCGCTGATCGAGCCTGCACTTCCCGGCTTACGAACGTGCCGGGTCCAAAGGATTAAGGAATAACGTATGTCAATCTTTCTCACCAAAGACTCCAGGGTCATTGTGCAAGGCATCACCGGCGGCGAAGGCACCAAGCACACCGCGCTGATGCTCGCTGCGGGTACCCAGGTGGTCGGTGGAGTCAACGCCCGCAAGGCTGGCACCACGGTCACCCACGGCGATGTCATCCTGCCGGTCTTCGGCAAGGTCAGCGAAGCCATGACGGAAACCGGCGCGGACGTCTCTATCGTGTTCGTGCCCCCAGCCTTCACCAAGGACGCGGTCGTTGAGGCGATCGAGGCTGGCATCGGCCTCGTCGTCATCATCACGGAAGGTGTTCCCGTGCAGGATTCGGCCGAATTCTGGGCGCTTGCCCAGTCACGCGTCGACGCCGACGGCAACCAGGTCACCCGGATCATTGGACCCAACTGTCCCGGTATCATCACGCCGGGCGAGTCCCTGGTCGGCATCACCCCGGCGAACATCACCGGCAAGGGCGGCGTGGGTCTCGTCTCCAAGTCAGGCACCCTGACCTACCAGATGATGTTCGAGCTGCGCGATCTGGGCTTCTCGACCGCCATCGGCATCGGGGGAGACCCCATCGTGGGGACCACCCATATCGACGCACTTGCTGCGTTCGAGGCGGACCCGGAAACGAAGGCCATCGTCATGATCGGTGAAATTGGTGGCGACGCTGAAGAGCGGGCCGCCGAGTACATCAAGGCCAACGTCACCAAGCCGGTGGTCGGCTATGTGGCGGGCTTCACGGCTCCCGAGGGCAAGACCATGGGTCACGCCGGCGCCATCGTCTCCGGCTCCGCGGGAACGGCCCAGGCCAAGAAGGAAGCCCTTGAGGCTGCCGGGGTCAAGGTGGGCAAGACGCCATCCGAGACCGCCACACTGCTCCGCGAGGTGTACGCGGGACTGTAATTCCTTCACCGAGAGGCCCCGGGGGCTGGATTCGTCCAGCCGCCGGGGCCTTTTTTGTGCCCTCGGCGCACACCCGCCCGTTGGGAGGGGGGCGCCGTCGGGCATAGACCTCCATGCTCACCGGGGAGCCAGTCTTAGTGGGCAGCTGTGCCGGAATCCGTGCCGTGATGGCCGCGCTAGGCTGATTGAAGACCCACACCCCCCAGTCTGAGGAGTATGCATGCGTGCCACAATCATTCACGGTCCCGGCGACATCAGGGTTGAGGACCGTGACTATCCGACGATCAAGCGTCCAACCGACGTCATCGTGAAGGTCACTGCCTCCTGCGTTTGTGGCTCGGATCTCTGGCCGTACCGCGGGATCAGCAAGAACCGCGGCACCCGGGCGATCGGGCACGAGTTCGTTGGCGTCGTCGAGGAGGTCGGCGCCGAGGTGAAAGACCTGGCCGTCGGCGACTTTGTGATTGCCCCCTTTGTCGACAGCTGTGGCGCATGCCCCCAGTGCCTGAACGGAGTGACAGTCGCCTGTGACCACCTCACCTCCTGGGGAGGCGACGATGAGTTCGGGCATTACGTTGAGGGAGCACAAGGTGAGGCTGTCCGCGTACCCCAGGCAGAAGGCACCCTCCGACGGGTTGACGGCGTGACGGATCCCGACCGGGAACTGACCGCGAGTCTGCTCACCCTTTCCGATGTGATGTCCACCGGGCATCACGCCGCGGTGAGTGCTCAGGTGGGCCCGGGCCGCACCGTGGTGGTGGTCGGCGACGGCGCCGTCGGCCTGTGCGGTGTGCTGGCGGCGAAACGGCTCGGTGCCGAGCGCATCATCGCCATGTCCCGGCACGAGGACCGGCAAGCGTTGGCGCGCGAGTTCGGCGCCTCTGACATTGTCGCGGAGCGCGGCGAGGAGGGCGTAGCAAAGGTTCGTGAACTGCTCGGGGGAGTGCTGGCGGACTCGGTGCTCGAGTGCGTAGGCACCAAGGAGTCGATGGAGCAGGCCCTGGCCAGCACCCGTCCCGGCGGAAACCTAGGGTTTGTCGGCGTTCCCGCCGGTGGCGCGGAACTACCCATCGGTGTGCTGTTTTCCAAGAACATCACAGTGGGCGGCGGTATGGCGCCGGCCCACACCTACATCCCGGACCTACTAGCCGATGTGCTTGCCGGGAAGCTCAACCCGGGCAAGGTGTTCGACGTCGAGATGCCACTCGAGGATGCAGCGGAGGCCTACAAAGCCATGGACGAGCGCCGCGCCATCAAGGTGCTCCTGAAGCCGTAGCTCCACCCCTGAACGCGCCGGCAGTTGTTGCACAGCGACTGTCGGCGCGTCGGGCGTTCAGCGCCCACCTGAACACGAAAATTGTGCAGCGCCGCAATTTTGCGGTTGTGTAAAACGTCACCGAGTGGCACAATCGTTCGGTGAGTCAACTACTTTCCCTGCGGGACCGGAAACGCACCGAGACGTGGGCCGCGCTGCATGATGCTGCCGCCCGGCTCACCCTCGAGCACGGCCCCGACCGGGTCACCACCGAGGCGATCGCCGCTCAGGCCAATGTTTCGGCTCGCACCTTCTTCAACTACTTTGGCACCAAAGAGGACGCGATCCTCGGCCTGCAGGATCCGTCAATCGACGACACCTGGCTGACGGCATTCGACGTCGAAGCGAACCTCCTCGACCAGGTGTCCCGATTGCTCGTCCAGGTGGTGCACTCCACCGAGGGTGGCGGCGACGGCGAAAGTCTCCGCATGGAGGTGATGCAGCAGTTCCCGCAACTCCGCCAGCGCCGTTTCGCCTACTTCCTGAAGGTAGAACAGCTGGTCCGCGACGTGGTCACCGTGGGCATCACCGACTCGGCAAAATGGGCCGACGTCGCTCACCAGCACCGGTCCGAAGACATTTCCCGCATGATCGTGCTGATCGCCGGAGCACCCCTGCGCTACGCGATGCAGGAGTCCGCACACGCCCCCACCCTTGACCACCAGTTCGCGGCCCTCACCACCGCCAACGCACTCCTCAGAGAGGTCCTCCCGGAAATCCAATGAGCACCAGTACCACAACCGCACCGGCCGCCGTTGTCGAGAAACGCACCGGCATGCTCCTGCTGTTCATCGGCCTCATGCTCTCCATGCTCCTGGCGGCCCTCAGCCAGATGATCCTCAGCACGGCGCTACCGACGATTGTCGGCGAGCTCAACGGGGTTGACCAGATGCTCTGGGTGATCACCGCCTACATTCTGACCGCCACTATCGTGATGCCGATCTACGGCAAACTCGGAGACCTGATGGGCCGCAAGAACCTGCTGCTTATCGCGATCAGCATCTTCATGGTCGGCTCGATTGTTGGCGGTCTCGCCCCGGACATGCCGTGGCTGATCACGGGCCGCGCCATCCAGGGACTTGGCGGGGGCGGGCTGATGATCCTGTCCCAGGCGATCATCGCCGACGTCGTCCCCGCCCGCGAACGCGGAAAGTACATGGGCACCATGGGTGGCGTCTTCGCGTTCGCCTCGGTCGCCGGACCCCTGCTCGGAGGCTTCTTCACCGAAGGCCCCGGCTGGCGCTGGATGTTCTGGATCAACATGCCGCTCGGCGTCCTCGCGCTCCTCGTGGTGGGGTTCTTCCTGCACCTGCCGAGCCGCAAGATCAACAGCTCCCGGCTCGACATCGGGGGCATGATGCTGCTGGCCATCGCCACCACCTCCGTAGTGCTGGTCGGTACGTGGGGCGGAACCCAGTACGACTGGACCTCGTCGGTCGTCCTCGGTCTCATCGCTGCAACAATCATCAGCGGTGTCGCCTTCGTCATGGTGGAGCGACGCGCCGCCGAGCCGATCCTGCCGATGCACCTCTTCCGGGAACGCAACTTTAACCTGACCACCGCGGGCGGCCTCCTGATCGGCGTCACCATGTTCGGTGCCATTGGCTACCTGCCGACCTACCTGCAGATGGTCACCGGCGCCAGTGCCACCAACTCAGGTCTGCTGATGATTCCGATGATGGGTGCGCTCCTGCTCACTTCCACCGGGTCGGGGATCGTCGTCAGCCGGACCGGCCGTTATAAATGGATGCCCATCGTGGGGGCACTTATTGTCGCCGTCGCACTCTTCCTGCTCTCGACCATCCAGCCGGCCACCGCGCTGTGGATCATCTCCACCTACATTGGTCTGCTCGGCGCGGGCCTGGGCCTCAGCATGCAGATCCTGGTGCTGATCGTGCAGAACACGTTCCCCAACCGGATGGTCGGAACGGCCACCGCCTCCAACAACTACTTCCGCCAGATCGGTGCGACTCTGGGCTCGGCGATCGTCGGCAGCCTCTTCGCCACGCGGGTCGCCGATCTGTTGACCGAACGTCTTCCTGGTGGGTCGGTGACCACCGAGGGCGGCGCCAACTCGCTCACCCCGCAACTGGTCTACACGCTGCCGGACGCCGCCAGGAGCGCAGTGATCGAGTCCTACAACGACGCCCTCACCCCACTTTTCCTCTACCTGGCGCCGCTGGGACTGATAGCTGCCGTGCTGTTGTGCTTTGTGGAGGAAACACCTTTGGCCACGGTAATCGAGCCGGACCCCCTTACATCCGCACCACTGGGCCGGGCCGACATGGGAACCCGGCCAGACACGGGGAACACGCCACCGGAACCAACTTCAGGCCAACTTTCGCCGTCGAGTACTGAAACACTGCGTTAACGTTGCCGCACAGGCGGGATAATTAGTCGCCGGCACCTCATCGTCGTTATCTAATTGAGACATGATGCCCCTCACTCGACGAACTTTACTGCGCTCCGCAGGTGTCACCGCGGTAGCCGGGGCTGCCGCCTGGCCGACAGTCCTTCCTTCGGCCCAGGCTGCTCGTGTGAGCCGGCCCACGGTCAGCCCCCAGTTCCGGTTCGGGGTCGCCTCCGGTGACCCCCTTCCGAACGGCGTGCTGCTGTGGACGCGGGTCACACCGGAAGCCGCCGCGACCCCGGGCTCCGGCAGAGGGGCGGACGTCACGGTTAAGTGGGAGGTGGCATTGGACCCAGCCTTCCGCCGCGTCGTTGCCCGCGGCGCCACGCTGACAGGAGCCTCCCGTGACCACACCGTAAAAGCTGAGCCAAGGGGCCTGGCTCCAGCAACAACCTACTGGTACCGCTTCAGCTTCGGAAAGACCGTCTCACCGGTTGGCCGGACCCGGACTGCACCGGCACTGGGTGCACCGGTGGATAAGCTGCGAATTGGCGTCGTGTCCTGCGCTAACCTCCAGGCAGGTTGGTTCTCTTCCTACCGGCACCTAGCCGCCCGCGGTGACCTGGATCTTGTGCTGCATCTCGGCGACTACCTCTACGAATATGCTCCCGGTGAGTACCAGGCCCGCGACGTCGTCGTCCGGCCGCATGACCCGGCCGTCGAGATGACCACCCTGGAGCACTATCGCCGACGCCACGCGCAGTACAAGACCGACCCTGATCTCCAGGCGCTGCATGCCGCGGCGCCGTTTGTGGTGACCTGGGACGACCATGAGTCTGCCAACGACGCCTGGGCGAATGGTGCGGAGAACCATACCGAGGGAGCCGAGGGGGCCTGGCGAGCGCGGTTCGGCGCCTCGCAGCAGGCCTATGCCGAGTGGATGCCCGTCCGGTATGAACCGGGTGGCAACTTATACCGGCGGCTCACCTTCGGGGCACTGGCCAGCATTTCGATGCTGGATCTGCGTAGCTACCGTAGCGAGCAGGCATCCTCAGTGGTGGATCCCGCCATCAACAGCCCGGACCGCACCATTACCGGTGAAGCTCAAATGTCCTGGCTGCTCAGCGGGTTGACAGCGCCGGAAGCCCAATGGAAGTTGGTGGGCAACCCGGTCATGATCACGCCGGTTCGCTTCCCTTCGACGCTGAGCGCGTCAGAGGTGGGTGCCGTCCAGGAGCTGGTCGGCACCACCACGGTCGACGGTGCTCCTTACAACGTCGATCAGTGGGACGGCTACACGGCCGACCGGTCGCGGGTCCTTCGGCATCTGCGGGACAACGCTGTCACCGACACGGTGTTTCTGACCGGTGACATCCACTCGGGTTGGGCCTGCGACCTTCCGGCGGATCCTCTCACCTACCCGGCTTCGGGCAACTCCGTTGCCACCGAACTGGTCTGCACCTCAGTGACCAGCGACAACCTCGATGACATCCTGAACGTTCCCCCTCGCACAGCGTCGATCGCGGTGGAGGAGGCCTTCAAAGCCAGCAATCCACACGTGAAGTACCTGGACTTCGACTCCCACGGGTACTCGGTGCTGGACGTCACCCCGTCCGGGGTTCGAATGGACTGGTACGTGTTGTCTGAGCGAACAGACAAAGCCTCGACCAGCAGAATTTCCACCTCGTGGCGGGTCGACGCAGGCACTCAACGCGTCACTCCTGCTGCAGGCGGTGTACTGTGAGCGGCTCCTCACGCAGGCAGTTCCTGCGGATAGCCGCGGCAGGTGGAACCGCCGTCGTTCTTTCCGGAATGCACGGTGCGGCTTGGGCGCGGACCACGGCGGCGAGCAGCCCGCTCAGGGTGTATGTGCTGGTGGTGGATGGCTGCAAACCCAGCGAAATTACGTCGTCGCTCACACCGAATTTGGCGCAGCTGCGGTCACAAGGCACCAACTTCCCGGCTGCGCGCTCCCTGCCGGTGATGGAAACCATTCCCAATCACGTCATGATGATGACCGGCGCCCGGCCCGACCGGACCGGGGTGCCAGCGAACAAGATCTATGACCGCGCCGAGTCGGTGCTGCGCGATCTCGACCGGCCCTCCGACCTCCGGTTCATCACCCTCTTGGAACGCCTGAATGCGGCGGGCCATACCACCGGTACCGTGCTCAGCAAGGACTACCTGTTCGGTATTTTCGGTGAGCGGGCAACGTACCGCTGGGAGCCGAACCCGATCATTCCCGTGAGCGGCCATGCCCCGGACGTTGCGACCATGAACGCGCTAATCGCTATGGTGGACTCGGTGGACCCTGACCTGGTCTTCACCAACCTGGGTGATGTGGATCGGATGGGCCACAGCGATCTCAGCGGCACCACGGTGAAGGCCGCGCGTACCGCTGCCCTCAAATCGACTGACCTTCAGGTGGGCCGGTTCATCACCCGTCTTAAAGAAACGGGGAAATGGGAATCCAGCGTAGTTCTCGTGCTGGCCGATCATTCGATGGACTGGTCCATTCCCACCAACGTTATTTCGGTGAATTCCATCCTCGGCACCCGTCCCGACTTGCGCTCGCAACTGGTGATCGCCCAGAACGGTGGCGCCGACCTGTTGTATTGGATTGGTGATCCTGCGGCACGGGAGGCGGCATTGACGGAGATCCGGGGTCTGGTGTTGTCGCACCCGGGAGTGCTCGCCGTTGATGTTCCAGCCAATCTCCGGCTTGGACCGGAGGCGGGGGATCTGATCGCTACCTGCCGGGCTGGCTGGCGCTTCTCGGATCCTGCCGTGGTGTCCAACCCGATTCCCGGAAACCACGGTCACCCGGCGACTGAGCCCATCCCGTTCTTCGTCACCGGAGGCCACCCACGGGTGAAACGCGGCCGGGTATCATCCGAACCGGCGCGAACCATCGACGTCGCACCTACGGTCGGGACACTCTTCGGCCTGGGCGCACCGGCTGGGGGTTATGACGGTGCTCCCCGCACCGTAGCGTTCAAATAGGCGTGGTCTGGGAGCGCCAGCCTGGGCAGGGCAGAATAGGTTCATGAGCCCCTACCTGATTACCCGTGAACGATTCATCAACGCACCCGCAAGCGACATCTTTGAGGTTCTGGCAACGCCCGCGCTGCATAGCGTCATCGACGGCTCGGACACGGTCAAGGGCGAGCAGCCGGGTGGCCCGCAGCGCCTCTACGAAGGTGCCAAGTTCGGGATGGACATGCGCATCGGGGCGAAGTACAAGATCCTCAACAAGGTCACCGAGTTCGAGGAGGGGCGCCGGATCACCTGGCGCCACTTCACGAAGGCCACCTGGAGTTATACCCTTGAGCCCCGCGATGGCGGCACTTTGGTGACCGAGCAGTGGGATGCCCGCTCGGTCACCGGGCGCATCGTCCTGCGGCCCATGGGATTTCTCCGCAAGAATCCCGCCGCGATGGAGAAGACCCTGGTGAAGCTGGAGAAGTACGTCACGAAGGCCTGACCTCCGGACAACAAGACCCGATCAGAGGAGCCCGACCCCGAACAGCAGCCCCAGCAGATAGGTGGCGGCGGCGGCACCCAGTCCGATCGCCACCTGCCGCAGCGCCAGCTTCAGGGGTGACGCGCCCGAGAGCAGCCCGACGACGGCGCCGGTCCCCAGCAGCGCCAAACCGACCAGGACGCAGGCGATGATCACGGCTGGCAGCCCGCTGAGCCCGACCAGGTACGGCAGGATGGGGATCACGGCGCCGGAGGCGAAGAAGCAGAAACTGGACGCGGCTGCCCCCAGCCCCGTCCCGATCTGCTCGTGTTCATCCTGGCTGCCAACGGTTTCTGGTTGGAGGGACAGGCTCGGATCGCAGTCGCAATCAACCAGGCCCAGCCGTTCCGAGGCGCGGTGCTCGGCCGCTTCCCGGGACATCCCCCGGGCCCGGTAGACCAGCACCAGTTCGTTGGCGTCGATGTCCAGCTCTTTGGCAGCGGTCAGGGTGATCTGGGTGGGTCGGGACGCAGCCAGCAGTTCACGCTGCGACCGCACCGACACGTACTCGCCGGCACCCATGGATAAGGCCCCGGCCAGCAGACCGGCGATGCCGCTGAAGAGAACGAACCCGGTGGAGACGCCGGTGGCGCCGACGCCCAGCACCAGGGCCAGGTTGCTGACCAGCCCGTCATTGGCCCCAAATACTGCTGCCCTGAAGTTGCCGGACAGGCGGTTTCGGCCGCGGGTCGCCAGCCCACGGATCACCTCTTCGTGGATCTGCTCATCGGCTGCCATCGCGTCCGTTGCCGTGGGATCCCCGGCGTAGGGTGACCTGCTTTCGGCCCGTTGGGCCAGGGCCAGCACAAACACGCTGCCAAAACGCCGGGCCAGGAAGCCGAGCACCAGGTTACGCAGGGAGGGGCGGGCCGGTTTCCCGGCGTCGGGGCCCAACAAGAATAGCCAGTGTGCTTCGTGCCGACCTTCGGCTTTGGCCAAGGCGAGCAGAATTTCGCGTTCCTCGCCGTCACGGCGGCTCGCCAGATAGCGGTAGGTCGCCGCCTCGGCGCGTTCATCTGCCAGATACTGCCGCCAGCGGCGGATATCGGCGGGCGCTGGATCGTCGTGGGATTGTGTCACGTGGGTCTCCTGGTCTGTAGCGACCAGGGCCGTGACGGGGCTCCGGCCGTCGTAAAGCGGCCGAAGGTCTCGCTCGCCGGCAGCCTTCGCCGGTGGATTGCCGGGCCATCGTCATCGATGGCCAGTGTGTCGACAGGCCGCTGCTCAGTTCCCCGGGTGGCAAGGGTGCTGAACGGGAGCTACTCCCCTTCTCGGGTTCAATCCTATCCCGGGTGCGTTCCAGAGCGAGACCGCCCCTCCGCCGAACAGCGAGATCTGGCGACTCGGCGAGTTCAAGTGGTCGCGAGATCTGACTGTGCGGCGAGAGGAGAAGGGAGGGAGGGGGCTCGCTAGGATGAGGGGATGGCCGTCTCATCAGATAAATCTCCTCACCGCGTGTCTCTGACGCAGCGGTTGCTGGGTGGCGGTACCGATCCGGATCCCCGGTTCACGCTGGCCAACGAGCGGACCTTCCTCGCCTGGATCCGGACATCGCTGGCGCTACTGGCCGGCGGAATCGCCGTTGAGGCCTTCGCCGTCGACCTGTTTGACCCGGTGGTCCGCAAAGCCATCGCGATCCTGCTGTTGTTGCTGGCCATGCTGATCGCTGCAGCGGCGTGCTTCAGATGGTTGAGCGTAGAGCGGGCCATGCGCCACGGATCGCCGCTCCCGCTCCCGCTCCTTGCCCCGTTACTGGCTCTCGGCGCGACGGTGGTCGCGGCCGTCGTCGTCGTTGTCGTGGCCATCCGACCGGCCTGACCGCGTCCGGATGAGCAGCGCGAAGCCCGCTGACACGGGGCTCCAGCCCGAACGCACCTCATTGGCCTGGGGGCGCACACTGTTGGCCCTGGTGATCTGCGGGGTGCTCTTTGTGCGCTGGGTGCCCCAGCACGGGTGGTTTGCCTTGATCCTCATCACCGCGTTGCTGGCTGCGGCGCTCGGGATCTATGTAAGCCAGCGGGTCCGATACCGCCGCAGCCTGAAAGGGATGGGCAGCGGTGTCCTCGCGGCGGACGTGGCAGCAGTACTCGTGACCTCGGCGGTGGTGATGGCAGTCGGCGCGGCTGGTATTTACGCAGTCCTGTTCCGGCCACTACATGACTGAGACGTAATCTAAGGGGCAGTGGGTGATCGGCTGCCCCGCCAATCAGGATAGAGTTCAACAGGCTTAGACAGAAAGTAGACTGATGACTTTTGAAACCACTGCCCCCTGGGTGCGTAACTACGGACCGGGAGTCCCCGCCGCCGTCGCCGTCCCGGATGGTTCCCTTGTCAACCTCGTCGAGGAATCTGCGCAGCTGTACGGCCAGAAGACTGCCCTCGAGTTCTTCGGCGCCGAGACCACGTACCGCCAGCTCGATGAGGCGATCCAGCGGGCCGCCGAGGGGCTGCGCCGGCTCGGCGTGGTGGCGGGCGACCGGGTGGCCCTGGTACTGCCCAACTGCCCGCAGCACGTAGTGGCCTTCTATGCGGTCCTGCGGTTGGGAGCAATTGTGGTCGAACACAACCCCCTCTACACCGACCGCGAGTTGAGGCACCAGTTCGAGGACCACGGAGCGCGGCTGGCGATCGTCTGGGACAAGGCCGCGCAGCGGGTGCAGGACCTCCCGGCCGACGTCCCGGTCACCGCCCTTGTGACGGTCGACCTGACCCGGGCAATGCCGTTCTCCAAACGGGCCGCCCTGCGGCTTCCCGTCCGGAAAGCACGGACGGCCCGGGGTGCGCTGACTACCAGCTCCAAGCTGTCCGGCAGCAGGAGCGTCACCTCCTGGGACTCCCTGGTGGGGAACAAGCGGTTGGCGGCCACCCACCCCGGCCCGGTAGCCACCGACGTCGCCGCCCTGCAATACACCAGCGGCACCACCGGGCACCCAAAGGGAGCAATCCTCACGCATCGGAATCTGCTGGTCAACGCGGCTCAGGGGCGGGCCTGGGTGCCGGGCCTTGACGATGGCAAAGAGGTTATCTACGCTGTCCTGCCGATGTTCCATGCCTACGGGCTGACCCTCTGCCTGACGTTCGCCATGAGTATCGGGGCCCGCCTGGTGCTGTTCCCAAAGTTCGATGAAGACCTGGTGCTGGACGCGGCGAAGACCCATCCGCCCACGTTCCTGCCCGCGGTCCCGCCGATCTATGAGCGTCTGGCGAAGCGCGCTGTGGAGCGCGGTGTCAGCCTGAAGAGCGTTCGCTTCGCAATTTCCGGTGCGATGAACCTGCCGCCTGCAACGATCGAGTTGTGGGAATCGGTGACCGGCGGCTATCTGGTGGAGGGGTACGGGCTGACCGAAACGTCGCCGATCTCCCTTGGGAACCCCATTGGTCCCAGCCGCAAGCCCGGGACCGTGGGGGTGCCGTTCCCGAATACTGAAATCCGCGTGGTCGATCCGGAGGATTCGACAATAGATCGAGAGCCGGGCGACGCCGGTGAACTGCTGATCCGCGGGCCCCAGGTGTTCAAGGGGTACTGGCGAAATGATGAGGACACGCGAGCCGTCCTGAGCGCCGACGGCTGGTTTAAGACCGGAGACATTGTCCGGGTCGACGCCGATTGGTTCGTTACCATCGTGGACCGGATCAAGGAGCTTATTGTGACCGGAGGCTTCAATGTCGCCCCCACCGAGGTGGAGGAAGCTCTGCTGAGTCATGACAGTGTGGCCGACGTCGCGGTGGTTGGAATGCCGCAGGCCGGGGGAGGCGAGGAGGTGGTGGCCGCCGTCGTCGTGCGTGACGGACACCCGTTCAGCGGTGACACCCTGAAGGCGTATTGCCGGGGCTCGCTGGCGGCCTACAAAATACCGCGCCGTATTGTTGAAGTAGACGAACTGCCGAGGTCACTCATTGGCAAGGTGCTGCGGCGCCAGGTTCGAAACCAATTGATTGCCAGCGACAGCTGAGCTGGGTTACCTGAGGAAACAAGGAGATAGTGACTGTGTTTAGCATATTCAGGCGCACCACGGAGGCGCCTCGTGGACAAGAACACCGCGAGGTACCAGCCAGCGTCGACACCGCGCAGGGGCCGGCGAGTCCATGGAAGGACTCCCTGGGCCGCAGCAGTACGAGGGCCGCGCAGGTCCTGCTGCTTCTGATCCTCGCTGTAGTGGTGATTTTCGGGCTAATTCAGATCCGGCTGGTGGTCATTCCGCTGATCATTGCCCTGATTCTGGCGGCCGCGATTGGTCCGCTGGTGAACTGGCTCCGGCGCAAGGGATGGCCAAGTACCGCCGCCACAGCCTTTTCCTTCCTCCTCCTGCTCGGTGTGCTGGGCGGCATCGTCACTGGAATTGTCTTCGCCGTCCAAAGTCAGGCCGACGAGCTGGTCGATAGCGCTTCGCAGGGCTTTGACCAGATTTATGAGTTCATCCTCAACGGCCCGCTGCCGATCGACGAGCAGCAGATCGCTGATGCGCAGGTAGCGTTGGTTGACTTTGCGACCAGCGCCACCGCCGGTGCCGGTGCAGTCAGCGGCATTACTGCCGCCGGAGAGTTCCTTACCGGGGCGGCGCTGATGGTGGTGATCCTGTTTTTCTTCCTCAAGGACGGCGACAGGATCTTCGCTTTCATCCTCCGCCCTTTCAAGGGTGAACGACTGGTCAAGGCGCGTCGGGTGGGCGTCCACGGGTTAGAAACCCTTGGTGGATATGTTCGCGGAACAGCAATCGTTGCGTTGGTGGACTCAGCAGTCATCGGCGTTGCTTTGTTCGTGCTGGGGATTCCGTTGGCACTGCCGCTGGCGGTCATCGTCTTCGTCGGTGCGTTCATCCCCCTCGTGGGTGCGACGGCTGCCGGCGCTCTGGCCGCGTTGGTGGCACTCGTGGCAGAGGGGCCCACGACGGCGCTGATCGTCGTCGTCGTCGTGATCGCGGTAAACCAGATCGAAGGAAACTTCCTGCAGCCGGTGGTGATGGGCCGTTCCCTGAGCGTCCACGCGCTGGTTATTCTGGTGGCGTTGACCGCTGGCACCATTCTGGCCGGCATCGTCGGAGCCATTCTGTCGGTTCCCCTTGCTGCGGTCACGTGGAGTGCCATCAAGTCCTGGACTGGTGAAGAAGATGGTCTGATCACTCCCGCGGACATCAAACAAGCCGAAATCGACACCAAGGCCGACGCCGTTGGCCGCGGTCGCAGCAGCAGGCCCGGACGGAAGATCGGTGCCTCAATAGCCAAACCGTAAACCTCCCGGATCGAGTCAACATCGGGTTCTGGCAGGAAACCGGTTATATCTGTTGACTCGATACTCGGGTGGGGTGGGCTAGCGGGGTCGGTGGCGGGGGCTAGCGCGTGGCGGAGACGCCAGGCACCTGGGCGTCGTCGTCATGCGCACCGGCTACCCGACGCTCCCAGGCGGCCATGACCGCCGGATCGGTCCGCTTGGTGATCAGGGAGACGACAATGAAAACAAACGCCGAGGCGCCCAGACCGTAATAGATCGGCTCGTTCGCGTAGATGCCCTCGTACTGGTTCTCGGCATTGACCTCAAGGTAGATCATGGTGCCCAGCGTGAAGACGGTGCCGGCAGCCATCGACGCAGCTGCGGCAACGCCGGTGGCCCGCTTCCAGACCAGGCCGCCCAGGATGGCGATCAGGAGTCCGCCGACCAGGATGGCGTAGGCGATGGTCAGCGCTGCGACCACATCCTGCACCACGACGGCTAGCGCGATCGTCACCAGGCCCAGGCCCAGCACCCACCGGCGGTTGGCTGCCACATCGTGCTCGGGATTATCGGCGGCCTCTTCGGTGGAGGTGTCGATGGTGGTCTGCCCGCTGCGGCCGAACCAGCTACTCACGAAGGGGACGACGTCGGCGCGCGCCACGGTGGCGGCGGCGATCAGCGATCCTGAGGCGGTGGACATCATGGCGGCCACGGCGGCGGCGAGGACCAGTCCGCCAATACCGATGGGCAGGACGTTGATGGCAATGTCGGCGTAGACGTCGTCCTGGGACTCGATGTTGGGCAGGATGACGCTGGCCGACATGCCGATGACCGCTCCCGCCACACCGTAGAGGATGCAGTACACGCCGGCTGTGACGCCGCCCCACCGGGCTACCGTCGGCGTCTTCGCTGTGAATACGCGCTGCCAGATGTCCTGCCCAATGAGCAGGCCCAGGGTGTAGACCACGAAGTAGGTGATGATGCTTTGGAGCCCGATGCCGGTGATGCTGAAGAACTCGTCTCCCGCGCGCTCGGAGATGCCGTCGAAACCGCCAGCGTTGATCAGGGCGAAGGGAAGCATCAGCGCAAACACGCCGATGGTTTTGATGATGAACTGAGCCATGTCGGCGAGGGTGATGGACCACATGCCGCCGATGGTCGAGTAGATCAGGACGATCGCCCCGCCGACGGCGATGGACGCCGCGCGGTCCCAGCCGAACAGCACCACGAAGATGGTGGCGTAGGCGCCGGTCGAGGTGGCGCAGAGCATCAGGGTATAGGCCAGCATGACGATGCCCGACGCCTTGGTGGCTTCGGCCCCGTACCGCAGGGTGAGCATCTGGGAAACCGTGTAGATCTTCAGTTTCTGTAGGGTGGGCGCAAACAGGAGGCTGAGCAGCAGCACGCCGACGCCGATGGCGACCACCAGCCACATGCCGGAGATGCCGTAGGTGTAGCCGAGGCCGACGCCGCCGACGGTGGACGCGCCGCCGAGCACGACTGCCGCCATGGTGCCGGTATAAAGAAGTGGTCCGAGGCGTCGGCCGGCGACGAGATAGTCGCTGGTGTTCTTGGTGCGGGATTTGCCCCACCAGCCGAAGGCCAGCATGCCCACGAGGTAGATCACCACAATCGTTATATTGATGAATTCCATGGTGCTCCTGAATGAGTGGACGATAAATGGAAAGTAACCTATAGGAAACTTATGTTTCGCTATAGGCTAGTTGTGATCTTCCTAACACGTCAAGTAGGCGGGCAGAAGGTCTACTGGGAAATCCTCGGTATGCTCAGAGTCGATGTTCGCCCGGGGGAGAGCCCTGGTCAGAGAGACGGGACGCCAGTGAAGGCCTTACCTGTAGAACCTAGTAACGCCCCGGTGGCCATCGGGTCACGCATCCGTGCTGCCCGCCAATCCCAGCGGATGACCATTGAGCAGGTCGCCGCTGCAACGTCCCTGACCAAGGGATTCCTTAGCCGGGTTGAGCGGGATCTGACGTCGCCGTCGGTCGCGTCCCTGGTCACGCTGTGCCAGGTGTTGTCAGTGTCGATTGGCGATTTGTTCCAGGTGCCGGAAACCCACCTCACCCGACTCGGCGAGGCGCCGCGCATCAGCCTCGGGGGCGAGGGGATCAACGAGCGCCTGATGACCGCCCGCTCGGAGCGCCGGCTGCAAATGATTCGCGCGGTGATCGAACCCAATGGGCGCGGCGAGTCGGAGCTCTACTCGGTGGACTGCGAAGTCGAAACACTCCATGTGGTGGCGGGCAAATTTGTCCTGATCTTCTCGAATGACCGTTACGAGTTGGAGGCTGGAGACACCGTGACGTTCCCCGGCCGCGAGCCGCACACCTGGGTCAACCCCACCAATGAGCAGGCGATTGTGCTCTGGACTCTGGTTCCTGCCGCCTCGGGCGGATGATCTCCGCTTCCGGCAAGGGGTCCGCTGTCAGCCGACGTGCACCCAGGGCCTGCGGGTCACATCGGGCTCCGCTTCCCGGAGGACCTCCCGGGTCACCGGGGCAATCTCTCCCTCGCCCGTGATGAGGAACTTGAACAGATTAGTCAGCGGATGCCCCTCGGTCCAGCGGAAGTAGACGTGCGGCATCAGGCCGGTGATGTCACGAATGTGCAGCATCACCGCGGCGATGGTGGCGGGCACGTTCGAACTGTGGACCTCGAGGATCCGATAGCCATGCCGGGTCACGCCGTGCACCTGCAGGGCGGTCTCGAACTCTGACGAGTCGTCAACAATCACCTCAATGAACAGCGGATTATCGGCGGGGGTCAAATGGCTGACCGTGCAGGCGTGTTCGAGTTTGCGGCGGTAGGCACCCGCCGTGAGACGCTGCGGCTCGTGCGCGATCAGGAGGATGTCGCCGTCGTCGGTCGAGGCGACGAATCGGAGCGCTTCGTCGTCGAGCCGGATCCCGGTGGTTCGCAGTTCAAACGCGCGGCTAAAACGCGACGCAAGCGAGACCACCACGATGCCCAGGATGAACAGACCGGCGATCCGGACGCCGTCGGGCCGCTCCACCATGTTAATGATGGTGGTCAGCGACAGGACCACGGTGACGAGGCCGAAGCCCAGGGTGGCGAGGGTTTGGCTGCGGCGCCGCGCAGAAAGGGTGACCGCCACCGATGCCGAGGTGATGAGCACCAGCACGCCGGTGGCGTATGCGCCGCCCTGGGCCTCGACGTCGGCCTTGAACGCGATCGTGACCAGGAAGGCGACGGCGGTGAAGACGATGACCAGGGGGCGGACAGCCCTGGACCAATTAGGGGCCATCCCGTATCGCGGGAGGTAGCGGGGGACCAGGTTAAGGAGCCCGGTCATCGCTGAGGCGCCGGCGAACCAGAGGATGGCGATCGTGCTGATGTCGTACGCGGTCCCAAAGCCGTCGCCCAGGTATTTGTGCGCCAGATAGGCCAGCGCACGGCCGTTGGCTTCGCCGCCCTCCTGGAATTCCTCGGCCGGAATCAGGATGGTGGTCGCAATGCTTGACGTGATGAGGAACCCGCTCATGATCAGCGCGGCGGAGGTCAACAGCTTCTTGGCGCCGGCGATGCGGCCTGCCAGGTCTTCTTGCTCACCGCCCGGGTTGCCCTTGATCAAGGGCATGACAACGACGCCGGTCTCGAACCCGGACAGGCCCAGCGCCAGGCGGGGAAAAACCAGCAGTGCCACGACTACCATCATCATGGGGTCGCCATGCTGGGTATTCAGGGCCGTCCACCAGTCCTCGACCAGCGGCGACTGGAGGGCTACCTGCCCGAGAGCCACCACAATCACCACTAGATTCAGTGCCAGGAAGACGGCGACCAGTGCGACGGCGATACCCACTGCTTCACGGAACCCACGGAGGAACACCACCGAGAGCAGAGCCAGGAAGACCAGGGTGATGATGACCTCCTGGCCGTGCATCCAGCCGGGGGCAAATGGGTTTTCGATCAGGTGGGCGCTGGCATCGGCCGCGGAGAGCGTCATGGTGATCAGGAAGCTGGTGGCAGCGAAGCCCAGGAGCACAAGCACCAGCATCTTGCCACTCCAGCGGGGAAGCAGGCGCTCCAGCATAGCGATTGAGCCTTCGCCATTGGGGCTTTCCTCGGCCACACGCTTATACACCGGAAGCGCGCCGAGGAGAGTGACCAGGACCAGGACAATCGTCGCGATGGGGGACAGCACGCCCGCTGCGACGGCGGCGATGGCCGGCTGGTAGCCAAGTGTGGAGAAGTAGTCGACGCCGGTCAGGCACATCACCTTCCACCACGAATGGGTGGCGGTGCTGTTCGACCGCTTCGGCTTCCGTTGGTTCTCGTCGTCCAGCAGCCAATGGCCGAGCCGCCGGGCCCGGCGGGAGGCTTTGATGTTGCGCAGAGTTGTCGTCACGCCTTGACTGTAGGCCCTGCTGAGGACGGAATCGGCGGTATTTATGGATCCTTTACGGAGCAGTTTCGGCCGCTTCCTTGTGGATTCGTCTGCGGCCGGTGTTGACCGAGACGGACATCACAATTAGCCTTATACAAAACAGTTGATGCTTATATGGCAACTTCTGTGTTTACTCTCGACCGATCTGTATGGGCAGCCGCTGCCCCAACCCGGAGGTACCCATGGAACAGCCGCGCGTCACGGCCAATGGAAACGTTGGCCCCATCGACTCCTCACGGATCCCACGCTACGCCGGCGCCGCGACGTTTGCCCGATTGCCGCGGCTCGATGAGGTGGACCGCGCGGATATCGCCGTCGTCGGTGTCCCCTTTGATTCGGGTGTGTCCTACCGACCCGGCGCCCGGTTCGGGGCGAACCACGTCCGCGAGTCCTCACGCCTGCTCCGCCCCTACAACCCGGCCCTGGACATCTCCCCGTTCGAGCGGGTGCAGGTGGCCGACGCCGGTGACATGGCCGTCAATCCCTTCAACATCAATGAAGCGATTGAAACCATCCAGCAGAATGCGCTGGATCTGACGGCCGACGGCGCCAAGCTGGTTACGCTCGGCGGAGACCACACCATTGCGCTGCCGCTGCTCCGCGCGGCGTCCGAACGGGCCGGCGCACCGGTGGCGATGCTGCACTTCGACGCGCACCTCGACACCTGGGACACCTATTTCGGGGCCGAGTACACGCACGGCACCCCCTTCCGTCGCGCGGTGGACGAGGGCATCCTCGACACTGAGGCGATCTCCCACGTGGGTACCCGCGGGCCGCTGTACGGTGTGAAGGACCTTGAGGATGACCGGCGTTTTGGCTTCGGCATCGTCACCTCCTCCGATGTGTTCAGGCAGGGCGTCGACGAGGTGATCGCCAAGCTCAGGGACAGGATCGGCAACCGCCCGCTGTACATCTCCATCGACATCGACGTTCTCGACCCGGCCCACGCGCCCGGAACGGGAACCCCTGAAGCCGGCGGCATCACCAGCCGGGAGCTTCTGGAAATTCTTCGCGGGATGCGCGGCATGAACCTCATCGGGGCCGACGTCGTCGAGGTGGCCCCCGCGTATGATCATGCGGAGATCACCGGCGTTGCCGCATCGCACGTCGCCTACGACCTGGTCAGCCTGCTGGCCGACCAGGCAACTACCAGCACCCCTGCGGAGGAACGCTAAATGGTTACCAGTGACAGTGTCGCAACAGCACCTCCACAGCCCCTGACCGGAGAGCGTAATGGCGGGGATCTCGTCGTCGAGACGCTCAGCGCCCTCGGGGCGACGACGGTCTTCGGGATTCCCGGGCAGCACGCGTTGGGATTGTTCGATGCACTGTCCCGTTCGGATCTGCGCTTTGTGTCCTCGCGGGTGGAGAACAACTCGGCGTTTGCCGCAGACGGGTTCTCCCGCGCCACCGGGCAGGTCGGTGTGCTGTTCCTGTCCACCGGGCCCGGCGCGCTGACGGCGCTCGCCGGACTGCAGGAGGCCTACGCCACCGGAGTGCCAATGGTGGTGATTGCCAGCCAGATTCCGCTGGAGGGCCTCGGCGCCCGCCGCAAGGGCATGCTGCACCAGCTCGATGACCAGAAGGCCTCGGCGGCCAACGTCACCAAGAGTCAGCGGCTCATCCAGCACGCCTCGGGTATTCCGTCTGCGATCCAGGACGCGTGGACTGAGGCCGTGTCGTCCCCGCAGGGTCCGGTCTGGATCGAGGTGCCACAGAATGTGCTGCTCGATCCGGTGATGGTGCCGCAGGTGGAGGATGCGCTCGCCGACCCGTTCGACAACCCGCCCCGGGTGGAGCTGGTCCGCGAGGCCGTGAAATGGCTGACTGAGTCCAGGCGGCCCGCCATCGTCGCGGGCGGCGGCACCCGTCGCGGCCATGCCGAATCGTGGTTGCTGTCGATTGCCGAGAAGCTCGGCGCGCCGGTGCTCTGCTCACCGGGCGGTAACGGGGCCTTCCCCTGGAACCATGAGCTCTCACTGCAGGCGTGGGTAGAGGACCGCTATGTCACCGAGGTCCTTGAGGACGCCGACGTGGTCCTGGTGATCGGGTCATCCCTCGGCGAGGTGACCAGCAACTACTTCACGCTGGAACCGCGTGGGCGGATCATCCAGATCGACGCCGAACCTCGTGTGCTCGAGTCCAACCGACCTGCCCTGGGCATCCGCGCCGACGCCGGTCAGGCCCTCGCGGCTCTGGACGACGCGCTACCCGTGCTGGCCCGCGATCGCACCGGCGGGTACGACGCCGTAGCGCTGGTCGCTGAGACCCTCGCCAAGGTGCAGGGCCGCCTGGATTCGCAGGATCTGGGCAAGGAACGCACGTTCATGGCTGACATCCGGGCAGCTGCACCCGCCGGGTTGCAGACCTTCTGGGACATGACGATCGCCGCGTATTGGGCGTGGAGCTGCTGGGACGCCAAGGACGGCCAGTTCCATTCCGCCCAGGGTGCCGGCGGCCTCGGTTACGGGTTCCCCGGGGCGATTGGCGGCGCCGTCGGGCTGGGAGAACGCGTGCTCGCAGTGTCCGGCGACGGTTCGTCGATGTACTCCATCGCCGAGCTGGCGACCGCGAAGCAGCACAACCTGCCGGTCACCTGGCTGATTGTCGACGACGGTGGTTACGGGATCCTGCGCGAATACATGGAGGGCGCGTTCGGGAAGGCTACCGCAACCGAGCTGACCCGCCCCGACTTCGTGAAGCTCGCAGAAGCGTTTGGCGTGCCGGCGGTCAAGGTGGCGCCGGGTGATGTGCGGCAGGCCTTGGAGGACAGTTTCGCGGCGGAGGGGCCCAACGTCGTCGTCGTCGAGACCCTGCTGCGTCTCTTCGCCCCGACTCACCTTTAGTCTCTTCGCCCGGCCCCCTGGGGCAGCCCAACCCACCTATACCGCACAGGCCTCCGATCCCCCCACCCGCACCAATTACCTGGTCCTCTGAACCTCCCTACCGACGAGTGTGAGGTCTGGCGGGTCGATGACGCTTTGAGTCGCCAGATCCCGCGGTTCGGTGGGAGTGCTCAGAGGTCTTTTCTCGACCGGTTTTTTGGTCTGGAAAATACTTCAGAAAGTTTTTCTGTGTACCTGGTTTGGGCCCTAATAATGTCGGTGGCGGGTGATGGAATGGGGGTATGAAAAGCAGTACAGCTTCTGCTACTGGATCGGGGTTCCGTCCCGATTCCGGTCCGGATTCCGGCTCCACGGGCGGGCCCGCGGATACGTCCACGGGCGGTCCCGCGGGGGCTTCGGGTGGGGCTTCGGGTGGGTATGGTCTGGGTGGTCCGTTGAGTGTCGCCGCCGTGTGGACGACACCTGTGATGAAGGCGCCGGAGCCCCGGCCGAAAAGGGATCTCACTGATTCTCAGACTGACTTTCTGAATTTCTTCCGGGTGGGGTCTGATCCGGATGTGCGGGTGCGTTCCAGTGATGGCCCGCCGGCGTTGACGGGTCGGCTCGGGTTGGTCGCGGTCGCTGGCCTGGACTCTTCCCAGGCGTTGGATGCGTTGAAGGACGTCGGCGAGGCGAGGTCCTGGTTGGATGCGCAGGAAGCGAAGCTCGCCACCCGGGTCCTGGATCTTCAGGCCGAGCGGAGCCGTGCTGGTCGCGGAGAATGGGGTTTCGAACAAACCCTCGCCGCGAGTGAGATTGGCGCCGCCCTGCACTTACCGGAGCGGACCGCTGGGTTCTTAGTCGACCATAGTGTGCTGCTTACCCGGCATTGCCCAGCGACGTTGAACGCGTTGGAGGATGGCAGGCTCTCGCGCCGGCATGCGTGGGCGGTCGCCGAGGAGACCAGCAGTATGCCCCGCACCGCGACCGACGAGTTTGCCGCCGACTACGAGAGCAGACTTATCACGCTGGCGGGCCGGACCACGGTGACGAAGTTCTGCCGTCAGGCCGGGCGGTTACGCGAGGCACTGCACCCCGAGTCGATCACCACCCGGCACCAGAAAGCGGTCAGGGAACGCGGAGTTCTCCTCAACCCGGCCTATGACGGGATGGCCTGGCTCGCAGCGTATTTGCCCGTCGAGGATGCCGCGGGAATCTACCACCGGGTGGACACTGCTGCCCGGAACTTGCAGGGCCCCGACGAACCCCGCACCCTCACCCAACTCAGGGCTGACGTCCTCGTCGACGCACTCACCAGCGCCGGCCCGGGATCCGTTGGTGAGACCAACCCCGAGAGGGCTACCGGTGATTCTCTTACCCGATCACGGGCCGGGTCACAGGCCGAAGCACCCGGTGAAGGCAACCAGTCGCGGGACAGCGACTCGTTTTGGGGTGTGCAGGCGAAGGTCTTCGTGACGGTCCCGGTGCTGACCCTATTGGGCGGGGATGTGCCGGGTGAGTTGGAAGGGTACGGGCCGATCGATCCGGAGACGGCCCGGAAACTCGCCGGGCACGCGCCGTCATTCACGAGGATCCTTTGCCACCCCCACACGGGGGCCAGGCTCGGGGCTGATGCGACCACGTACCGGGTGCCGAAAGATTTGCAGGACGCGGTCAGGGTGCGGGATGGGACGTGCCGTCATCCGGGGTGTAATCGGTTGGCGGTGTTCTGCGAACTCGACCACACGATCCCCTGGTCCCGGGGCGGGAGGACCAGTTACTCAAATCTGTCAGCGCTCTGTAAACGTCACCATATGTTCAAAACGGAGGGTTTCTGGCATTACACCCAACCCGAACCAGGGACGATCATCGCGATCTCCCCCGCCGGGGAAACCTACCTCACCAAACCCAACCCACCACCCACACCACCACCAACACCGCGACCGGAAACCCCACCACCGTTCTAGGGTGAAGCCCTTCGGAACGGCTCGCCTCCGATGCCCCGTGACCCGGCGCAGCTCTAGTGCACGGCCCAGTGAAAGCCGGACCGGGTCCCACCGCCTAGGTGGGAGGTCTGGCGAGACAAACGGCCGCTAGCCCACCGGATCTCACCATTCCGCGGGAAAAGGGCGGAAAGGGTCTACTCACCGGAAAGGGTCTGCTCGGTGGGTTGGCAGAAGAGACGGTGGGCTACTGCATCGTGAAGGTGCGGGCGATGGCGTCGTGCACGGCTGGTACCGCATTGACCCGTTTGAACACGGCGTTCCGCGCGGACAATACCTGCCGGGGCAGGGGACGCCCCAACGCCATGTTGAGGTGCGCCTGGCGTGCAGCCGTCGCAGCAGCCCGACGACGGCGCGTGTCGAACGCCGCCAGTTCCCGGCCGATGTCTCGCCCGTCAACCAGCGACGCACTGATGATCGGCACCAGCTCGGTGGCATCCAGCCATCCCAGGTTCATCCCTTGCCCGCCGATCGGGCTGACCTGGTGGGCTGCGTCGCCGATCAACACCGTCCGGCCTGCCACGAAGCGTTGTGCCAGCCGCCGCTGCACATCGAACGCACTCAGCATTGAGGTGCTGGCAACGTCCACGTCAACACCGGTCCGCGCGCGGATTAATTCCGCCAGGGCGTCCGGCGTGGGCGAGCGAACTAACGACGGCGTCCGCACCACCCAGCGTCGCACCCCGTCGGGCAGCGGGAAGGACTCGACAATCCCGTCCGACTCCAGATACAGCACCGCGGACGACCGGTCCGTTGACGCGTCGGCGAAGTCGCCCATCAGATAGGTGTCCGGGTACCGTTGCAGCGACGCAGACACGCCGACGCTAGTGCGCACGGTGCTCTTGCCGCCGTCGGCCCCAATCACCAGCTGCGCCTGCAACACGTCCCCGGTCGACGTTGTCACCAGCATCGACCCGCTAGCGTCATGTACGCCAGTCACCGACACTCCCCGGCGGAAGGCGCCGGGCGCGACGGCCGCGAGCCGGGTTTCCAGTACCAGCTCGGTCTGGATCTGGGGTATGGCGAGGACAAACGGGTAGTTGCGCGGCAGCCCGGCGAAGGACAACCGCGTCACTTCTTGCCCAGCGCTGCGGGCCACGCCCTGATGGATGGACACCCCGCGGGTAATCAGGTTCTCCGCGATGCCGGCCTGGGCCAGCGCCTGCAGCGCGGGCGGATGGATACCGATGGCCCGCGATTGGATGCTGCGGGACGTCCGCTGCTCCAGCACCAGCACATCGAGTCCCGCCTGCCGCAGCAGGATCGCGGCGAACAGGCCCACTGGTCCGCCGCCGACCAGGATCACATCATGCATGGGACGCCCGGTGGATCAGTAGGGTGTGGGACGGGAACCGCGCGGTAATTTCCCAGTTTGGCGGTACGGCCGCAGCGAGTTCGGCCGCCGTGAAACTGCGCTTGATCGACGTCAGACCGTCCTGGCGGATCAGCGAGCGGCGGAGCGCGAGGGTTCCCAGGGAGAACAGCAGGTAGCCCAGTCGGCTGCGTTCAATGTCGTTGTGCACAGCGATACCTTGGCATAGCTGCTCGGAGTCGGCCAGGAGCCCTCCAAGCTGTCCTGGCGTCAGGTGGTGTAGCAGGTGGTTGGAGGTAACGACGTCGAACCGCTGGCCCTCGGTCACCAGCTCTGCGCTGAACGCCCGCCGGAAGGTGAGTCCCGGCACGGGTGGTTGCGAGGTGGCGAACGTGTGGGCTCGCTCATCAGGGTCAATGGCGAGGATAGACAGCGGCAGGCCGTCACGCGCCGCCCATCGTGCGAAGGCGCGCGGCATGTCGCCGCCGCCCGATCCGATGTCGAGCAGGGTAGAGGGCCGCGATGCCGATAGCTGAGGACGGATCTGCGTGGACCAGGTGCGCCGCCAGCCGGCAACCGCGGCATTGATCAAACCGAACTGGGCGTACGTCCGGTCCAGCAGCACCGGATCGCAATCCGGTTTGTCCATTTCCTCAACCGCGTCAGCGTCCCGGTGCGCGAGGAAACCATTCTCGCGGTGAGCGAGGAACTGCACTCAGGGACCCACCTTGGTGAACAACGCGGTTTCGACGGTCAGGCCTGGGCCGAACGCCATCGAGCAAATTCGCTCATCCTGCCCCGTGAACGGCTGATCGAGAATGTGCTTCAACACGAACATCACCGTGGCGCTGCTCATGTTGCCGTAGTCGCGCAGCGTCTCCCGGGCGGGCACCAACTGGTCTTCTTTCAGATCCAGCTTGGCCTCTACCTTGTCCAGGATGCTGCGCCCGCCCGGGTGGATCGCCCAGTGTTCAATGTCCTTGTACTGCTTCTCCGCCAGGGACGCGTCGCGGGCCAGGAGAGGCTCCAGCGCCTCCACAATGTGCTCGTCGATGATGTGCGGCACGTAGGTTCCGAGCACCATCTCGAATCCTTCATCGCCGATGTTCCACGCCATGGACTCCTCGCCGACCGGCGTCAGGACCGTCTCGAAGAAGTCGAGGCTCAGGGCCGGAGCCGTAGCGGTGTATTCCCTGGCGCTGATGACGGCTGCGGCCGCTCCGTCGGCGAACAACGACGACCCCACAATGGTGTCCGGATTGTTGGACGACCTGACGTGGAGTGAGCACAACTCGGCGGCCACTACCAGCACGACGGCGTCAGGCTCGGCCTCGCAGAAGGATTTGGCGGCTCGCAGGGCAGGAAACGCGGCGTAGCAGCCCATGAAGCCGAGGTGGTAGCGCTGCGCTGCGGGGCTCAGCCCAAGAGCGCGGACCACTTTGTAGTCCGGCCCGGGATTGAAGAAACCGGTGCAGGAAACGGTAATCACATGGGTAATGTCCAGGGGCCCGATCCCCTCGGCGGCGGCGAGCGCCTTACTGGCCGCCTCGACGAACAGTTTGGTGCCCTCTTCCGCGTAAACCTCGTTGCGGACCTTGGTGCTGGGTGACAGGATGCGTCGTTCCGCCGAATCAAAAAACACGGGATTCTCCGACGGCGCGTCGAGGGTCATCTCCTTCACTGCCGTATACCGGGTCTCAATCCCTGACCAATCAAACGCAGCACCGACCAGGCGTGTCCCCAGCCGGCTCAGGCCGGGTTGGGCGGCGAAGACGTCCCTCACATCGGACTGCACCATGACGGTCTCGGGAACGGCGGTTTCGAGGGACCTCATGATTACTGTCATAGTTCATTCTTAGGGGAGTGAGCCCGTTAAGACAATGCGATCTACTGAGCCGGTGAACAGGATTAGCTGTTACCCGGAGCCGGATACTGGGCGTTGTCGTTCTCGAGGAGGGCCTGCAGATTAGTGAGGATCGGAGACCACTCGGCGCTGACCTTCTCAACGTCGGATGGTGCTGCGAGCCGGTCGTGCACCAGACGGAAAAGCATTCCGCCGCCGCTGATCTTTTCGAGGTCGACGGTGACCCTGCTGGCGGCGTCCTCCCGCGGATCGGTCAGCCCGTCCTCGCCGTCGGGCACTTCGCTGAACGTATACGACAGGCGGGTGGGCTCATCAGCTTCCAGTACCACGCCGTGGTGGGTGACTTCCTCGGAGCTTCCATCGTAGAAGCGGACTGGGGATCCGGGAACCCAACTGGATTCCAGCCGCCGCCCAAACCAGTAGCGTCGCGTTACGTCGCCGTCGGTCAGGGCTTCCCACAGGCGCATCGGGGAGGTGGCAATCTCAGTCTCATGCACAAACGCAGGCTCAGTCATAGCAATAGCGTAGCTCAGCCGGTTACGGTTGACCCAGTGCTCAACCGCGGCCGGGCGCGCTTGAACAGATGCAGTGAGAGGCGCTTGCCACGCGCAATGTTGGCTGGGTCACCAAACCCTCGGCCCGCCAGGTACGAATGACAGGTAAGCGCGGCCCGGGATTACGCCGCGGCCTAACCCAATGAGCCCCCAGAGCAAGAGGAACCATGCTGACCAGAACCGCTACGATCCTAGGCATTTCAGTGATCACCGCAGGACTGATCTCCGGCTGCGGTGGGGTGGAGAACAACCCCCTTAACGTGAATAGTGCGCCGCAGCCAAGCCAGGGTGCGAACGTTGCCGAGGCTCCCGCCGCTGGTGTGGTTCCTGCGTCCCTGGGGGATGATCCTTTGCAGTTGGGTGCTAATGGCGCCAAACTCTGTTCGGTTGAACCGGCGCTGGGATACCAGGAGTACACGGTGCTGATCCACAACGAGACGCTCGAGTCGTTCACTATCGACGACGTCAGCCTCGGCTCCCCATCGGGAGTCACCTTGGACTCCGCCGAGGTGACTCCCGCCAATCGTGGTGGTCACGGCACCCATGGCATGGCCGACGGAACCGTCATGGGCGGCGGAGATGAGCATTCCGGTGCCCATGGCGCTGACAAGATGGCCGCTGAGAGTGACATGCCCGAAAATGTCTTCTTCACCGAGCCGGTTCCGGCGGTCGGCTACGAAATTTCCACGCTCGAATACCTCAACGTGGTGGTCTCGGTCTCCCTCGAAGAGGATGCCGAGAGGGGCACTTCCGAGTTCGTCGAAATCGACTACTCCACTGCAGATGGGTCCTTCACGGGCCAGCACCCACTCTCGATCACCATCGACAGTGACTCCTGCGCCTAATCCGGACGCCATAGGGCGGAGCCCTTCGGCGGGTAGACACCCGCGCGTGTGCTGCGGCTGGAAGCTTCCACCCGCGGTAGGCGACAATGATTTACGTGTTATCTCTAACCTCAGACGCCGTTATATTCGATCTTCTCGCCAATGAACTGGGAGTCCACGCCTGGCAGGTGAAAGCCACTGTGGACCTGCTCGACGCAGGATCGACTGTCCCCTTCGTGGCCCGGTACCGCAAGGAGGCCACGGGGTCCCTCGACGACGCTCAACTACGCTCCCTCGATGAGCGGTTAGGCTACTTGCGCGAGTTGCAGGATCGTCGTCGGGCAGTCCTTGAGTCGATCGAGGCGCAGGGGAAGCTCACCGATCTGCTGCGTGCCGCCATCGCTGCCGCTGATACCAAGTCCCGGCTGGAAGACATCTATCTCCCCTTCAAGACCAAACGGCGCACCAAGGCGCAGATCGCCCGGGAGTCCGGTCTGGAATCGCTCGCCGACGCGCTAATAGCAAATCCTTCGTTGGATCCGACCACGGAGGCGGGCCGCTACGTCACCGGTGTGGTGCCGGATGCTGAGGGTGCGCTCGCGGGGGCACGATCCATCCTGGTGGAGCGCGCGGGCCAGAACGCCGACCTGCTGACCTCGGCACGGGAAAGGCTCTGGAAGCAGGGCCTCGTGAGGTCCAAGGTTCGCGCCGGCAAGGAGACCGAGGGGCAAAAGTTCGCCGACTACTTCCAGTTCGCGCAGGCGCCATCTGCCATGCCATCCCACCGTGTCCTCGCCCTGTTCCGCGGCGAGAAAGAGGGGATGCTTGAGTTGTCCATCGCCGAGGCGGATTCGACGGACGCTGCGGAATTCGCCCGGGCGCGGACCAAGTATGAAAGTTCGGTGGCAGCGGTGCTCGGAATCACTTCTACCGGCCGGCCAGCCGACGCTTGGCTCACTCAGACGGTGCAGCAGGGTTGGCGCCGGATTCTCGCCAAACTCTCGCTCGACCTGCGGGTTCGCCTATTCGCTGCCGCGGAGACCGAGGCAGTACGGGTCTTCGCCGCCAACCTCCGGGACGTGCTGCTCGCCGCGCCCGCGGGAGGCCGAACCACTCTCGGGCTTGACCCCGGGCTCCGCACCGGCGTCAAGGTGGCGGTGGTGGACGGCACAGGCAAGGCTGTTGCCACGCAGACCGTTTACCCGCATGCTCCAGTGAAGAAGTGGGACGCCGCGCTGGCTGCCCTCGCGAAACTTGTCGCTGACTACGACGTCGAACTTATTGCCATCGGTAACGGCACCGCATCGCGGGAGACGGACAAGCTCTCCACCGAATTGATCAAGGCGCTGCCGGAACGGAAGCTTCAGAAACTGGTGGTCTCCGAGGCCGGCGCATCGGTGTATTCGGCATCAGCCCTGGCATCCGCCGAACTGCCCGACCTCGATGTGTCCCTGCGGGGTGCGGTGTCGATCGCGCGTCGTCTGCAGGATCCGCTGGCCGAATTGGTCAAGATCGACCCCAAGTCAATCGGGGTGGGTCAGTACCAGCACGACGTGACAGCCGCCAACCTTGAGCGCTCCCTGAACGCGGTGATCGAGGACTGCGTCAACGCCGTCGGAGTGGATGTGAACACTGCTTCGCCTTCCCTCCTGAGCCGGGTGGCCGGCGTCGGCCCGCTGCTGAGCGAGAATATTGTGGCCCACCGCAACACCCACGGGCGTTTTGCCCGCCGGGCCGACCTCCTGAAGGTGTCACGCCTTGGGGCCAAAGCCTTCGAGCAGTGCGCCGGGTTCCTGCGGGTATCGGGCGGCACCGAGCCTCTTGACAACTCAAGCGTCCATCCGGAGGCCTACGGGGTGGCCCGACGGATCCTCAGCGCGGACGGCACGTCGCTCCGCGAGCTGGACCTGACGGCCTTCGTCAACGACACCTTCGGGCCGCCAACCATCAAAGACATCGTCGCCGAGCTGGAGAAGCCAGGGCGCGATCCCCGGCCCGAGTTTGTGACCGCTTCCTTCTCGGAGGGAGTGGAGAAGATTTCCGATCTGGTGCCGGGGATGACGCTCGACGGCGTGGTAACCAATGTCGCAGCCTTTGGTGCGTTCGTCGACGTCGGCGTCCATCAGGACGGGTTGGTCCATATTTCGGCCATGTCGAACCGCTTCGTCAGTGACCCACACGAGGTGGTGAAGTCGGGCCAGGTGGTCAAGGTTAAGGTGCTTGAAGTGGACCCTGAACGCAAACGGATTTCATTAACCCTGCGGCTCGACGACGAACTCCCGAGCTCTCCGGCCGGGCGTGCTGACACTGGGCGCCCGGACCGAGCCCGCGGGGGGAAGCCCGCAACCGGGAAACTTACTGCTGGGAAACCTACTGCCGGGAAACCTACTGCCGGGGAGCCCGCAACCGGGAAACCCCTGAGCGGGAAACACATGGGGGAGGGGCCTGCAAAGGGCCAGCCCGCTGCAGGCAAACACGCCGGACGGACGCCAGCGCCCCCAGCGAATTCGGCAATGGCCGAGGCACTCCGCAAGGCAGGGCTGGCGTAGACAGGGCAAGTGCTCGCGCGACACGCAAGTGGCATTGAACCAACAAACGACGGCAGCCGCCCGGGATCAACCGGACGACTGCCGTCGTTTGTTGGTTCAGTTAACTGGTGGTTCAGCTAACTACAGCGGGAGCCTATGAGGCCGGGAGCTGCAGAACGTCACCGGTGAAGATGAGGTCAGCGTGAATGACCGTGTCAGCGTTAGCTTCGTACAGTGCCTGCCAGCCGCCAGCAACGCCCAGCTTCTTGGCGATGGTAGCGAGGGTGTCGCCGGACTGGATGGTGTAGGTGTCGCCGCTGAGTGCGGGTGCAGCGACTGGGGCTTCGACAGCTGGAGCGGGGGCTGCTGGTGCTGCTGGAGCCTGAGCAACGGGAGCAGCTGGAGCCTGGGCTACGGGTGCCTGTGCGACGGGTGCCTGCTGGACCTGAGGCTGAATCTGCTCAGCCTGAGCCTGCACGGGTGCCTGTGCGACGGGTGCCTGCTGCATTGGCTCTGCTGATGGGTTGGCCCCACCGCTCAGGCCGAGCTTGGACGAGCATGCTGGCCATGCGCCCCAGCCCTGCCCCTGCAGAACGTTCTCTGCTACGGCAATCTGCTGTTCGCGGCTGGCGTCCTGAGGAGCGCCTTGTCCGCCGAAAGCGGCCCAGGTTGAAGGGGTGAACTGCAGTCCACCGGAAAAGCCGTTTCCGGTGTTGATGCCCCAGTTTCCGCCGCTTTCACACTGTGCGAGGGAGTCCCAGGTGCTGCCGGGGGCTGCATTAGCCACACCAGCGGATGCTCCGAGGCCAAGGCCTGCGAGAGCGACGACGGCAACACCGCGGCGAGCGGTAGTACTGAATTTTTGGTTCTTCATGGGTCAGATGCTCCGAAAGGCCACCAACGCTAGTTCCGTCCCCGGACATTTTCGCGCCGCTGCTCGCCTCGACTGTTTAGTGGTCATGTCTGTGGTGGCTACCGGACGAGCAACGTCGGGTGGGTTGGCAGCACCGGGCATATTCCACCACCATCTCAGAAGAGGTAGTGGTGGAGTGTTTCCCTGAACGGGTTATTGTCTACGGTAGAACAGATTCTAATCGTTGCCAAATCGAGACATGTTGATGCTTGACGAAAGTGTGGAAAAGGGATGGATTTGGCTGGCCGGACGCTAACCTGCTGGGTGCCGATGCGGTGGTCCGATATGGACGCCTATGGGCACATCAACAATGTACAGGTCTTACGGCTACTTGAGGAAGCCCGAATCCACGCCTTCGGGCCGCCCGGCGGGACGGGAGCTGATGGCGAGCAGCCTTTAGTAGCGGTGTTCTCCTCGATAGCTCCGGGCGTCCAGGCCCTGGTGGTCGAGCATCGGGTCCGGTTCGTCGATACCCTCGACTACCGAAATATTCCGGTGCGCATCGACGTGTGGGTGAGCGCTCTGTTACCGGCAAGTTTTACCCTCGCCTACCGGATCCGTGATCCCCTCACCGAGGCAGCGTGTGTGAAGGCCGAAACGATTCTCGCTTTCGTCAACACAAACTCGGGGGGCCTGCTCCGTCTGACTGAGGAACAGAAGGATGCTCTTTCACCATTCCTGGGCGAACAGCTCTTCACCTGAACCGATCCCGCGCCCGTTACCCCCGTTACCCCCAAGGCTGGGACCGGGGGGGACGACGCCAGTGCCCCCGGTCCCAGTGACGCGATGCTACGCGGCGACGTACCCGTGGGGGTCGAGCACGTACTTGGTGGCAGCGCCGGCGTCGAACTCCTGATAGCCGCGCGGAGCGTCTGTCAGGCTGATTGCCTTAGCGTTGACGGCCTTGGCAATCTGCACCTTGTCATGCAAAATCGCCATCATCAGACCGCGGTTATATTTCATCACCGGACACTGTCCCGTGGTGAAGGACAGGGACTTAGCCCAGCCCGTTCCGAGGCTAAGGGACAGCGAACCAACCTTTGCGGCGTCGTCGACCGCTCCCGGATCACCCGTGACGTACAGTCCTGGAATGCCCAGGGCGCCGCCGGCGGCGGTGATGCTCATCAGCGAGTTCAGCACGGTGGCCGGTGCTTCGTGGGACGCATCGGCACCGTGACCGCGTGCCTCAAATCCCACAGCATCGACTCCACAGTCCACTTCCGGCACGCCGAGTAGTTGGGCAATCTGGTCCTTCGGATCACCCTTCGACACGTCGACCGTCTCGCAGCCGAAGCTGCGGGCCTGAGCCAGCCGCTCCTCGTTGAGGTCGGCAACGATGACGACTGCAGCACCGAGTAGTTGCGCTGATACTGCCGCGGCAAGACCAACCGGCCCTGCGCCCGCCACATACACGGTCGAGCCCACGCCCACGCCAGCGGTCACCGCACCGTGGAATCCGGTGGGGAAGATATCCGAGAGCATGGTCAGATCCAGGATCTTCTCCAGTGCCTGATCCCGGTCCGGGAACTTGAGCAGATTCCAGTCAGCGTAGGGAACCAGCACGTACTCGGCCTGGCCTCCCACCCAGCCACCCATGTCGACATACCCGTAGGCGCTGCCTGGGCGGTCGGGGTTGACGTTCAAGCAGATGCCCGTCTTGCGTTCCTTACAGTTTCGGCACCGCCCGCAGGCGATGTTGAAGGGCACCGAACAAATGTCGCCTTTCTTGATGAACTCCACGTCGCGGCCTACCTCGACCACTTCGCCGGTGATTTCGTGGCCGAGAACCAGATCGGAGGGGGCAGTGGTACGCCCGCGAACCATGTGCTGGTCGGAGCCGCAAATATTTGTTGTCACAGTCTTGAGGATGACCCCGTGGTGAACCTGACGACCAATATTGGCCGGGTTGACTCCAGGTCCATCTTTGAGCTCGAAGGTGGGATAGTCGATGTCGATGACCTCCACTTTCCCGGGTCCTTTGTAGGCAACGGCTTTGTTTCCAGGCATGAGCTTCCCTTCCAATTCCGAACAGCCCTGTCGTCGGTGACGGGGCCCATGGCGAACGTACCGTGAGGCGGGTTGCACGAAGGTTGCATTCAGGTTGCATGGCTGGTTAACGTTGCGTTCGCTGTTGCGTGGGCGTGTGGCAACCCTTCGAAGGTAGCCAGGGGTTTCGCTTCCTATAATGGGGGGACCACAGCAGTAGCCTTCTAATATTCGTGCACCGTCCCGACAGGCTTTTACACCAAGTCTCTGCCGAGATTGCTCAGCACTAACCGAGGCGCACAGCGCGAGCACCGCGGCTGACCCGGTCGGTTGCCAACTGCAAAGTAGTGGTTAGTACGTTCCAGGTCACGCCTGAGAAGCCGCCGATGAACAGTGCGATGTCAATGAGATCGATGTTCGAGGTCAAACCGGCTACGACAAACCAAATGGCCCAGCCGACCAACGACAGGATCAACAGCACCCGCATACTTCGGGCCCTTTTCCCGATACGGGTCTATCCGAATGGGCTGGCCAACTACCCGCGGCTGTATGTGTCTACATCGTATGGGGTTCCAAAATGGCGCGCTATGTGGCCGTTCGATGTAGCACCTTCAAGCCTCGTGACATTGCATTCGATGGCGTCGAGACGCAGCGGTTCTGAGAATCAGCTGCCCGCGCGGATCCCGTTTTGGCGAACTGGCCACCTGGCGAGGCCGGCTGCTCGAGACCCGGCCGGCGATAAAGACTAACGGGGTCTGTAAATGCTGGACCGGTGTTCGATGCGGTGAACGTACAGGATGTGTTTTTCGACATCGAGGGTGAACAGCACCCGGTAGTCACCCCGTCGCGCGGTGCGAAATCCCAGGACTTCATGGGGGTGCTTCGACGGCGTCGGCCAGGTCGTAGGTGCGGTCAATGACGGGCCGGTACCGACCGGTCTTCGCAAGGTGGACGACGAAGGCCAGGTTATCCGCTGTGAACGCTGCGCTCGCGGTGATCAGCTTTCCGCTCCTGCGGCTCCGGACGGACGCGAGCATCATGCCTTTGAGGCTGGAGGTGACTAGCAGCAGCGCCCCGCCAGGCTTCAGCGAACCCTCGGCCCTCTCAAAGCATGCGGTGCCTGCGCAGTCGACGACGACGTCGTACTTGATTCCCTCGGCGGTGAAGTCATGGCGAGTGTAGTAGATAACGCGGTCAGCCCCGAGTGATCGAACGAGCGTCGCGTTGGCGCCGCTGCACACGGCTGTGATCCTGGCGCCCGAGTGCTTCGCCAGTTGCACCGCCGCCGTTCCGACAGACCCGGAGGCGCCGTTCACGAGCACCGAATCGCCCGGATTGATTGGTACCCGATTCAGGAAGCCACGGGCCGTGGTGCCGCCGAAAACGAGTGTGGCGGCCTCTTCGAAGCCGAGGTTGCGCGGCTTGGCCGTAATGTGCCGTCCTCCGGTACGCACACGTACTCGGCGTGACCGCCGAACCAGGACCCGAGCATCGCGGTCACCTCGTCACCGGGTGTGAAGTGTCTGACGCCAGCGCCTACCGCCTCGATGACGCCAGCGACATCCATTCCCAGGATGGGCTGACGCGGCCTAAAGAAGCCGAGTGCGAGGCGTGCGAGGATCCCGAGGCCGGCGGGCACGTCGCGGGTGCGCGCTCGGTAATCGGCCGTGCTGACGGTGCTCGCGTGACTTTCACGAGGGCCTTGTTGCGGGTGGGATAGGGTGCTGGTTCCTCGGTGACCCCGACAACCTCCGGCGGCCCGAAGCGCCGGAGTGCCGCAGCTCTCACCGGGCGGCCGTGGCTGGGACGGGACCGGAGGCAGTGTTGGTGAGGATGCGCACCGGGCGGAAGCCCTTGACGATGAGCCACAGAGCCAGACTCAGCTCCCAGGCGAACACGGGCAGTGCGACGATCAGGCCAAGGGTGGAAAACTGTTCATAGGCGCCCAACATCACCGCGACTGCGGAGAGGGAGATCAGGAACCCGCCGGCCAGCCCGAGGGCGGCGATCGGGCGCGGTACCAGCCGTGATGAGTACATCAGGACGGCCAGCAACAGCGAGGCGGCGCCGAGTGCGAAGTTCGGTCCGAACAGGTAGGTCCACTCGCGCAGGGCCACCAGCGAGGAGCCGATGGTGGAGAGTACCTCCGGGTCAGCGCCTGCGTTTTCGGCGAACTGCCGACGTAGCGTGACGATCGACAACAGGCTGAGGGTTCCGACGAGAATGACTACCGCCTCCAGCAGTCGGGCTGCGACGAAAGCCAGAGCGAGCCCCTCGTTCTGGCGCTTCACGATCGGATAGAGCGTCACTGCGGTGCCGACGGCGGCGATCACCAGGAGTAGTTCGAAGAGGCCGCCCAGGAGAATCCTGTTGTCCACCCCGGCGCCGGTGATGTAGCCGGTGTCATTCAGGATCGGACTGTAGAGGGCGGCTCCTACAATGGCGCCCACTTCAGTGAGCAGGAAGAACACCCCGGCGGTGACGGCGGTTGGTCTGGACAGGTTCATGAGGATTCCCTTGAATAAGGGTGTACGGCATACACTAGGTGGGAACCACGCTAAGGAGTACGCTGCACTCCTGTCAAGAGGATCGTCGAGGTCATTTCCGGAGCATCGGGGAGGAATGCGGCGGATCCAGGGACGCTGCTCTCCACAGAAGTGGGGCCCAATACGGATCACGGATTGGCGCATCAACTCACCCGTAGGAGGACGGTGATTTTCGGCGGGTGACTGTCACTCCTTGATGGTGGTGACGTGCGGCGTATATCGTAGGCAATAGGGAGCAAGGTGAACGCTGTACTCCCCGCTAATGAACTCTTTGGTGGATGGCGGGAAGGCTGTAGGGAGTGACCGAAGAACCCGGATTGGACCAGCGTGTCCGCCTCAACAGGGATCGTGTCCTGCAGGCCGCCGTCTCTCTTGCCGACGAATTCGGTGTTGACTCGCTGAGCATGCGCCGGCTCGCGCGGGAGCTCCGCGTAGTGCCGATGGCACTCTACAAGCATGTTTCAAACAAAGAGGAGCTTCTCGACGGCATGGTCGAGACCATCGTCGCCGAGATCGATCCTCCTGCAACAGGTGTTGACTGGAAAAGCGCAGTCCGGCTGCGGGTGCTCTCGGCCAGGCACGCACTGCAGCAGCACCGGTGGGCGCGCCGGGTGATTGAATCCCGCACTACGAAGACCCCGGCCGTCCTCGCCTATATGGATACTTTCATTGGCATGTTCCTCGCGGGTGGCTTCTCCGCCGATCTCACTCATCACGTCATGCATGCTTTGGGCGGACGCATGTGGGGTTTCACTCAGGAATTGTTCGATGACCATGACACGTCCGTCGATCAGGCTGCGATGCCACCGGCAATCCAGGATGTGACGCTCCAGAGGATGTCCGAGTTTTATCCAAACATTGCTGTCCTCGCCGCGGCAAGCGCCCACGATAGTCTTACGGTTGTGGGACAGGGCTGCGACGACCAGTTCGAGTTTGAGTTTGCCCTCAAATTGCTCCTGGACGGGTTCGAGCGGCTGCACCAGGAGGGCTGGACCTCCCGGTCCGGACTGCGCGTCAAGTCGTAACCACCGGGATCTGACGACGTGTTGATCAACCAGCCAGACCGCCAGCCCCCTCCTTCCGCCAATCAAGCCAAGCCCCCTTGCCCCCAGAAGTGAGAACGACCCCTTGAATCCGGACCTCGCCGCGATCCGCAGCCTTGCCCAGCCGACCGCGACGTAGCCGTCCAATGTCGCCGATTAATGAAAATTGCCTTGCACCGAATGGATCGGTGCAAGGCAAACTGTTTATGATCTGGACCGACGGCCCCTCTAGGTGTTGGTTGATTGGCCACCTCCACGGTGACGGGCGATATGCGCGATGGCTAGAGCGCCGGCGATCAACGCGATGATCAGGTGCATCCAGTTGCCTGCCGCATTGAAGGACAGGAAGTTGGCCGTCGACTCAAGATCGATGACCACCCCGTAAATCCACATGACCAGGAAAAGGGCGCCGCTGCCCAACAGGAAATTACGGGCCCCCGTACTATCCCTGCTCATGATGACCCCGGCCGCTCCGACAATCAGATAGACGAGGTTGAGCAGGATGGACACCTGGAAGACGCCGAAAAGCAGCGCCTCGGAGCCGCTGGCGAAGGCCAGCGATCCGTACTGTGTCGTCAGTCCTGGCACGAAGGCCAGGACGCCCAAAAGCAGAAGGACTACGCCTATTCCCATTGAGCCGGTACGAACCAGCTCGTGGGTCACATGAAAGTCACGAGCATGTGGTGATGCGGTAGTCATTTCCCCTCCCTTGAATCGAGAAAAGAACCTGTGAAAATTGGAATCTATTCGCCGAGCTTTTACAGGGCCGTTGGCGCCGGGATGGCTACCGTGCCAGCAGTCCCATTTTACCGCCGGTAGCGGAAATGGGGGAAGAAAACGACTGCCAGATTTCGCTGCGCGAAACGATGGGAGGTGGTCGTCGTGACCAGGAGGCGGTGACCGACGGGCCCACTCTCGTTCCAAGGTGAGCCGGTCGGCACGGCGGACGGAGTCGGGCCAAACTCATTCCCGCATAGTGGCAGAATTTCGCTCCGGCGGACGGGAAAAGATTTGTTTACCCGGATCATATCCAGCGGACCTGCGGATCCATAGTATGAAGGTACCCGTTCAGACATTCCTTACAAGGAGGTAAGAAAGTGTCAGGCTACTTCAAAATAGTGGATGCGCACGATGGTGGTTACCGGATCAAACTGATGGCAGGTGACGGAGCACTGGTCGCCGTCTCCACATACTATCCAACCAAACCCGAGGCGGTCGCTGGCATTGAGCAGATGCGAGAGATCGCCGGTACCGGACCGGTCACCGATCAGAGCCGCGGAAATCACATCAGCGCAAGCGCCGCGGGGAAGAAGGCTTTCAGCGATCAGCGCCGGTAACTGAGATTCAGGCGGTGTCGTTCAGCCGGCGGGCCAGGTAGGGCGCCGTCCGGCTGACGGTGTTGGAGGCGACCGACGACGGCGTCCCGGCGGCGACAATCGTGCCGCCTTCATCGCCGCCCGAGGGGCCCAGGTCTATGACCCAGTCCGCCGCGGCGATGACTGACATGTCATGCTCCACGACGACGACGGTGTTGCCGGCGTCGACCAGGTTGTTGAGTTGAATAAGCAACAGTTGCACGTCTGCCGGGTGGAGACCGGTGGTGGGTTCGTCGAGCAGATACAGGGTGTGCCCGCGGCGGGCGCGCTGCAGTTCGGTGGCGAGCTTGATGCGTTGTGCCTCGCCGCCGGAGAGTTCGGTGGCGGGTTGGCCGAGCCGCAGGTAGCCCAGCCCCACCTGGCGGAGGGTGGTCAGGCTGCGCGCTGCCGCCGGAACACCGGCAAGGAACTCTGCGGCGGCATCGACGGTGAGTCCGAGCACCTCGGCGATGGTCTTGCCCTGGTAGGTGATCTCAAGGGTCTCCGGGTTGTAGCGTGACCCGGCGCAGGTGGGGCAGGGACCGTAACTGCCCGGCAGGAAGAGAAGTTCAACGGAGACGAACCCCTCGCCGAGGCAGGTCTCGCAGCGGCCGCCGGTCACGTTGAAGGAGAACCGGCCAGCCCCGTACCCGCGGGATTTGGCTTCGTCGGTGGCGGCGTAGACCTTACGGACGGCGTCAAACAGACCCGTATAGGTGGCCAGGTTGGATCGGGGGGTCCTCCCGATCGGGCGTTGATCCACCCGGACCAGCCGGTCAATCAGGTCGAGGCCCTCGATATGCCCCACGGTCATATGGTCGCCCGGTGCACAGTCGCGGTCGCTGCCGTCACTGTTGTTGTCACTGTCGGATTCCTCCACCGGGACGTCGGCGTGCAGGTAGTCGTTGACGACGTCGGCCAGCACCTGGGAGACGAGGGTGGACTTGCCCGACCCGGACACACCGGTGACAGCGGTCAGCACGTTGAGGGGGACCGCGGCGTCAAGGGCGCGGAGGTTGTGACGGGTGATGCCGTTCAACGTCAGCCAGCGCTCCGGTTGACGTTGAACCGCTTCGGCGGCGGTCGGTGCCTGTTCCGGGAAGAGGAACGGGCGGGTGACCGACTCGTCGACGCCGGCGAGGCCGGCCACGGCACCGCTGTAAAGGACCGATCCGCCAGCCTCACCAGCCCGCGGGCCAACGTCGACCACCCAGTCGGCGTTGCGGACCACATCCATGTCGTGTTCGACGACGAACACCGAGTTGCCGGACGTCTTGAGCTGTTGCAGGACCTCCAGGAGAGGTTCCGCGTCCGCCGGGTGCAGCCCAGCCGACGGCTCGTCGAGCACGTAGATCACCCCGAACAGGCCGGAGCGGAGCTGGGTGGCGATCCGGAGCCGCTGCATTTCGCCGGGGGACAGGGTGGGGGTGGGCCGGCGGAGGCTCAGGTAGCCGAGTCCCAGATCCAGGAGGACGCCGACGCGATGGTGCAGGTCCTTGGTTAGGGTGACCGCCACCTCGGTGGTCTCACCGGAGCTCAGCGCGCGGGAGCTGGATCCAGCGTGTTGCAGGGTGGCCGTGGGCTCGACGATCGCCGCGAGTTCGGCCAGGGGGACGGCGGTGAGCTCGGCGATCGAATAGCCGGCGAAGGTCACGGCCAGCGCGGCCTGCTGCAAGCCGCTGCCGTCGCAGAGTGGGCAGGGCCCGCTGTGCATGAATTGGAGGACTCGTTCCCGCATGGACTGGCTGGAGGAGTCGGCGAGGGTGTGCAGGACGTAGCTCTTCGCGCTCCAGAAGCGGCCCTTGTAGGGTTTCGCCACGCGGTCCCGTTGGGGGGTGACCTCAACTACCGGCTGTTCCTCGGTGAACAGGATCCAATCGCGGGATCCCTGGGGTAGCTGGTTCCACGGGGTGTCGATGTCGTGACCGAGTTCGCCCAGGATGTCGCGGAGGTTCTTGCCCTGCCACGCTCCCGGCCAGGCGGCGATGGCCCCGTCCCGGATGGTCAGCGACGTGTCCGGAACCAGCGATTCCTCGCTGACCGTGTGGGCGATGCCCAGCCCATGGCACTGGGGGCAGGCGCCGGCGGCGGTGTTGGGAGAGAAGGCATCGGAGTCCAGAGACTCGGCGCCGTCGGGGTAGGTGCCAGCCCGGGAGAAGAGCATCCGTACCGAGTTGGACAGGGTGGTGACGGTGCCGACCGTAGAACGGGAACTAGGAGTGCCCCGGCGCTGCTGCAGGGCGACCGCGGGTGGCAGGCCGGTGATCTCGTCGACGCGCGGGTTGGACCCCTGCTGGATCAACCGCCGGGCGTAGGGTGCCACCGATTCAAAGTAGCGGCGCTGCGCTTCGGCGTAGATGGTGCCGAAGGCGAGCGAGGATTTTCCCGACCCGGAAACCCCTGTGAAGGCCACGATGGCGTCTCGCGGGACGTCGACGCTGACGTTGCGGAGGTTGTTCTCGCGGGCACCCCGCACTTTGACGAATCCGGTGCTGGGGGAGATAGCGGGCAGGTCGGCTGATAGTTGTTGACTCACCCTTCGACTTTAGCCCTCCAGCAGGCCCCGGATGTCGTCGGCGGTTAGCGCGGAGCTGAAGACGGCGTCGTCGTCCAGCACTGAACTGAACAGCTTGGCCTTCTGTTCCTTGAGCTTCATGACCTTCTCCTCGATGGTGCCGGCGGCCACCATCCGGTACACCATGACGTTGCGGGTCTGGCCGATCCGGTGGGTGCGGTCGACGGCCTGCGCCTCGGTGGCGGGGTTCCACCAGGGGTCCAGGAGGAACACGTAGTCCGCCTCGGTGAGGTTCAGGCCGAACCCACCGGCCTTGAGGCTGATCAGGAAGACCGGGGCGTCGCCGTCCTTGAAGCCGTTGATCACGTCACCGCGGCGCAGGGTGGAGCCGTCGAGGTAGCTGTAGGCGATGCCTTGGGCGTCAAGCCGCTCGGCTGCCTTCTTCAGAAAGGAGGTGAACTGGCTGAAGACCAGGGCCCGGTGGCCCTCGGCGACCACATCCTCAAGCTGCTCGAACAGGACGTCGAGCTTGGCGGAGGGGACGCCGTCGTACGCCTTGTCCACCAGCGACGCGTCGAGGCTCAGCATCCGCAGCAGCGTGAGTGACCTGAACACGATCATCCGGTTGCGGTCCAGGTCCTCGATCAGGCCGAGCAGCTTCTGGCGTTCCCGTTGCAGATGGGTCTGGTAGATCTTCCGGTGCCGGGAATGCAGCTCCACCTCCAGCACCTGCTCCTGCTTCGGTGGCAGGTCGGAGGCGACGGCCTCCTTGGTGCGCCGCATCAGCAGCGGCCGGATCCTGCGGCGCAGCCGGGCGAGACGCTCGGTGTTGCCTGTCTTCTCGATCGGGTTGCGGTAATCCTCGGTGAACCGGCGGGCGGAGGGGAACAGGCCCGGCGCGGTGATGGAGAACAGCGACCACAGCTCCATCAGGTTGTTCTCCATGGGGGTGCCGGTGATGGCGAGCTTGAACGGCGCCGAAAGCTCTTTGGCGCACAGATGGACCTTCGCGGTCCGGTTTTTCACAAACTGTGCCTCGTCGAGGATTAGCCCGGCCCATTCCTGCGCCTGGTAACCCTCGAAATCGAGGCGGAACAAGGTGTAAGAGGTGATGACGACGTCAGCTCCTCCGATTAGGGTCGCCAGATCCGTGCCGCTTTTCGCCTGGGTGTCGGTGATGCCGGTGACGGAGAGGCCGGGGGCGAAGCGCTGGGCTTCGGACACCCAGTTCGGGACCACCGAGGTGGGGGCGACGACGAGGAAGGGCCTGGTTTCGCCGGTTTCATGTACATGGGTGAGGAGGGCCAGGGTCTGCAGGGTTTTGCCGAGGCCCATGTCGTCGCCGAGGACACCGCCGAGTCCGTGCTGATAGAGGAACGCGAGCCAGTTAAAACCGTCCTGCTGGTACGGACGGAGGGTGGCAAACAGGGTGGGGGGCAGGGGAGCGGGGGAGATTTCCTGTAGATCGTTCAGGCCCGCCACCGCTGACCGCCACCCCTGGGCCTCCTCGGTTTCCTCGGCCAGGTCCTCGAACTCGGCCCACAGCCCCGCCTGGTAGCGGCTGATCTTCAGTCCCGGTTCCCATTCGTTGAGGGAGCGGGCTTCCTCGATCAGTTCGCGCAGCTGTTCGAAGATGGGCTGGTTTATGGACAGGTAGCTGTTGTCCACCAGCTTGATTTTCTTTTTCCCCTGGGCGAGGGCACGGAAAATGTGGTCGAACGGGACCTTGCGGCCCTGGACGGTGACGAGCACGCCGAGGTCAAACCAGTCGCGGTTGTCGGTCTCGACGGTCGTGATGGTGAGCTGGGCGGGCTCGGTGAGCTCCTCATAGGTGGGCTTCTCGCCGATCACGTCAACCCTGATGCCGTCGAATCCCGTCAGCTTCGGCAGGGTGTCCTCGGTGAACTCGACGGCTGCCATGTCCTCCAGGGTGAGTGCCTTGAGCGGGGTGGACCCGAGCTGGGTGCGTGCGGCGTGGAGCAGCTCTTCCTCGGCAGCGGCGTCGCGGTAGTCCTGGGCGCCGGGTTCGGCGAGCAGTGATTTACGGGTTGGTCCGTCGCCGAGCCGGTACTCCCAGTCCCAGTCGAGTTCCAGCCGGTCATCCGCGGTGTAGTGGGCGGTGAGGATGAGCAGTGGGGGCGCGATGTCGGGGAAGTTGACCGACTCGTCGCTGCTGATGACCTCGATCGCCTGGCGAAGCCGTGGGTAGAAGCTGTCGAGGAAGAGGGGAGTTTCCTCGGCGGGGATGATTACCGGGGCAGTTTGCAGCAGGAGCCCGATGTCGTGATCGGTGAGCCGTTTCGCCGACGGTGCCAGTGTAATGACGGTGCTTCGGGTGGGAGTTCCGGGGTCGACGGTGTAGATGCCGTGGGTGCAGATTGGCCGGGCAGTGTCGGGCGGGTGCTGGTGACCGTCGATTTCCAGGACCGGGCATAGGCGCAGCTGGAGGTCGGTGGTGGCGGTGGCATCGAGTTTGAGGGTGGCCGTCCCGCCCAGCACCACTGCGACGCCCTTGGTGGAGCCGACAAATTCGATGCCGAGGCGCCGTGCTTCGCGCAGCAACTGCCACAGGAGCGGGTTGCTGAAGTCTTCGAGGTACAGCCAGGAATCGTTGTTGCCGAAGTAGCTGACCCCGGTTCCACGGTGGAGTGAGGGGAACTGGGAGAACCAGCGGTGCTGGTCGGGGTCGAGGAGGATGCCGTACGTCTGATAGCTGATGCTGCCCCAGGTCAGGTTGTTCTTGACCCAGTTGCCTTTGCTGTTGCGGACCACCGGGCGGACACCCAGCCGAGGCTTGGTGGCTTTTCGCGATGAGCCGTTTGACGACCATCCCGGGCGGGAGTTGGGGGCGGACCGGAGCTCAAACTGGAGCGCGAGAGGGGTGAACGCAGTGGCGGCCCGGGCGGCGTCGTCGGGCGCGGGCTCGATCAGCCCGGTGAGGGAGCTCTGCCAGCCCTGCGGCTCTGCTCGCCGAAGGGGGGTAGTGAGCTCCGCACGGGAAAGGAGATGCTCGGTGTTGCTTTGCAGCGCCGTGGCGGCCACATGCTTGCAGTCGAGGCTGATGGGGCAGCTGCAGAAGCTGTCCCTGAGGCGGTAGCGACCGTCGCCCTTTGCTGACAGGAAAAGGCGCGTGCGGTACGCGGCGGGTGAATTTCCCTGGACCCGGGCGTCAAGAGTATTGCTCGACGGATCCCAGGCAAGCTGGGACACTGCACCCTGCTTCGCGTAGGTCTGTCCACGCTGGAAGGAGGCGCCGCCCACCATGCGGATGATGTCGGTGACATCGATCATGGGAGAGCTGGTTGGGGGCATGCATTAATGCTCTCACGCGCTACTGGCGGAATTGTGTGAGGTCCGCGGGCCGCCCAGAAACTGTAGACCAAAAGCGGTGACGTGAAACCCGTCCGGGAGTAAAATTGCCCAAGAGGGCAGGGAGCGCGCCATGAAACTAGGCACAGGTGCACGTTGCAGATTGGTGTGTTGCGTAGCCATGGTGGGGCTCATCGCCCCGACCTTAACAACAGTGGCGGTGGCAGCACCACCCGGAGGCACGCAGCAGGAAAACCTGCGGTACTACCAGGCTGCGGTCAACCTCCTTCCCGCGACGGACGGAGCCTACGCCGGTGCGGTCTCCTTCCGGCAGGAGGTCGGTGCTGCTGCGACGGTTGATGTTTTCCTGTCCCGGGCGGCCACCATCACCTGCCCAGATCTGAGCGAAGACATCGCCACCACCACGGTCCAAACCGAAACCCGGGACGCGAGCGAGCCGGGTCCGGTAACCCTCGATATCGGGCATAGCCTCGACCAGGCCGTCGGGCACGCGGTCGTCAACCTGGTTGTCACCGCCAACCCCGGGTGCGGCGACACGGGATCAACCACGACGCTGCCCGCACAGGAGGTGCAGATTACGGTGATGGGTACTTCGGTCAGGTTCTTTACGGGTATCGGAGGCACCACGTCTGCTGGCGCCGATCGTACGACTGGTCGGTCCTACAGTTTCGCCCGCGATGGCACCGGCTCCGTTAGCGTGGGCTCGCTCATCGTTGAGGCGGAGAGCCCCGCGGCGTTCCTGAAGTACGCTGTGGAGCGGCAGCGAACCCACGGCGACGCCCCGGTTGCCCCCGACCCGGTCGCACCGCCGGGCGGCACAGGAGCGCGGGGCGACTACAGCGCCGAGTTTGACCCCACCGGTCCGGGTGTCCTCCTTGAGGACGCCATTGTGCAGGCCAGCACCACCAGCCCGCCGGGGCGTGCGACGACGGTCAGTGCGTCGAGCTTCACCGCCGAACTGATCGACTGTGGTGACGGTACGACAGGTGTCCGCGAGCAGTTCGTCGTCGGGTCGGGACCAGGGGTGCTGACCATCGGCCGCAAGCTGGGAACAGCCACCGCCTCCGGATCCATCCAGTTCGAGCGGTTCATCACTGACGAATGCCAGGGTGGCGTGACGGTATCCGACACGGTTATCCTTCCCGTGGCGCTGGACCTCGTAGCGACGGCGCCGATCGTGCGGGTCAGCGACACTCGATGGCAGGTCCAGCCTGGCGGAGGCACCGAGCGCATGCACGGATGGTACCTCGGGCGAGAGGCAACCGGCACAGTAGCGATCGGCGCGGTGACCGCGACGACTCATCTTGCTGCCATCGGTTCCTCTGGCCCCTGACCTGCCCAAAAGGTGCAGGCTGGTTTTGAGCGTACCGCGGCAGACGGAACGGCTGGCGGTGTCGATCGACACTGGTCACATGTCCAGCCGTCCCGTCCTGTGGCTAGTTCAGGGCCGGGGTATCGGCCGGAATGACCCCTGACCCGTATAGGTCGGTGGCGAGATCCCGAAGTGCGTGCAAGGCAACCCGCTGGGTGAAGGGTCCATAGGAGATGCGGGCTACCCCGAGGTCCTGCAGCTCGGCTGCTGCAAGGGCGCCGGGGGCTCCGATGACTGAAAGCTTTCCCCGTCCTAGGCCATCAACAAGAGGCTCGATAACGTCGCGGGTAAGAGCCCCGGGGACGAATACCAGGGCGGCGCCGGCGTCGAGAAAGGCCCGGCCCCGGCTGATGGCGTCGTCAATGCTGTCCTTCAGCGGGCGGTCACCGCCGCGCACAATCGCGTCCGTGCGCGCGTTGAGCTGAAATGCGATACCCTCGTCGTTTGCCGCAGCGACGATGGCGTGCACGCGGGCAACTGACTCATCAAAAGGTCGGAGCCGGTCTTCAACGTTGGCGCCAACGACGCCGAGCCCGATCGCCCGGCGAATGGTCTCAGCCGGATTCTCGTATCCGTCGTCGAGATCGGCAGTGACCGGGAGGTCAACGGCGTCAACGATCGTCTTCACCCCGGCCAGTGCTGTATCCAGCGGCATGGCGCCGTCGGCGTAACCGTAGGCCGCAGCGATCGAGTGCCCCGCAGTAGCAATCGCTTTTGTCTCCGGCAGCGCGGCGACAGTTGCGGCGCTGATGGCGTCCCAGACGTTGACTACCCGCAGGATCTCCGGTGCCGTGTGTAACGCTTTCAGCTGCTGGGCGCGGTCCAGTGTGTGTTTGTCAGTCATTGCTCTTCTCCGTTTTCTGTCGGTTACTTAGCGAGAAAGCTGAGGAGGATGTTGTTGACCTCAGCGGCATGCGTCCACAGCATGCCATGTGGGGCTCCCTCGATCTCAACGTAGTCGGCATCAGGGAGGGCTTTGTGGAACTCACGTCCTGTCGAGTCGATCGGCAGAATATTGTCTGCTGTGCCGTGCACGATCAGGGCGGGCACCGAAATCTTGGCTACATCTGCCCGGAAGTCGGTGAGCCAGGTGGGTTGCGCCCACACAGAGGCGTAGGACGAAGCCGCATTGGCAAGGTTCTTGTTTGCCGCCAATGCTTCCTCGCTGAGTCGGTTGCCGAGGGTGTCTTTGGTATTGAAGAAGTTGTCGAAAAAGTCGGTGAAGAACGCATACCGGTCCGATTTGGCCGCGTCAAGCAGCCCGTCAAAGACCTCCTGAGGAACCCCAGCAGGATTGTCATCGGTCTGCAGCAGGAAGGGCTGAAGCGAACCGAGGAATGCTGCTTTCGCGACCCGGTCCGAACCGTAGGTACCCAGGTAGCGTCCCACCTCGCCGGTTCCCATGGAGAACCCGACCAGGACTGCATCCCGAAGATCGAGCGATTCCATCACAGCCTGCAGATCAGCGGTGTACGTGTCGTAGTCATGGCCGGTAGTCGGCTTGGAAGACTTGCCAAAACCGCGCCGGTCGTAGGTAATGACCCGGTAGCCGGCATCCAGGAGGGCTGCGCTTTGTTTCTCCCAGGACGACCCGTCAAGCGGGTACCCGTGGATCAGGACGACTGGCTGGCCGTCCCCGTGGTCCTCGAAATACAGCTGAATAGGTGCTGAGTTTTCGTTTCCGGCAGTAATGAACGGCATTCTGTGTCCTTCCAGAGGATGGAGAACGTACGTTCTCCTGAATATTATTTTACGGGAACGATGGTTCTCCCGCAAGTACACTGGGGTAATGGATGAGGAAAAGGTGCGCAACAGGGTTATTGAGGCTGCTGACGAGCTGTACTACGGGCGCGGCATCCAGGCTGTAGGAATGGATGATGTGCGGGAAGCTTCCGGGGTATCCCTGAAGCGGCTATACCGGTTGTTTTCGTCGAAAGAGGCGATAGTGCTTGCGGTACTGCAGTATCGGCACCGGCTGTGGACCGACGGAGTCACAGCCTCCGTTGACCGAGCCGCCTCCCCGCGGGGCCGCCTCCTGGCTGTCTACGATTACCTCGCCGACTGGTTTGCCAGCGACTCATTTCGGGGCTGTGGATTCATCAACGCCTTTGGGGAGCTCGGCGCCGTTTCGCCTGCGGTCGCCGAGGTGGCCCGACTCCATAAGCACTCCTTTCAGGAATATCTCTCCGGCCTCGTCGCGGACGTCGGTGGGACAGCGGAACTTGCGGCCCAGTTGGCGATCCTGGCCGAAGGCGCGCAAACCACCGCCGCAATCAGCGGAACCACCGAACCCGCAAGGCAGGCCCGCCGGGCGGCTGAGATACTGATCGCCTCGTCGATTCCACACCAGGCTCAACCCTGACCGCACGGCAGCTATGCGCGCCGGTACGTCAGCCGGGACCTCCACCAAGAACGTCCACGTGCACATGATCGAGATGGCGCAGGATCTCGTTGCCGGGAGCAGGCGCCTCGTAGTCGTGCCACCGCCCGCGGGCGAGATGTGCGCTCCAGAACTTGTCATCGAAGATGACGTATTGGATGTCCAGGTCGTCCGCATGCGCAACGAGCCAGTGGGCAAGAATCCACCCCTCACGTCGATTCTCCTCGGTCACCGGGCGGTAAAAGACGTCGATGGCCCGGCCGTCATAGTGGGTAGACGCCTCGCCGTGGCCCTCGCCAACCCCTCCCGGGGCGAACCCGCCGAGGCTCTGCTCCCCGAACACCTCGGCCATCGCCTGCCGCACCTGTTCCGCGCGGGGCGTCAGGCCGGTGTCAGAGGGTGGCTCGATCTCGAGGTCAGTGGCGGCCGAGCCCCGGCAGTGAAAGCTAGGCCCTGCGTCGTCGGGCGATCCAGCTGTCAGCTGCCTTATGACTGCCGCGTCGATGGTTGAGGTATCCGGTGCTTCCAACCCCTGGATCAGGAGCGCGGCGGTGGTGGTGGCCCGCTTCGCCTCGTCGCCGGTGAGGCCGACGTCGCCGTTGGCGGTTTTGACTGTGCACTCGGAGCCGCTCAGGAGGGAACTCCCAAGGAGATTCATGCCGGTGACCAGACCGGGCCCGACGGACGCCAGCGCCCACGAGAGTATGCCGAGTAGCAGCAAGATCAGGAGGATCCGAAGCGGTGGGCGGCGGCGCTGCCGAGGCGACTCGTCAGAGGTCGAAGACATGCGCCAATGCTTTCATGCGTTTTCAGACAGTATGTGACGGCGGAGCGCAGCCCCAGACCGGTATGGAGGTTGCATACGCTCCATACCGGTCGAGCGGTCGCTAGCTGCTGCTTGTCGCCCGGCGCACCACGTAGGTGCTGCCTGCCGCCAAGGCGAGGACCAGCCCGCCGCCGAGAACAATCCCGCCAAGCGCACCCTCGGAAGGGGACTCCTGAGCGCCGGTATCGGCGCCGCCCTTGGGCATTTCGCCCATTTGGGACGTTGGAGTCGGGGTGGGGTCCGGGGTCGGAGCCGGGGTTTCGGCTGGGGCGGGGGCCGCCGCCGCCTCGACGACCAGGGTTCCCATCATGTTGCCGTGGAAGTCGCAGATGAACGGGTACTCGCCAGGCTCGCTGGGGGCACTGAAGGTAAGGCTGGTCCCGCCAGCGATTGATCCGGATTCCAGGGCGGTCGACGATACCGTGTGGGCTTCTGAATCGTTGTTGGTCACCGTCACTGTGGCGCCCGGGCTAACCGGCCCGGAAACATCGAAAGAGAAATCCGTGATGGTGATGACTACGTCCTCGGCCTGAGTCATCGCAGGCAGGGAAAGAGGGGCACTCGCAGGTGCTGCGACGGCCATGCCGGCTGTACCCAGGCTGACCGCTCCGGCGAGGGTGGCGGCGAAGGCCACGCTCAGGGCTTTGGAGGTGGTGTTCATGGTGTTGCCTTTCATCGGGCTTGGTAGCTACTGACTTTTGCGAACTGATGTTGTTGAAGCCGTCCACTACGAGTCGAGGACTGCTCGCTACATGTTCTTCGTCACAGACCGACGAGCGGATCGCTCCAGGTTCTCTCTATTTTTTGGGCGGCGCCCGCACCGCGGTTTTGCCTCCAGCAAAATCCATGTAGACTCTTACGCAGTTGTAGTGTTGCGCATTTTGTATTTCAAGCGGCGAAACCCAGACGGGCCAGCCGCTTTTTCTGTAGAAGCGGGAAACGAACGCCGCGACTGAAACTGCCCGACAGTCGGGATTGGTTTCATATTTCCAGAAGGATGATTAAAAATGGCAACAGGTACCGTGAAATGGTTCAACGCTGACAAGGGCTTCGGCTTCATCGAACCAGAAGATGGCAGCGCCGATGTGTTCGCTCACTTCTCCGCTATCAACTCGAGCGGCTTCAAGTCCCTCGACGAGAACCAGAAGGTTAGCTTCGAGACCGAGCAGGGCCCCAAGGGTCCTCAGGCCGTAAACATCCAGGTCGTCTAGTTCGACTTAGTGGTCACTGACCACTGAAATAGGGCGGGAAGCAATTCCCGCCCTATTTTGCGTTAATCGTCACATCTTTGATCCAAGGGGGTGGGCCGGAAATAGGTCGGAGTCACGCCGTCAACCCACTACGCTGCCTCCCCCCCACGGACGGGGGCTTGGTCGCCAGCCCTGGCTAGAGCGAATCATCCGTCCCCGCCATGCACAACCCGACAAAGGCTCCCAACTCCTCGAACTGTTCCGGCCGGGGCGGTAAATGGTGGGTGAGCAATGGCGAACGGATGATGACTGCCCGCCATTGCCCTCGCGACACTGCAACATTGACCCGGTTGCGGTTGAGGAGGAATCCGACCCCCCGGGGAGCCTCGACCGCCGAGGAGCAGGCCATCGAAACGATCACCACCGGAGCTTCCTGACCCTGAAACTTGTCGACGGTTCCCACCCTCACGCCCTTCAGCCCAGCCATCTTAAGGCGGGTCTGGATTTCCTGCACCTGGGCGTTGTAGGCAGCCACGACCAGTAGGTCGTCGGGCTCCAGCGGGCGAGGACGCTCGCCCGTGCCACCCGCCCATTGAAGACCGAGATACGCTGTCACCTGGGCGACCACCTCCGCGGCTTCCTCGGGCGACGAGGTGGTATTGCCGGCATGCTCCACCATGATGCACTCAACCCCTGCCGGTGGTCCCGCAAGGAAGCGCTGGGCGGCTGCAGGCGCCGACTCGAGCTTTCCGTCGTAGGACAGCCGGGACACGACTGCGCAGAGGTCGGGGTGCATCCGCCAGCTATCGGCCAGAAAGTAGCCGAGCTCTGGGGGAAGGGTCGCGTGACCCGCCGAGAGCCAGCCCAGCGCTGAGGTATCCACTGGTTCGGGGTGGGTTCCCTGGGTCACCTGCGGCAGCTGCTGCGGATCGCCCAGCAGCAGGAGGCGCGTGGCTGCCCGCGACACCGCGAGGGTGTTCGCCAGCGAGTACTGTCCTGCCTCGTCGATGACCAGCAGATCCAGGGAGCCGGCTGGGACCTTGCTGCCCGTCATCGTCCAGGCGGTCCCGCCGACCAGCGCTCCGCCTGGGGAAACGAGGAGCGCCGCAACGCCATCGTCGGTGGTGTGGGCCCACGGTGTCTGGGGATCTTTGGTCTTCTTCGCGGTGCGGTCAGCCGGGACACCGGCCGCGAGTGCCTGCCGGATCAGGTGCTCGACCACCTTGTGGGATTGGCCCACCACTCCTACTTTCCAGCCGCGGGCCACCAGCGCGGAGATGACGTGTGAGCCGACGTAGGTCTTGCCGGTCCCCGGCGGGCCCTGCACGGCCAGATAGCTGTGGTCCAGCGCGGTGACGGCGGCGGTGATGGCGGTGACGTAGTCGCCGTCGACCACCACCGGCAGGGACCCCACACCAGAGAGCCTGGGGTTGGCCCGGCGCAGCACCTCCAGCCCCGGGCTGCGGGGCAGGTCGGGCACCACTGACCCCACCTGGTGGGCCAACTCGGCCAACGCGGCGCGGATACTCTTCGTCGCGATCGGCTGATCGGGGGTCAGCGCGATGGGCGGTTCGCTATACACGGCACCCTTGGTCCTGAGCTTCTCGCGGATCACCAGCACGTCCAGGACGCCGTCGTGGTCCCGGGAGACTACCTCGGTGCCGAACCAACCGGCCCTGAATGAGGTCTCCGTCCCGGCTTCGGCAGCGAGGTCGTCCGGGAACGGCCGGTCATACAGGCGAAACAGGGTTTTCCCCGGCTCGAAGTCGGATCCCTCGGACGCCACGCCCGTCAATCGGAGTGTGCGGACCGGGTTGCTTCGAGAGGTGGGCTTTTCCCAGTCATCGAGAACCTCGGCCCCCTGCACCACAAAGACGTTGCGGGTATCCGGCCAGTCCTCGATCGCCGTGTCCAGCCGGTCGAAATGCTCCCACCAGAACTGCTTGTCTTCGCGGCGGTGATAGCCGACAGCTGCGGCGACCATCGCCACGGCCTGCTCATCAGCGGTCAGCTCGCGGGTCAGGGGGAGACCGTCAAGGTACGCCAGAAGTCGGGTCTCCTCGGGGGGTGGCTCCTGCAGTTCTGCCGGGGCATCCTGCCGGGGGCCGGGAGCGGCTGTGACGCCCTGTTCGGCGGCCCGGTCGAGCAGCCAGTCGCGGAGCCGGAGGGTCGAGAGGCAGTCGTACTCGTTATAGTCGCGGATTCCGGCGAGGATCTCAGCGGCGAGGACTTCATTACCGGAATCCCTGGCAGTGCAGTAGTCGGCGTAGGCAACCACTGAGGCTCCGGCGTCCTTAACATCCCCGCTGCGCAGATGTTCACCCATATAGAGGGGTTCGAGCTTCTTGATGCTGTAGGAATGCTCGGAAATCCTCAGGCTGTGGCGCACCGTCTCATACAGGTCCACGAGGACGCCTTCCCGAAGCAGGGCGTCCACCGCATCCTCGCCGACCACGTGGGTCAGCGACAGGTTGCGCAGCGCAGTCTTCTCATAGGAGGCGTAGTGGTAGATGTGCAGGTTGGGGTACCGGGCCCGGCGGTCGGCGACGTACTCAAGAAAGTCAGTGAAGGCGTGGCGCTCCTCGAGGCGGGAGTGCGCCCATAACGGCAGGAACGGGGGAGGGTCGCCGGGGCGGTCTGGGTTCTCGACGACGCCGAACAGATACTCAAGACCCCATCTGCCGGCACTGTCCTGCCACAACGGATCGCCCTCGAAATCGAAGAAGATGTCCCCCTGGCTGGGCGCAGGGAGGGTACCCAACGTGTGGTCGGGGAGAACTCGGTAGCTCAACGTGGTCGGCAGGCCCTCCTTGCCGGTGTAGACCACGCTGCCGTCGGGGTGGGCTGTGCCGGTCTGCATCCGCGCCTGATCTCCCAACCGAAGCAGGCTCTTGTTATTGATGGGAACGTCGAGGGCGGCCAATTGGTCAATGGTGCGAATGCCGTCCTGGTGGAGCTTTGCCCGGCGGGTGGTGCTCATTCCTGCTACCAGCAGCAGGTCCCGGGTTTCGACGACCTTCAGCTGGCAGTAGTTGCAGCGGCCGCACTCGGTGTGGCCAGCACGTCCCCACCGCACCGGTTCGGGCTGGCTGCGGTGCTTGTCGACCAGGCGCAGGAACCGTGCGCGGCGCTCGCGGAAGATGGGCAGAATGTCGGAGAGACTGTGGATGCTGTGCGCTCCGTTGCCCAGCACCAGCGTGACCTCGGGCGCCGTCGGGATGCCAGCCGCCAGCAACTGGTCACCGTAGGCAGCGAGTTGCAACAGGGCGCTTACCTTCGCGTGGCGGGCCAGTTTCGTGTCCCAGACCGCGTACTGTCCCTCAGTGGTTTTCACCAGGAAGTCGGATCTGCCGTGGAACTGGCCGTCGAAGAACGCCGCCTGGAAGACGACGTCGGCCCCCGACCTCAGCGCAGCAATCGATTCCCGATGCTTGTCCACCAAGGGGGTGCGGTGCATTCCCACGGCGGGGACGACGTCGTACACGCCAGTCTGGGTGTCAGGATTCCAGGGGCCGTGCTCAGCAATGAGGGCGTCGAACACGTTGCGTTCATGGACATCGCCGAGGACGGCGGTGCGCTCCAGCATGGCGTCGACGTCGAACACCGGCCGGGTGGAACGGCCCAGCTTCTCGTCGAGAGCGGAAAGCAGCCGGTACTCGCATTCGGCGGCAGTGACCAGGTCGGTGGCGGAAAAGACCAGGTCCGGCGGCCCACCGGGAAGGGTGGGGTCGAGAAGAAACACTGTGCCTCCCAGCAGCTGCAACCTTTGAGCGGTTTGCGGTATCAGGACTGTTTCAGCTAACCACGTGCCGCTGACAGTTTGGTCAGTAGCACGGCGAGGGCGTCCCGCTCATCGGATGATAGGGCGGAGAGGATCCGCTGTTCGGTCGCCAGGTGCTCGGGTAGGGCAGCGTCGATCAGTTTAAGGCCGTCGGGGGTAAGTGCCACCTGCTTGCCGCGTCCGTCGCCGGGGTCCTTGGCGCGGGTGATCAGCCGGCGTTCCTCAAGTCGGTTGAGGCGCTGGGCAATGGCGCTGGAGGTCACCATCGAACTGGCGGTGAGTTCGCGAGGGGTCAGAGCATAGGGCTGACCGGACCGGCGTAGGGTAGCGAGGACGTCGAAGCTTGCGGCGTCCATCCCATGGTTGAGGAAGGTCTGCCCAAGCTCCCGGTCGATTTGCCGGGACAACCGGGATAGCCGCCCGATAACCCCCATGGGGGAAGCATCGAGGTCGGGCCGTTCGGCATTCCATTGCCTGAGGATGCGGTCAACGTGATCGATCATGAACCAAGCCTAGACACTCGCTAAGCACTTAGCTAAACTAGCTAAGTGCTTAGCAATCGAATGATCCTGGGAATGACAGCTTTCGCTCCCGCCATCTGGGGGACAACGTATCTGGTGACCGCCGAGTATCTGCCACCCGACCGTCCACACCTCGCTGCGGTGCTGCGGGCGCTGCCCGCGGGGCTGGTCCTGCTGCTCTTGATCCGCCGGCTGCCGCAGGGTAGTTGGTGGTGGAAGGCCGCAGCCCTCGGGGTGCTCAACATTGGCGCGTTCTTCGCGCTGCTGTTCATCGCCGCCTACCGGCTTCCCGGCGGTGTGGCCGCCACAATGGGAGCCATCCAGCCGCTCGTCGTCGCCGTCCTTGCCTCGGTGGTCGTTTCGGAGCGGCTCACCGCGCGGAAAATAGTCGCGGGCATGGCCGGCATCCTCGGGGTGGCCCTGATGGTCCTGTCCGCCGAGGCCAAACTCGACCCTATCGGCGTCGCCGCGGCGCTTCTGGGCACCGCCTCCATGGGCACCGGGGTTGTCCTGCTGAAGAGGTGGGGGCAACCCGCGTCGCCCCTGACACTGACAGCGTGGCAACTCGTCGCTGGCGGCTTGTTCCTGATGCCGTTGGCATGGCTGGTCGAAGGGCCGCCGCCCGCAGTGCTGACCCCAGCGAATATTGCTGGCTACCTCTACCTCATGAGTATCGGTTCGGTCGTCGCCTATTTCCTCTGGTTTCGCGGACTGAGCCGGCTCCCGGCGTCGACCGCGTCATTCCTCGGCTTGCTGAGTCCTTTGACGGCGACGTTGTGCGGCTGGGTCTTCCTGAGCCAAACCCTCTCGGTTGGCCAGCTGGCCGGGGCAGTCATCATTATCGCCACGCTGATCACGGTGGCCCGGTCAACCGGCAGCCGTGATTCGGTGGGAAGGGGAGACCCAACAGCGACGGGCTTGCGGCGGCTATCCACACCAAAGGTACGGATGTGACGTGTCCAACGCCGGATGGGTGCGGGCGGGTGCAACGCCCTGCGGTAATTTGGAAGGACCGACCATTCTGGAGAGAAACGCATGAGCCCTCGCATCCTGTTCCGCACCGTCGCCGTCGCCGAGGCACTGACCTGGGCCTTCCTGCTCCTGGCCATGTTCCTCAAGTACGCGACCCAAACAACCGAGTCGCTGATCTCACCAGCTGGCGGAATCCACGGTTTTGTTTTCCTGGTGTTTGTGATGGTCACGATCTTCGTCTGGGTGAACCAGCGCTGGTCCTTCAAACTTGGTGTTGTGGGCCTGCTCTCGGCTGTTGTTCCTCTTGCCTCGGTCGTGTTCGACCGGTCAATGGAACGCCGCCGGAAGCTCGACGGCGGGTGGCGGCTCGCCCCGGGCGCCGCCACCCCGCGCGGCCCGGCCGAGCAACTGCAGGCCTGGGTGCTGCGCAAGCCCCTGCTGGCTGCGGTGGTGTCGGTCGCGGCGGTCGCCGTGGTCTTCGCGGCACTGTTGGTCGTAGGTCCGCCGGTCCCCAACAGCTAGTAGGTTGGTACCCTTAGCCAGCTACGCAGACCAAAGGATGAACCTATGTCCCAGAACTACCCCGGACAGCCCTCCCACTACGGGCCAACGCACACCATGCATTCCCAGGGTGCGATGCAAGGGCAGAAGCACGCCCAGCTGTCTCTGGTGTTTGGGATCATCGGACTGTTCTTTTTCGGCATTGTCTTCGGACCTCTGGCCATCATCCAGGCCAGCAGAGCCGAAAAGTTCAATCAGGCGGCCACCATCGGCAAGGTGCTCGGGTGGATTTCGACCATCTGGGCGGTCCTCCTGATCGTAGGATTCTTCCTGTTCTTCGGGGCGCTATTCGGGCTGCAGGCTAGCCAGTGACCACCCAGACGCCCGACGACGACCGGTTCTTCCTGCATGAAGGCAGGAAATGGCGCCGCGCCGATCCCACCCTGCCCGACGACGTCGCCAAGCAGCTGCTATCCCAGCTGGGCCGCGCCCGCTCGGCCGTCAACAAGCACCGCAAGGCCAAACAGGAACCCAAGGTGAAGGAGGCGCGTCGCCGCGTGCAGATCGCCAAGGAAGGCCTCGGCGAGCGGGGCACACCCTGGTGGGAGCAATCACCCGCCGAACGGCAGACGCGCTGGGAAAAAGCCATTACGGCCCTCGATGAGCTCAGGTCTCACGAGGATCCAGCGAAGGACGGCGCCGCACCCCAAAACGCTCCACCAGGGGATTCCTCGCCCAAGGACTCTGCACCCGGGGATTCTGCACCCAAAGACTCCTAGCGGATCCCGGTCTTCGCTGGCGGGTTGTGCCCGGCGCAGATCCACCGCACACCACCGCAGGCGATCCTGGCCCACAGCAGATCCTCGGTCTGCCGGGCCCGCGCTGGATCGCTGATGGTCAGCCGGTAGAACTGCCTGAGCTCACCGTTCGCCGACACTGCCACCGCATCGCCGGAAAAGAGCACCGCACTGAACTGGAACGCCATGTGCCCGGGGGTGTGGCCCGGCGTGGGAAAGGCTGTGAGACCCTCGGCTACGGTTTGTTCGCCGGTCAGCTCAACGACCCCCGCCGGGTAACCGGTCGGGAAGACCCGGGCGAGGAAACGCCGGAAACGGGTGGGTGGAGGAACGTCCCCGCGCAGGATGGCGGCGTCGGCAGCGCCGAGCCAGACCGGCACCCCAAGCGTCTGTTGCAGTTGCTTTGCCACCCGCGTGTGGTCGGCGTCGTAGTGGGTCAGGAGGATATGGGTGACCGGACCAATCACAGGCTCTGCATCGCGCAGTTCGGTGAGCAGGGCATCGTAGCCGCCCGGCATGCCCGGGTCGATCACCGCGGTGAACCCGGGGCCGCTCACCAGATAGCCGTTCGACCCCCTGGACTTTTCAAGCTGGTAGCAGTTTTCGGCTATGAGGCGCACTGTGGTTTCTCCTGGCGGTTGGTGTAGCGGCACCGGCAGCGGATCCTGGCAGCATATTCCGCCACCGGCACCGGTACCGGTACTGGTACTGGAAGCCTACCGGCGGGCTGCCTCCTGCGGCGGAGCGGTGGAGGAGCGGACGATGAAGTCGAGCGGCAGTGGATCGTCTGGCATGTCGGCGGTGTCTCCTGAAAGTTGCTGCAGAATCCGGGCGACAGCTTTGGCACCCTGATCGTGAGTGTGCTGGTCAATTGTCGTCAGACCAAAAGACTCGCCGTTCGGGTGGCCGTCAATGCTGACGACGGATAGCTCGGCTGGGACCCTAATGTTCAGTTCACGTGCCGCGAGGATTGCTCCCATAGCCATTTCGTCGGAGGCGCTGAAGATACCAGTGGGACGGTTGCGGGGTTCGGCCAGCAGATTCTTTGTCTGCTGATAGGCATCATTGAGGGTGAAATCAGCGATCAGGGAGTAGTCGGGGTCGGCGGGGATCCCTGCGGCCTGTAGGGCGTCGAGGTAGCCGGCGCGACGGTCGGTGGAGGGCTTGAATTGGCGCCCGTGTTCATGGACGCCGCCCAGGTGCGCGATTCGGCGATGCCCCAGACCGATGAGGTGATCGGTGGCACGGCGACCCGCGGCATGTTCGTCGATGTAGATCGAATCCACGCCAGCGATGCGCCCGCCAATGCCGACCAGGGGGATGCCTGCCGAGAACAATTGCTCGGTCTCGTGGTCGTTGAGATGCAGCGAGACGGCAATGGCAGCGTCGAGTCGTTTCCGGAGCAGGAAGTCAGTGAGTACGGTTTCGCGGTACTGATCTCCCTCGAAGTTGTAGAGCGACAGGTCATACCCGGCCTCGATCATTGCTCCGGCTGCCCCTTCGAGAACGGCGGAGAAATACCAGCGGTCAATGTAGGGCAGGACGATACCGATGGTGCGGCTGCGACCGGTCGCCAGACTTGATGCGTGGTAGGACATGACGAAACCCAGATCGCGGGCTGCCTGCTGCACCCGTGTCCGGGCCTTGGTCGACACCTGCCCGTTGCCGCTGAGCGCCCGGGAAACAGTCGCCGTGGACACACCCGCAAGGGCCGCTACGTCCTTGATGCGGGGCGGGCCCACGTCGGCTCTGCCGCGGGTTAGTCCAGGTGAAGCCATATGCATTCCTCCGAGGACAGCATACGGGAGGAGTCGGCGGCCGGGTTGGAGCGCAAAAGGATGGGTAGATCCGGGATCTCAAGGTCCGTAGGGCTCATATTGAGCAGGACGAGGACAGAGTTGTTGACATATCCAAGGCAACCCTCAGCGAAGTAGTCCTCTGCCCAGGCGAGCGACCCCGAGCCCAGCTGGTGCAGCCGGCGTTGAGCAAGCGCATTTTTGTACAGGGAAAGGACAGACCGAGGGTCCTTCTGCTGGGCCTCCCGGGACAGTTCGGCCCACCCCTCCGGCTGGGGGAGCCATGATTCCCCGGTATGGCTATATCCGAGGGAAGCCCCTTCAGTAGTCCAGGGCAAAGGCACCCGGCAGCCATCGCGGCCGAGCCTGTTTCCTTCGGTGCGGTGATAGGACGGATCTTGTCTGTAGTGATGAGGCATTTCCGTATGATCAGGGAGTCCCAGCTCCTCACCCTGATAAAGATAGACCCCGCCGGGTAGTCCGAGCATAAACGCTGAGGCGGCAGTAGCCCGCCGTAATCCCAGCCGGTGGTCCGGTTGCTCGTCGTCGGGTCCGATGCCGTCGCCCTGCCGCCCCGCTTCTGTGGGGCCCTGACCGAGGCGGGTGGGATGCCGGACGACGTCGTGGTTTGACAGTACCCAGGTGGTTGGAGCGGCGACCCGGTCGAAAGCTTCCAGGGACGCGGTGATGATACGGCGCAGTTCAGTGGAGTCCCAGGGCGCCGCGAGGTAGGAGAAGTTGAAGGTCTGGTGCATCTGGTCTTCGCGCACCCAATCGGCGAGCCTACTCAACGGGTCGACGCTGGCTTCGGCACACAGGATACGTTCGCCGTCGTACTCACCGAGAATCGACCGCCAGCGACGAAAAATGTCGTGGATTGCGGGCTGCCCGAACATGGGCGCTTCAGTGAAGGGGAATCCCGGGGTGCTGCCCCCGTCGGCCCGCCCGCCCCAGTCGGGTAATCCATCGGCCTTGATCAGTGCGTGGGCAACATCCACACGGAATCCCGCGACGCCTCGGTCCAGCCAGAAGCGGAGGATGCGTTCGAACTCATCGTGCACTGCCTGGTTGTCCCAGTTGAAATCCGGCTGGGAAGAATCGAACAGGTGCAGGTACCACTGGCCGGGACGCCCATCAGCTTCCACAACCTGCGTCCACGCCGGTCCGCCGAAGTGGGATTGCCAGTTGTTGGGAGGGAGTGTGCCCCCCTCGCCGCAGCCGTCCCGGAAGATGAAGACCCCGCGTTCAGGGCTGCCGGGTGCTGCCGCCAGGGCGTTCTTGAACAGCTGGTGTTCCTGGGAGCAGTGATTGGGAACGAGGTCGATGATGACGCGGAGGCCATGCGACGTCGCTTTGGTCACCAGGGCGTCAAAGTCTTCAAGGGTCCCGAAGATGGGGTCCACATCGCAATAGTCGCTGACGTCGTACCCACCATCGAGCTGCGGGGAGCAGTAGAAGGGTGATAGCCACAGCGCATCGATATCCAGCTCAGCAAGCTGGCCCAGTTCGGCGGTGATGCCCTTGAGGTCTCCGATGCCGTCACCGTTGAGGTCCCGAAACGACCGCGGGTACAGCTGGTAGATCACGGAGGAACGCCACCACTGCTGAACGTCGTCCCTTTCATGGAGAGGGGAGAGCTGGAGCTGATCGGTGATTGAACTTGAAAGCATGTCGACAATCTTAGGCCCGAAAGAACCTCAATGGAACCGGTTGCGCAAATGACGACTCAGACAATGAATTCGCTACTGCACCATTTGTAGGTATTGGACGTCACAACTGTAATCGCTTACAGTTGTGACCCATCACACGCTTTCGCAGGTTTACGGCTTCCACCTACTCCTTCGGATAGCGGTATTCAGTTGGTCCTCGCGGCCCCTTGATTAGAAAGGCGCATCGATGCGCATTATCACTTCAGGCATGTCTGTTCAGCGGAGGGCGAGATCGGCAGCGATGGCGTTCGCGGCCGTATCGCTGGTCATCGTTTCCTCCGGGTGTTCCGCCCCATCGGCCCCTACCTCATCCGCTTCCGGTGCGGCGTCCACTGAAGACGCACCGGCCGCAACGGGTGCCCCCGACCGCGGAGATGCGGACCTGGTGATCTGGGCCAATGGGCCATTCGTGCAGGCGATGCAGCCGATCGCGGACAAGTTCGGCGAGGAAAACGGCATCACCGTCGAGGTACAGACGGTGGCGACTGACCTGCAGACCAACTTCGTGACTGCAAACGCCTCAGGGAATGGGCCGGACATTGTGGTCGGCGCGCATGACTGGATCGGCAATCTGGTGCAGAACAACTCGATCGACCCGGTGCAGATCAGCGCGGATCAGAAAGAGGCACTGATTCCTATCGCAGCCGAAGCCGTCACCTACAACGGGCAGACCTACGGGATGCCCTACTCCATTGAGTCGCTGGTACTGATCCGCAACACCGATCTGGCACCCGACGCGCCCTCAAGTGTGGAAGAGCTGCTGAGCATCGGCCAGGCTGCCGTCGACGCGGGAACCGCAGACAGGGCACTGAACCTGCAGGTCGGTCCGGAAGGGGATGCGTATTACATGCAGCCCTTCTTCTCGTCGGCGGGCGGCTACCTGTTTGGCCAGAACGCTGATGGCAGCTACAACCCCGAGGACCTTGGGGTGGGTAAGCCCGGATCGATCGCGGCCGCCGAGAAGATCTCCGAGCTGGGTGAGACCGGCACCGGCGTTCTCACCCAGTCGCTCACTTTCGACAACTCCATCGCGCAATTCAATGAGGGCACGATCCCCTTCATGGTCAACGGACCCTGGACCCTCGGGGACATCCGTGAGGCGGGGATCAATTACGAGATCAGCCCCATTCCAGGCTTCGAGGGGATGGACCCGGCTCAGCCTTTCACCGGCGTGCAGTCGTTCTACGTCGCCTCCCAGGGCGAGAACAAGTCCTTCGCGCAGACGTTCCTGCAGACAGTCGTCGGACAGGATGAAACGCAACGCGCCCTGTACGAGGCCTACGGTGTGCCCCCGGCAACGTCGGCACTCCTCGAAGAGGTGTCCGCTGAGGACCCCGACGTCAAGCTCAGCGCTGAAGCAGCCTCGGCTGGCATCCCGATGCCGGCCCTTCCCGCCATGGCAGCGGTCTGGACGCCCCTCGGGCAAGCCGAAGCAGCCATTGTCGGGGGCGCCGATCCGGCGCAGACCATGACCGATGCCGGCGAGACCATCGCCGACGCTCTCAAGTAAAACGCTATGTCGACCGGACTGAAGCCCGCTCCGGTACGGAAGGTGGGGCCCCGCTTCTCGCTGGGCCCCACCGCCTCTGTACCCGCCCTTCTCGCCAAGGTTATTGGCCTCGGCGCTGCCCTCGGCGCCGGTATCTCCCTCACGCCACTTCTCGTCGCGGCAGAACAGTGGGGGATGCTCGTTGGCGTCTGGGCGGGCGTCGTGGGTCTGATCGCCGTCTACTCGACCCGCCGCGTCATTCCGTTGAAGTATCTGCTGCCGGGGACCCTGCTGCTGTCGGTTTTCGTCATCCTGCCCATCCTCGCTACGGTGCAGCTGTCGTTCACCAACGCCGGAGACGGCACGCGCGGCACCAAGGAAGAGACAATCCAGGCCATCGTTGGCAATTCGGTCACTCCTTTACCTGGCGGCACCATCTACAACATGACAGTCGGCACGGTTGGCCCCACTACCACGGGTCCCTTCACGCTGTATCTGGTCGACCCCACCACCAACGAAGCGTTTGAAGGAACCGAAGACGGTCTGGCGTCACTTGAGGGCGGCACCATCAAGGACGGGTTCGTCCGCGACGTGCCCGGGGTGACCATCCTTACTGGCAAGGAGGTTAACGACGCCGGCGGCCAGCTCACTGAGCTTTCTGTCCCCACCGAGGGCGGAGCCATCCGCACCCAGGGGATCAGCCAGGCCTTCGAAGGGGTTCAAGCCCTGCACTATGACGAGGCATCCGACACTCTCACGAACACGGCAACCGGTCAGAGCTTCACCCCGCAAACCTTCGGCGACCGCGAATATTTCGCCGATGGCCAGGGTGCACGGGCCTTCGACCAAAGCTGGGAGCAGAATGTTGGGGCCTCGAACTATGTCCGCATCTTCAGCGACCCCCAGATTCGTGGCCTGTTGCTCGGGTCGTTTATCTGGACGTTGACCTTCGCCGTGGGATCGGTGCTGACCACTTTCGTCCTGGGACTGCTGCTGGCGGTCACCCTCAACGATCCACGGGTGCGCGGGTTGAAGCTCTACCGCGCAGCAATGATCGTCCCGTACGCCATCCCTGTGTTCATCTCATTCCTGGTCTGGCAGAGCTTCTACAACCGCGATTTCGGGTTGATCAACGCAATGCTTGGTGGCGCCCGGATCGACTGGCTCGGGGATCCGTTCCTCGCCAAGATCGCTGTCCTGCTGACCAACCTTTGGGTCGGCTTTCCCTACATGTTCCTGATCAGCACCGGTGCCCTCCAGGCACTGCCGCAGGACATCAACGAGGCGGCCAAGATCGACGGCGCAAACGCCTGGACTACCTTCACGAAGGTCCAGTTTCCGCTTCTCCTGGTCGCCGTTGCACCCCTGCTGGTGGCCTCGTTCGCCTTCAACTTCAACAACTTCAACGTCATCCAGCTGGTCACGGGCGGCGGGCCATTCCCGGGTGGTGGCGGTGTGATTGGTGCCACGGACATCCTCATCAGCGGCGCCTACCGGATTGCGTTCGGGCAGGGTGGAGCCGAGTTTGGGTTCGCGTCAGCGGTCTCGGTGGTCCTGTTCATCATCACTGCGGTCCTCGCCGGACTTCAGTTCCGCTACACCAAAGCATTGGAGGACGTGCGATGACTACCACCCAGGTGGCACCGGTCCGGGCTGCCACAGTCGAGACCAAGCCCCGTAGGCCCTCGAAAGTTCGTGGCGGGATCGAGGTTCCGCGGGGCGCACGCTGGTGGAGCGAGGTCGGATGGCGCCATCTGGTCGCCCTGGCCGGTGTCGCCTTCGCGCTCTTCCCGGTGCTCTACATCATCTCGGCGGCCCTGAACCCGCTGGGTAGCGTCGCGTCCACGCAGCTGCTCCCCACCACCTTCAGCCTGGTCAACTTCGAGAACCTGCTCAACGGATCCAACGGCCCATTCACCCAGTGGTACCTCAACACCTTGATCCTGTGCACCGCGGTCTCGCTAGCCCAGGTCTTCCTGAGCACGCTCGCCGCCTACGCTTTCTCCAGGTTTCGATTCACCGGTCGGCGTACCGGACTACTGGCGCTGCTGCTGATTCAGATGTTCCCCCAGTTCCTGGCCATCGTCGCCTTGTTCCTGCTCGTCGCATCCTTCGGCGAAGTGGTCCCCGCGATCGGGCTGAACACGTTGCTGGGCTACGGTCTGGTGCTGATGGGCGGGGCCCTGGGCCAGGTATGGCTGATCAAGGGGTTCTTCGATTCAATTCCCACCGAACTCGATGAGGCCGCGCGCATCGACGGGGCCGGACACTTCCGTATCTTCGTGAGCATCATCCTGCCGCTGATTCGACCCGTCCTCGCGATCACCGGTCTTCTCGTGTTCGTGGCGGTGATCGGAGAATACATCCTGGCCAGCATTTTCCTCACCGACAGTGGCGTCCAGACCCTCGCCGTCGGAATGTTCGGGATCATCGCTGGCGACCGCAGCAACAACCTTGGCATCTTCGCTGCGGGATCCGTGATGATCGCGGTGCCGGTGCTGCTGCTGTTCCTCTACCTCCAGCGGTTCATCGTCGGCGGGCTGACCTCCGGGTCGGTCAAGTAGCGGCACCGGAGGCCTACCGGCGGGTCGCCTCCTCCAGCAGTTCAAGGACATGCCGATAGTCCTCGCCGGTGGCTCGGGTCATCCCCAGTTCGCAGGTGCGGTTGCAGGAGGCGTGGGCGGAGGCGTCGAAGGTTGCGACGTCGGCGGCCTGCCGGTGGGTGGCCGAGGCGGTGAGCTCAGGGTGGAGCATCCCGCGGTCACCGGCGAAGGCGCAGCAACCCCAGTTTTCGGGAATCAGGACCTCTACCGCGACGGCGTTGGCCACCGCCTCCAGTGCCGGGTTGAGCCCCAACCGGGTTGACGAGCAGGTGGGATGCAGGGCCAGCGAGTCGAGTTGCCCGACCACACCCAGCAACGGCAGGACCCGCTCCGCCACGAACTGCACGGCATCCATCACCACCAGCGGCCGACGGCCGGTCGCTTCCAGCTCTCCGGAGGCCTCCCCGAGTGCGCCGATCAGCCCTTCGGTGCAGGAAGAGGCGTCGCAGACGATCGGGAGTTCGCCGTCGTGGGTGGCCTCCCGCAGCGCTGCGACTGTCTTCGCCCGCATCGTCGCCTCACCGGCAGCCATGCCCTTCGACGACCACGGCGTCCCACAGCACAGCCCGTCGATCCCGGTCGGCACCAGCAGCGAAAGCCCTGCGCGCTCGCAGAGCAGCGCGAAACTGTCCTGTACTCCCGAACCGTTCCCCGCGGGGCCGAACATCGCCCCCACACACGCCGGGAAGTACACGGCGTCGGGTGCCGCAGCGGGAGTCGGCCGTGCCCGGGCAGCCCCGCCCGACGGTAGATCCGAGGAATACAAGGGCACTGTGTCGTCGCCAAGGACGGTCCGCGCCAGTTTATTGGCTGGGACGACGACGGCGCTCGGAACCTTCGCGGCGGCGTCGAGCACCAGCCCGGCACCGCGGGTGACGAGCTTCCACCGGTGTGCGGCGCCCGCCCAGGCCAGGTTCTCCGCCCGCCCGGCGTCGTCGCGGCGCAGCCGTTTGACCAGGGACCCCGTGTTGATTTCGACGGGGCACGCGGTCTGGCACATGCCGTCGACGGCGCAGGTCTGTACCGACTCGTAGTCGTAGTCGTTCTCGAGCTGTGCCGCCAACCCGGTGTCCCCGTCGAGCCGTGCCTGCTCAATGGCACGCAGGGTCACAATGCGCTGGCGTGGGGTGAGGGTGATGTCCTTGCTGGGGCAGACGGGCTCGCAGAACCCGCAGGAGACGCAGCGGTCTACCTCGGGAGCCACCAGTGGGGTGGTCTTGATGTGCCGGAGGTGGGCCTGCGGGTCGTCGTCGAGGATGATTCCCGGGTTCAGCATGCCGGCCGGATCGAACACCTGCTTGAGCTCCCGCATGATCGAGTACAGCTCATCGCCGTACTGCCGACGGACGTAGGGCGACATCATGCGGCCGGTTCCGTGCTCGGCCTTCAGCGACCCGTTCTCGCCCAGTACCAGGTCCACCATGTCCTCGGTGAACGCCCGGTACCGTTCCAGCTCGTCGGGGGCCGCGAACCGGTCAGTGAGCATGAAGTGGATGTTCCCGTCTTTGGCGTGCCCGAAGATCACGCTGTTGCTGTACCGGTGTCTGTCGAACAACCGGGTCAGCTCGGTGCAGGTGCGGGCCAGCGCCGGGACGGGCACCACCACATCCTCCAGCAAGGCCGTGGTGCCCGGCGGTCTGGCCCCGGACACCGACGCATACAGTCCCTTGCGAAGCTGCCACAGGCTGGCCCGGGTCGCCGGGTCGGTGCTGAACCGGGTTGGCCCGCTCAAACCGAGCCCGCCCAGCAGCTCCTGGCTGCCGCCCTGTAGATCGGCAACTTCAGCCGCCGAGCCCGCCGAGTATTCGACCAGCAGCGCCGCCTGGTTGACGACGGCAAGGCTGCGGACGACGTCGGGAGTCCCCGTCAGGGTTTGTCCCACCTTCAGCGAGACGGCGTCCATCAGCTCGGCAGTCGCCGCTCCGGAGTCGACCAGGGCTGGCAGGGCCGCAGCGGCAGTCTCAAGATCGGGGAACACCAGCAGGCCCGTGGTCGCGAACGCGGGGCGGGGAATGGTGCGAAACACTGCTTCGGCGATGAACCCGAGGGTTCCTTCACTGCCCACGATCAGGTGGGCGAGCATGTCGGCGGGGGTGTCGAAGTCCAGCAACGCGTTCAGGCCGTACCCCATCGTGTTCTTCATGGAGAACTGGTGCTGCACAGTCCGCACCGACGACGGGTCGTCCCGCAGCCGCCGGGACAACCGCAGCAACCCGTCATGGAGATCGGGCTCGAGGGACCGCAGCCTCGCATCGGCATCGACGGACCCCGTGTCGATCACGGTGCCGCTCGGCAGCACCACGGTCACCGACTCAAGGGTCCGGTAGGCGTTGTCCGTGGTGCCGCAGTTCATCCCCGACGAGTTGTTCGCCACCACCCCGCCGATGGTGCACGCCGCTTCGCTGGCCGGGTCGGGACCGAATTTCCTTCCGTACCGGGCCAGCCGGGCGTTGAGCGCCCTGACGGTGACGCCCGGCTGCACGCGCACCCGGGAACCGCCGTCGAGCACCCCGATCTCACGGAAGTTCTTGCGCACGTCAACCAGCACGCTGTCGGTGACGGACTGACCACTGAGACTGGTGCCACCGGCCCGGAGAGTCAGTGGAATGCCCTGCGCCGCGCTAGCCTGCAGCAGGCGCCCCACCTCCGCGGCGTTGGACGGAACCACCACTGCCTGCGGGATGAGCAAAAAGTGTGAGGCGTCGTGGGCGTTGGCGTGCACGTCGATGGCCCGGGTTTTGACCTGCCCCGGGTCAGCGACTGCCGAGCGCAGGGCATCGATCACCCGCGCCGCCCCGGTAGTCAGTGCTTCGCCTTGTACTGCACGGGTTCGGGCAGCCCAGCCCGGCTACGGATCCCGGCGGAAAGCCGTTCGATCGATTTCAGGGCGCTCGTCAGATCGTCGACGCCCACAGGGAAGGGCATATTGTGGATGGTTTCGCCGGGCACGGTAGCGGCTTCGGCTACCCGCCGGAGGTCCTCGTCGTCGTCGGGGGACAGGCCCACTTCCGTCAACGTGTTGGGCAGGCCCACCCGGGTGGTGAATTCTACAAAGTCCCTGATGTCGGCGCTGGGTGCACCTTCCAGGACCAGCTGAGTGAGGGACCCGATGTTGACCTTCTGGCCATGAGCCAGCCCGTGGGTCTGGGCGGCGGCAGTCAGGCCGTTGTGGATGGCGTGGGCGGCGGCCAGCCCGCCGGACTCGAACCCCAGCCCGGAGAGCAGCGTGTTGGCTTCCACTACCTTCTCCAGTGCGGGGGTGACCACGTTGTCACGGACGGCGTCGAGCGCCGGGAGCGCGTTTTCCCACAGCACGTCCCAGGACAGCCGGGCGAGGGCCGTGCCGGTCAGGGTGGGCAGGCCGCCCGCCATGGTGGCGGCAAAGGCCTGGCTGGTGGCACGGGCTTCCAACCAGGTGGCCAGGGCGTCGCCCACTCCTGCGGCAAGGAACGACGCCGGCGCATTGGCCACCAGCTGGGTGTCCACCAGGACCAGGTCAGGGTTGCGGGGGAAGAAGCGGTACTCCTCGAAGACGCCGTCGTCGGTGTAAATCACTGACAGGGCGGACGTGGGTGCGTCGGTGGAGGCGACGGTGGGTACGGTGACCCACCGGATCCCTGCCGCGAAGCCGGAGGCTTTGACGGCGTCGATGGTGCTGCCGCCGCCCACCGCCACAATCACGTCCGCCTGGTGTTCGGTGATGAGCCCGGTCAACCGGTTGACCTCGTTGGCGCTGGGAACACCGCCGAACCCCACCCGGGTGGTGGGCAGGCCAGCGGCAGTGAGGGAGGCTTCGACGTCGTGTGCGACGAAACCCCAGACCAGATCGTCGGCCACGATGAGCGGCTTGCTGCCCAGCGGCGTCAGGAACTCGCCAACCCGATGAATGGCCCCTTTTCCCTGGACATACCGGGCCGGGCTGATCATGGTGCGGACCTGCAGAGGATGACTCATCTCAATCTCCTTCGATAGAGGGCTGTTCCAATGTCAGCGTAGGCGTGTGCGGGGTGGATGACGCCGGGCATTCTCACGAGGCGAGAACCGGAGTTGGAGGCTGCGGTGATTAACGGCAGACTGCTGGAAACACCGCTTCATCCCCACCACCCAAGGCAGGCGCGCAGTGATCTTCATCGTCGTCAAATTCAACGTCAAACCCGACTGGACGGACCGCTGGCTCGACCTTACCCGCGACTTCACCGAGTCCACCCGGCAGGAGGCGGGAAACCTGTGGTTTGACTGGTCACGCAGCGTTGAGAACCCCAACCAGTTCATTCTGGTCGAAGCGTTCCAGGACGATGCCGCCGGTGATCACGTCAACAGTGAGCACTTCCAGCAGGCCATGAAGGACATGCCGCAGGCGTTGGTGGAGACCCCGCAGATCATCAGCGAGAAGATCTCCTCGGACGGTTGGGGGCGCATGGGTGAGCTGACCGTCGAATAGCCGGGTGTCCCCGCTATTGCGGGGCGTGTTTGGCACAGGCCTGGCCCAGGTGTTTGGCATTGGGTTGACCGACCGGCGAAGATGGGGTCATGGGACGCAATGATGCCCTTACCGGCATGGCTTCGGTGCAGAAGGCTTTCGCGCTGCTCGACGTCGTCGCGGCCGACGAGCGTGGCCTGTCGGCCAAAGAAGTCGCCGCCGCCCTGGACATGCCGCTGCCCAGCGTGTATCGGCTCCTGAAAACCCTTGTCGAGTCACGGCATCTGGTCCATCTCAAGGATGAGAGTAGGTACGCGCTCGGCTACAAGTTGCACGCCCTGGATGCCTCCCTGCACCGGCAGGTCGGGACGCCGTCCGCAGTGGCCCGGCTGGTGCTCGAACTACATTCACGGGGCGACGCCGCCGCCTACTACGCGGTGCACCGCGGCGATCATATTGTGGTGGCGCACGTGGTGGACTCCCCGGCCCGACGGCGCATCACCCCGATGGGCTTCGGGTTCAACGACGCAGCGCACGCGACGGCGTTCGGGAAGATCCTGCTGGCCGGCATGGACCCGGCACAGCGCCGGGTGTTCCTGGGCAGGCATGGTCTGCCGGCCATGACCGACAACACCATCAGCACCTTGGAAGACCTGGAGCTGGAACTGGACCGGGTCAGAGAAGGCGGGATTGCCGTCGAGCGCGAGGAATTCATGATCGGATCTTCCTGTCTGGGCGCCCCGGTGCGGAATGCTGCCGGTCAGATTGTCGGATCCGTTGCCGTCTCGCTCGACGCAGCAGAGTTCGATCAGCGGTCCGCGCGGATCGCCGTGCTGCTGCGTGACACGGCCGACAAGGTGGGCCGGGCGCTTCGGGCCACGTCGGTGTTGCCGCAGCGTCAATAAATACTCGATAGCATCAAACTATGGAGAACCAGTCTCAGTTGTGGGGTGTGATTACTGAGGTACTGACGTGGGTGGGGCTCGTGCCGGGGATTCTGCTGATCCTGACCGCCTGGATTATCCGCACCTCGCAGCTCGGCTGGACCGCCACGCACGCGGTTGTTTTCGTGACCGGTGAAGGCATCGGCTACCGCTGGCACGACCAGGACTATGAGATCCGCGAGGCCCTGTTTTCCTTCAGGGAGGGCAAGGACCTGGTGCCGGGGACCGAATTCACCATCTACTACAACCGGCGCGATCCGGGACTGTACTCGCTGACCGAACCGGTGCCGCCGGCCCATGCTTTCAGGATCCTGGGCTGGGTGCTCACCGGGATCGGTGTGGCGGCTGCGGTGGTGGGGTTTGTGCTGATCTTCGTGTGATGCTCGCGACCGGGTCCCGAGCCTGGGCTCGGGACCCGGTCGCGCAGTGACGACGTCCTTGGATGGCCGGCGGTCCTACAGGGACGACGTCGCCAGCTGCTCCGCGATGTACTCGGCCTGCCGGATCGCCAGAGCCACGATGGTGAGCGTCGGATTCGCTGCCGCCCCCGTGGTGAACTGTGACCCGTCCGACACGAAGAGGTTCTTCACATCGTGGGTCTGCCCCCATTGGTTGACGACGCCGTCTTCCGGACGTTCGCTCATCCTCGCGGTTCCCATGTTGTGGGTCGCGGGGTACGGCGGGGTGTGGTGCGAGGAAAGCGCGCCCACCGCTTCGTAAAGCAGCGACGCCTGCTGGTAGCCGTGGTTGCGCATCGCAGTGTCGTTGGCGTGGTCGTCGAAGTGGACGTTCGGCACGGGCAGGCCGAGGCGATCCTTCACACTGGTGTTCAGGGTGACCCGGTTGGTTTCCTGCGGCATGTCCTCGCCGACAATCCACAGACCCGCCGTGTTCTCGTAGTCGTCGAGCAGTGACGCGAAATTCGGGCCCCAGGCTCCGGGGTCCGCGAAGCTGGCCAGGAACGCCGGCCCCAGTGCGATGGTTTCGAGGTAATAGCCGCCCGAGAAACCACGGTCGACGTCGTGCCGGGACTCATCAGCCACCAGGCCGGCCATCGTCTCCCCGCGGTACATGTGGACCGGTTTGTCGAACTTTGCGTACACCGAACCGGTGGTGTGGCGCATGTAGTTCCGGCCCAGCTGGCCGGACGAGTTGGCCAACCCATCCGGGAACATGGGGGACCCGGAGAGCAGCAGCAGCCGCGGCGTCTCGATCGAGTTCCCTGCCACCGCCACGAGGCGGGCCTTCTGGCGTTGGAGGTTCCCGGCGTCGTCAATGTACATGACGCTGTCCACAGTGCCCTCGGGGGTGTGGGTGATCTGTACGGCGTGGCAGTTGGGCCGGAGATCGAGCTTGCCGGTGCGCAGCGCCTTGGGGATCTCGGAGACGAGGGTTGACCATTTGGCCTTGCTCTTGTCGCCCTGGAAGTTGAAGCCGTCCTGGACGGAGGCGGGCCGGCCGTCGTAGGGCTCCGCGTTGGTGCCGTACGGGCCGGTGGCGTAGTGCCGGTACCCGATGCGCTCGGCCCCCGCAGCAAGTACCTTGTAGTTGTTGTTGGCGGGCAGTGCCGGCCGGCCGTGGCGGTGGGTGCTGCCGATCTTCTGTTCGGCCTTGTCGTAGTACGGTGCCAGGTCCTCAAGGGTGATGGGCCAGTCCAGCAGGTTGGCGCCGTCGATCCGCCCGTAGGTGCTGCGGGTCTTGAACTCGTGCGCCTTGAACCGCGGGGTGGCGCCGGACCAGTGGGTGGTGGTGCCGCCCACTGCTTTCACAATCCAGGCGGGCAGGTTGGGAAAGTCGCGGGCGATCCGCCAGCTGCCCGACGTCGTCCGCGGGTCCAGCCAGGCCATCTGGTTGAACGACTCCCACTCGTGGTTGATGTATTCGTCGTTGGTGATGTGGCCGCCCGCTTCGAGGACCACTACCTTGATGCCCTTCTCGGTGAGTTCATGGGCGAGGGTGCCGCCGCCGGCGCCGGAGCCGATGATGACGACCACCGAGTCGTCGTCCAAGCCGAAGTGTGCCGATGTTTCAGTGCTCATATGGTTCGTGCTCCTTCAACTTTGTTCTGACCCTTGAAGAGGTCCTCGACCGGCTCTTCATCCGTGCTGTCCGAGGATTCCTGTACCCGCTGGGGTGCCTGCTGAGAAATGTCGTAGCCGAGCGGGCCGATCTCGGTGAGCGGTTCGTCGGCTTCCTCGATCCTGGGGCTGGGCAGCCAGTCCAGGTCATCGAATCCGCGGTGCAGATAGCCGCCCTTGGAGAAGGATTCGCCTTCGTAGCCGAAGACTCCCCACACCTCGGGGTCGTCGTAGAAGTTCAGGACCGTGGTCCGCCGGATGAAGCCAAAAAACTCCAGGTCGGCGATGCGCTGCAGCACGGCGAGGGCCCGGTCGTCGGAGAGGTCAAGGAAATTCTCGCCGCCCTGCTGGTTCAGGGTCAGCAGGCCCTGGGTCAGCGCCACCCTGAACCAGGTGGACTCGTTGGATTCGGTGATGATCTTGTCGGCCATGCGCTCATAGGGTCCGTCCGGAATCTTCGGGTGCGGGAAGGCCACCCTGATGATCCGGACCAGGATCCGGCGGGCCTCCTCAGTGAGCTGAAGCTCGTTGAGGGTCGAGTATTTCGCGGGATACGCCATTGTTATCTCCCTTGGGTGAGGTTGGGGACGAGGATGCCACGGCCGACCAGCTTGCCGCTGTCCAGGTCATGCATGGCCTGGACAGCATCTTCGAGGTCGTACGTCTGGGTGTGCAGGGTGACTTTGCCCTGGGCGGTGAGGGTCATGAGTTCCACGAGGTCGAGGTAGGTACCCACGAGGTTTCCCACGATGTTGATTTCCCGGGAGATGATCTCGATGGTGTCGATGTTCACCGCTCCGCCGTAGCCGATCGTGTAGTAGCTGCCCCGGTTACGCAGCGCGTTCAGTCCGAGCTCCTCGGTGCCGTGCTCCCCGACGAAGTCGAAAACCACGTGAGCGCCGCCCTCGGTGATCTCGAGGAGCTTCCCGCCGTCGCCAGCTTGTGACAGCGTGTGGTCGGCGCCGAGCGTCCTTGCCAGCTCAAGTGCCTCCTCGGAGGTGTCGACGACGGTGATCTGCGCCGCGGTGAGCGCCTTCAGGGATTGGATGCCGATGTGGCCCAGCCCGCCGCTGCCGATGACGACGGCGTGGGTTCCGGGGTGCAGCAGTGGTGCGGCTTTGCGGACCGCGTGGTAGGCGGTGAGGCCAGCGTCGGCGAGGGCGGCAATGTCAGCAGGCTTGAGGGATGGATCGAGTTTCACCACTGAGCGGGCGTTGGTCTTCATCACTTCGGCCATCCCGCCGTCGACATTCAGCCCGGGGAAGGTGGAGTTTTCGCAGTGGGAGTCCTGTCCCTCGCGGCAGGCCAGGCACAGCCCGCAGGTGACGATCGGGTGCATGATCACGGTGTCGCCGGGCTGGACGTTGGTGACGGCGGAGCCCACCTCGCGGACCCAGCCGGCGTTTTCGTGTCCGAGAACGTAGGGGAGTTGGGGGTGCTGGATAGCGTCCCACTGGCCCTCGATGACGTGCAGGTCGGTGCGGCACAGGCCTGCAGCGCCGATGTCGACGACCACGTCCCACGGGCCGGTTGCCGTGGGCTCCGGCACGTCGTCGATCAGCGGGTCTTCCTGGTAGCGGTGTACCCGAACGGCTCTCATGGTCCTCCTCAGCGATGACTGACGCGGGCAGGCTCCGACGGACGTCAGGCGCTCCCAGCGGTGAACGAGTGCTGATGCAAGTGTGCCCGCGCTCACACTCGTTGGGAAGAGAGTTTCTCGCCGGGTGAGAAAACCTCGCGGTTCCGGGTGGGCGTCGTTTGCCGGGAATCCTGCGCACGGAAAAGTGGCTGCCCTGCAGGTGAGTGGTGGCGCAACCACTTTGCCGCGGGGAAGCCACTTTTCTGGCCGTGAAATCTGGCCGCGTAATCGAATGTGTACGACTGTATACAGATTATTTGCGTTTCAGGATAGGATGGATCCAAAGGCTTCACTGATCCTCGAAGGGATACCTGCAAATGACTGCTGTGGACACATTCGGCTCCAAAGACATACTCGAGGTGGCGGGGGCTGAATATCAGATCTTCCGCCTCGACGCTGTAGAGGGATCGGAGAAGCTCCCCTACAGCCTCAAAGTTCTGCTGGAGAATCTGCTTCGCACCGAGGACGGCGCCAACATCACCGCCGACCACGTCCGTGCCCTGGCCAGCTGGGACCCCGAGGCTGAGCCCGACACCGAAATCCAGTTCACACCGGCCCGCGTCATCATGCAGGACTTCACCGGTGTGCCCTGCGTCGTCGACCTGGCGACCATGCGCGAAGCAGTGGTTGAGCTCGGCGGCGACCCCAAGCGCGTCAACCCCCTGGCACCCGCCGAGCTGGTCATTGACCACTCGGTGCAAATCGACTTCGCCGGCAACGCCGACGCCCTCGAACGCAACATCGAGATCGAGTACCAGCGCAACGGCGAGCGCTACCAGTTCCTGCGCTGGGGCCAGACCGCGTTCGATGACTTCCTGGTGGTCCCACCGGGGATGGGGATCGTGCACCAGGTCAACCTGGAGTACCTGGCCCGAACCGTGATGACCCGCGAGGTCACCAGCGGCGGCACCACCGCGCTCCAGGCTTACCCCGACACCTGCGTCGGCACCGACTCGCACACCACAATGGTCAACGGCCTGGGCGTCCTCGGTTGGGGCGTGGGCGGCATCGAAGCCGAGGCGGCCATGCTGGGCCAGCCCGTCTCCATGCTCATCCCTCGCGTGGTGGGCTTCAAGCTCACCGGCGAGATCCCTGCTGGCGCCACCGCGACCGACGTCGTCCTCACCATCACCGAGAAGCTCCGTAAGCACGGTGTGGTCGGCAAGTTCGTCGAGTTCTACGGCGAGGGCGTCAGCGCCGTCCCCCTGGCGAACCGCGCGACCATCGGCAACATGAGCCCCGAGTTCGGTTCCACCGCCGCAATGTTCCCGATCGACGACGTCACCATGGATTACCTGCGTCTCACCGGTCGCCCTGAAGAGAACCTCGCACTGGTCGAGGCGTACGCCAAGGCGCAGGGCATGTGGCACGATCCGAGCAAGGAGATTGCCTTCTCGGAGTACCTGGAACTGGATCTGTCGACCGTGGTGTCGTCAATCGCCGGTCCGAAGCGCCCGCAGGACCGTGTCGAGCTGACCAACGCCAAGCCTCAGTTCCGCAAGGACCTGGAGAACTACGTGCACCGCTCGATCGAGGAGGAAGGCGCCACGGTCGACGAGACACTCGAAGAATCCTTCCCCGCCTCCGACCCGCCCTCCTACACCGAGGCCGACACGAAGGTTGTCGACGCCCCACACGAGGTGGTGACCGCCACTGAAGCCAACCGCGATTCCAGCCCGATCGAGGTGACTACCGCCGACGGCCGCAGCTTCACTCTCGACCACGGAGCCGTCACCATCGCCTCCATCACCTCCTGCACCAACACGTCGAACCCTTCGGTGATGATGGCAGCGGCGGTGCTGGCCCGCAACGCGGTCGACAAGGGCCTCATGTCCAAGGCCTGGGTCAAGACCTCGGTCGCCCCAGGCTCGAAGGTAGTCACCGACTACTACGAGAAGTCGGGCCTGATCCCGTACCTGGAGAAGCTCGGCTTCTTCGTGGTCGGGTACGGCTGCGCCACCTGCATCGGCAACTCAGGCCCCCTCGACGAGGAGATCACCCAGGCCATCCACGACGCAGACCTCGCCGTCACCGCCGTCCTGTCCGGTAACCGCAACTTCGAGGGCCGGATCAATCCGGACGTCAAAATGAACTACCTGGCCTCACCGCCCCTAGTGGTTGCCTACGCCCTGGCTGGCACCATGGACTTCGACTTCGACGCCGATCCACTCGGCCAGGACGACGACGGCATCGACGTTTTCCTGCGCGACATCTGGCCGAACCCCGTCGAGGTGCAGCAGATCATTGACGACTCCATCGACAAGGAGATGTTCAAGGCCAGCTACGACACCATCTTCGACGGCGACGAGCGGTGGCAGTCCCTGCCCACCCCGGCCGGCGACACCTTCGAATGGGATCCGGAATCGACCTACGTCCGGAAGCCTCCGTACTTTGAGGGAATGAAGGCCGAGCCGGAGCCCGTCACCGACATCGAGGATGCACGCGTCCTGCTGAAGCTGGGGGATTCGGTCACGACCGACCACATCTCACCCGCCGGTTCCTTCAAGTCCGACACCCCGGCGGGCCGGTACCTGCTGGAGCGAGGTGTGGAGCGCAAGGACTTCAACTCCTTCGGTTCGCGCCGTGGAAACCACGAGGTGATGATTCGTGGCACCTTCGCGAACATCCGCATCCGCAACCAGCTCCTCGAGGACGTCGAGGGTGGTTTCACCCGTGACTTCAGCCAGGCCGACGCGCCACAGGCTGCTGTCTACGATGCCGCGATGAACTACCAGGCTGCGGGAACCCCGCTGGTGATCCTGGCCGGAAAGGAATACGGTTCGGGTTCGTCCCGTGACTGGGCAGCCAAGGGCACAGCACTCTTGGGTGTCCGCGCGGTCATCACCGAGAGCTACGAGCGGATCCACCGCTCCAACCTCATCGGGATGGGCGTGCTGCCCCTGCAGTTCCCTCAGGGCCAGAACGCCGAGTCGCTGGGCCTCACCGGCACCGAAACGTTCGCGGTGTCCGGCGTGACCGAGCTGAACAACGGCACCACCCCGAAGACCGTCACCGTCACAGCAACCCCCGAAGGCGGCGGCCAGCCCGTCACCTTCGATGCCGTGCTCCGGATCGACACTCCAGGCGAAGCCGAGTACTACCGCAACGGCGGCATCCTGCAGTACGTCCTCCGCCAGATCGCCGTCTAACGGCACAATACCCGGCGTAGACGTCGACGCGTCCCACCCCCGTTCCCCGTTCCATGAGTATTGTCCTAGCCCACACCCGTGGCTAGGGCGCCTACTGTGCAGGACCTACTTATAGGAGCACCCAGTGTCTGAACCGGTTGAAAGTGTCTGATCCGGCAGATTCGACGGGACGCGTCGACGGCTCGGTGGTCTTCCGCGTGCTCCGCAGCGAGATTCTGGCGGGGATTCATCCTCCCGGAACGCCGCTGCGCGAGGTGGGGCTCTCTGCGCGCTTCGGCGTCTCCCGGACCCCCATCCGCGAGGCGCTCAGCCGGTTGCAGCACGAGCGGCTGCTTGAGCGTGCCGCGCGGGGCCTGCAGGTCCCGCAGATCGACCCGCAGGAAGTCATTCAGATTTATGACCTGCGGGTGATGCTCGAGCAGGAAGCTGCCGGGCAGGCGTCCAGCAGCCGGACCGTCACGGACATCATGCGGCTGGAGGCGCTCGTGGAGCGGGATCGGGAACTCGACGCCCCGGACGACCAGACCCGTATCCGCTGCAACGTCGAATTTCATGCGGCGGTCAGCGCCGCCGCGCACAACCGGGTGCTCCAGGACCTCCTCGAACGGCTTTCCACCCATCTCATCAATACGCCGCGGTCCACGCTGTCGGTGGGGAACCGGTGGGACGATGCACTTGACGAACACGAGGCGCTGGTGAGGGCCATCATCGCGCAACGGGCCGACGACGCACGACAGATTGCCCGGCAGCACATGGAAACGGCCCGCGCCCTGCGGCTGGAGCTGCTGAAGTCGGCAGCGAAGACCGAGTAGCGGCCGGTTCTCGCGCCAAAAAGTGCTGCACCCGCAGATACGCTGTGGGCCAACCACTTTCCTGCTGTTACGGCACGCTTCTGCCGGGTCCGGGGTGGGTGGGTCCAGGGTGGGTGGGGGCCGGGTCTGGAACGGCGGCCGGCACGGGATCGAACGACATATGGGCCCCCACCTTCCCCAGCAGCACCGCTGGGGCATCGAGCAGATAGTTGGTGCCGACGGTCCACGGCCGTCCAGACCCCTGCCGGTGGAAGGCATCCGCCGCACGCTGCACGTACCCCGACGACAGGTCCAGCAGCGGCCGCCGTGACATTCCAGGAGCCGGCACCGGGATCGCTACGGAATGCCCGTGCCGGTTCATGTGGTTCAGTAACCGGCACACATACCGCGAACTCAGGTCCGCCCGAAGTGTCCACGAAGCATTCGTGTACCCCACGCAGTACCCCAGGTTGGGCACCCCGCTCACCAGCACCCCCCGGTACACCCACGCGTCACCCAGGTCCACGGGGACGCCGTCCACGGTGAGTTCAGCACCACCGAGCGGCTGGAGAGCCAGGCCGGTGGCGGTGACGACGACGTCGGCCGCCAGTTCCTGCCCCGACGCCAGCTTGATCCCATCCGGTGTGAACCGGTCAATCCGGTCGGTCACCACCGAGGCCCGCCCCGATGCCAGTGACCGGTAGAAGTCGCCACCTGGCGCGACGCAGAGGCGCTGCTCCCACGGGTTGTAGGCCGGCGCGAAATGCTCGTCGACCTGCTGTTCATCGCCGAGGAGGTCGAGGGCCTGGCCACGCAGGAACACCCTCGCTATCCGGGGCCACCGCTTACACAACTGGTAGAACGCCTGCGGGTAGACCACGTTGCGGGCCCGGGCCACCCGATGCGCCGCGCGTGCGGGCAGCACCCGCCGGACGGCGTCGGCGAACCTGTCTCGGCGCGGTACCGACACGACGTAGGACGGCGATCGCTGCAGCATCGTGACGTGGGCTGCGGTGTCGGCCATTGCCGGAAGGAGGGTGACGGCTGTGGCGCCGCTGCCGATCACCACCACCTGTTGACCGGTGTAGTCCAGGTCCTCTGGCCAGAACTGGGGGTGGACCAGGTCGCCGGCAAACTCTTCCATGCCGGGGAAGTCCGGTTGGTAGCCCTGGGCGTAGCTGTAGTAGCCGGTGCAGGCATAGAGGAACGAGCAGGTGACAATTCGGCGGTGGGCGGCGCCGTCGCTGCCGGTCTCCAGTTGCAGGGTCCAGCGCGACGTGGTGGAGGAGAAGCCGGCGCCCACCAGGCGGGTGTTGAAACGGATGTGAGGGCCCAGCCCCGATTCGTTGGCGGTGTCCTGAAGATAGCTCAGGATGGAGGAGCCGTCCGCGATGGAGTCCGGGTGGGTCCAGGGACGCCACGGGTAGCTCAAAGTGAACATGTCGGAATCCGACCGCACACCCGGGTAACGGAACAGGTCCCAGGTGCCGCCGATCGCGCCGCGCGCCTCGAAAAGGGCGAATGATTTGTCGGGGCACTCGGTCCGCAGCCGATGCGCCGCGCCAATCCCCGAGAGACCCGCCCCGATAATGGCGACGTCGAGGTGCTCTGCGGGAGGGGACATGACTTCATTATCGCGGTCGACGGGCTCCGGTAACCAACATAGTGGGTGACCCGCAGCCGCGGCGTTGGGCGACCGCTGTTGTGGGGCTCCGCCACTATCGTGCGGCTACGCCACTATCGTGGCCGACGGGCAGTAGTCTCGACAGGTGAAACCGTTTCTGCTGATAGCCACCCGTGCCGAGGACGACGCCGCCGACGGCGAGTATCAGGCGTTCTGCCGCTTCGGTGGCCTCAAGGGGGATCAGCTGCACCGGGTCCGGGCAGAGGCTGGGCCAGTGCCGCACATTGACCTCGCGAGGTATTCGGGGATCATCGTGGGAGGGAGTCCTTTCAACTCCTCCGACGCCGAAGAGGTCAAGTCCATCGTTCAACGGCGGGTGGAACGCGAGATCGGTGAGCTGCTTGACCGGGTCGTAGCGGCCGACTTCCCGTTCCTGGGCGCCTGCTACGGCGTCGGGACGCTCGGGCGCCATCAGGGAGCGCTCATCGACAGGACCTTCGCCGAACCCATCGGGCCGACGCCGATCACCCTGACCCCCGCCGGCGCAGCCGACCCGCTGCTGGCGGGCCTGCCGGCGTCGTTCGCTGCCTTCGTTGGCCACAAGGAAGCCTGCACCACCCTGCCAGAGGGGGCGGTGCTGTTGGCCTCCTCGGACGGTTGCCCGGTCCAGATGTTCCGCATCCGCGCGAACCTGTATGCCACCCAGTTTCATCCTGAGCTCGACGTCGACGGGCTGGTGCAGCGGATCGATGTCTACCGCAATGCCGGGTACTTTCCGCCGGAGGAGGCGGAGGACTACATGGCCCGTGCCCGGTCCTCCCGGGTGGAATGGCCGGCGGCCATCCTGCGGAACTTCGTGGACCGGTACGCGGTGGAGTAGCCCGCGGAGAGTTTCACGCTCCGTTTACCCGGTATTGATGTCGGGGATGCCCTGGTGCGGCAGGGTCTCTGAAGGAGGGGATCACGCCCCTCCACAACGAAGGGAACATCTTCTATGGCATCCCGTGTAGCCAAGACCCTCACCAGCACAACCCTCACCAGCAAGATTCTCAACAGCAAGACCCTGACCGGCGCAGCCGCCGCAGCGGTAGGACTCACCCTCCTGGCAGCACCCGGCGCGTCGGCGCAAGTTCCCGCGCAGGCTCCGCTGAACGAGGATGCATCACCCATCCTCATCGGACACCGTGGTGCCGCCGGAACCGCGCCGGAGAATACTGTTGCCGCGTTCAAGGACGGCCGCAAATCCGGGGCCGACTTCTTCGAAATTGATGTCCAGCTCAGCTCCGACGGTGTGCCGTTCATCTTTCACGACAACACCCCGGCACGCACCACCAACGTCGAGGACGTCTTCCCGGACCGTGCCACCGACCCAATTACGTCCTTCACCTGGGCCGAGCTGCAGCAGCTCGACGCGGGATCCTACTTCGACGACCAGTTCGTTGGCGAGCGCATTCCTCACCTCGACGACGCCGCGAAGGTCGCGACCACCAAAACCGGCGTGTACATCGAGATCAAGTCGCCGGTGAACTCGCCGGGCGTCGAGCAGCTGGTCGCCGACGAATTGCGCACCGACAAGACCTGGCAGCGCCTCGTGGCGGCTGACAAGGTGCAGGTCCTGGGCTTCGATGAGGCCTCCAACCGCACGTTCGCTGAGCTCGCTCCGGAGATTGAACTGCAGCAGCTCGCCGGGGTTGTCCCCAGCCCGGCAGTGCTGGAATCCTGGGCTACCTTCGCCGACTCGGTGGGGACCAACTATCGCGTGCTGACCCCGCAGAATGTCAGCGACGTCAAAGCGGCAGGACTGGTGCTTGGTGTCTACACCGTGAACTCGCCCGAGGCGGTCCAGGCATCAATCGATCTGGGTGTCGACGCCGTCACCACCGATTTCCCCATCCAGAACGCCCGGTACCTCGAGGGGGCGCCGGTGTTTCCAGGCAGCAGCGTGGAGATTGTTGATTCGGTGAACAACCCAGCCGGCGACGACGTCCAGCCCGAAACCGGCGAGCATGTTCTCCTGCGCAACACCAGCGACAGGACCATCGACGTCAGCGGATACCTCCTCCGGGACGCTGCCAACAACATCCTCACCGTGGGTGATGGCTACACGCTCGCAGCAGGCGCCGAACTGCGGGTCTACACCGGTCCGGGAACCAACTCCCCGGAGGCCTACTACAACGGTGGAACGGCATCGGTACTGAACAACGGCGGCGAATCGTTGGGTCTCTGGACCTCACGGGACAAGCTGCAGGACGTCTTCGCCAACTAAAGCGTCGCTGACCCGAAAGGGTGTCCCTCCCGAAAAGTGCATGCAGTGCCTGCGTTGCATGCACTTTTCGAATCCCGGGTGCATGCGTTGCATGCAGTGCATGCACTTTTAGATTGTTACCCCGTCGGGAGCTAGGTCAGATCAGGAGTCAGGTCAGATCGGCAGTAGAGAGGTAATACGGGGCGCTGAACCGGAGCCCGGCATTCACGACGCTCAGGGCGACACCCGTGTCAATCACGGTGCGGCTCTGTAGCCGGTGCTGCAGGCTGTCCCGATGGAGTGTCGCAGCGGGGTCCTGCAGGATGGCAGACCAGACGTCTGCGACAGTGGTGCAGTGGAGGACAACGCCCGTGACGCCTCGCACCAGCCAGGTATCCCCGGCAGCCTGGACGCTGGGGATACCTGGCAGGCCGTGGCATAAGGCGTTGATGGTCTGCGCAGCGATCAGCCGGTGACGGAGCGTGCTCACCGGTCCCAGCACCTCATCGGCAACGACAGTCCGGCCGCACACGCCACACATCTAGCTGCCGCACCTTTCGTCCACGAAGAACCGGTCAGTAAGAATCACTGCATCACGTCGCCGGAGTTGGGTCCCAGTGTCTGGCCGACGAAGAGGTTGCCGCCGGGGTCGCTGGCCAGTAGTAAGGCGACGGGGGCAACCTCGGCTGGCGTGCCGAAACGACCCAAGGGAAGCTCCTTCCGTTTGGCAATCTTCCAGTCTTCGGAAATTTTCTCGACCAGCGGCGTCTCGATAGGTCCCGGAGCTATGCAATTGACCAACACATTGTCACCAGCCACCTCCAGGGCGAGGGACTTGGTCATACCGATGACGCCAGCTTTCGCCGCACTGTAGTGACTGAGGCCGGTGCCGCCCTTGATGCCCAGCTGGGACGAGATATTGATGATCCGTCCCCACTTGTTCGCCCGCATGTCGGCGACCACCTCACGGCAGCACAGGAAGACCCCGGTCAGGTCGACCGAAATGGTTTCCTGCCACCGGGCCAAAGACATGTCCTGTAGTGGTGATTCGGTGAGCAGGCCAGCACTGTTGACCAGGATGTCGATCCGACCCAACTCGGTCCGCGCCGCGGCGAAACCAGCAACCACACTTGCCTCGTCCGCCACATCGACAGTGATCGAGTGGGGCGAAGGCGTCCGGTCCAGCACCACCACCCGGGATCCGCTCGCCCGGAAAGCGGCGGCAATAGCTGCCCCGATGCCGCTACCGCCGCCGGTGACCACCACTGTCCGCGCGCTCATGCCTTCATCTTGACAGTGAGGCCGCCGTCGACAATCAGGGATTGCCCGGTCACGTAGGCGGCGTCGGCCGAGGTGAGGAACCCGATCACGCTGGCTACCTCCTCCGGCCGGCCCACGCGACCCCACGGGATGTCCTGCCCCGCGCGTTCCAGACCGTCCGGGCCCAGCGAGTTTACGGGATCCAGGGACTGCGGGGTTTCGATCAGTCCGGGAATGACCACATTTGCCCGGATCCGGCGGGGACCCAGCTCGACGGCGATGCTCCTGACCAGCCCGAGGATTCCCGCTTTAGCCGCCGCGTAATGCGCGTGATCCTCCCAACCGTAGACTCCGCCCGCGATGGACGAGACGGCGACCATCGCGCCGCCGTCGTCCATCCGGGTGGAACCAGCGCGGAGAGTCCGTAGCACGCCCGTCAGATCGACGTCGAGCATGTCGTTCCAGCGGGAGTCGGTGAGCTCATCCAGGGGTGCGTTGCGCAGGATACCGGCGTTGGCCACCGCGTAGTCCAGCCGCCCGAACTCGTTGAGCGCCCGGTCCGCGAAGGTCTCCACCGACTCGGTGTTCCTGACGTCCACTTCCTGGACGACAGCCTGACCCCCGGCCCGCTCGGCCAGGCGGAGCGTCTCCTCCGGGTCGTGCGGATCGCCGGGAAACGTGCCGATGACCGAGCGGACCCCGCGTTGCGCGTAATGCACGGCGAGAGCACGTCCAATACCGCTGGCGGCCCCGGTAATGATGGCGACCGGAGAATCAGACACTCGGGTCCTCCAGCAGCTCCTTCGGGATGGGCTTCGCCATCATCATGAGTAGGCCCGAAACGAGGGTGCCAAGGGCTCCGACCCACAGGGCCGCCGCCGTGGTTCCGGCCGCCGCGGTGACAATGGTGAACAGGGCGCCACCAAGGATGATGCCGGGCTGGCTCATGGCACCGATGAACGCGAGTCCGGTTGCCCGGCAGCTGACGGGGTAGCACTCGGCCATAAAATACTGGATGGCTGCGTAGGGTCCCACCAGGAAGAAAAGCCCGACGCCGTAGGTGAGGATGATGAGGAAAGGGGTGGAAGCGATGGGGCTGAGCATGACCGAGAAGGAAATACCCGAGATGATCCAGCCGATGATGATGGTCTTCTTCCGGCCAATGACATCGCCGAACCAGCCGTGGAAGACGTAGCCGAAATAGGCCAGTGCGTTGATGACGATCAGCATCCAGAAGGCGTCGGACAGTTCCACTCCGCGGGAGTTCACCAGCACCGAGGATCCCAGGATGCTGAAGACCATGATGCCGAAGAAGTTCACAATCCAGGCCAGGGAGAAGACGATGGTGTTGCGTCGCAGCTGTGGTTCCCAGATGCGCTTCAGGGGAGCCGTGGAGGAGTGCTGGACGCCGAAGGAACCGGCCAGTGCGTGGGCTTCGTCGACATTGCCGGACTTCTCCAGCTGGGTCAGTTTCTCGTGCAGTTCAAACTGGGGAGTCTCTTTGAGCTTCTTCGCGATCAGGTACACGATGATTGCCGCGGGGATGGCCGCCATGATGTAGAGCGCGCGCCAGCCGAGAGACGGCAGGAAGGCGAAGGCGAGGGCTGCGGCCAGCAGGAAGCCCAGTGGCCAGCCACCCTGGACGAAGGAGTAGTAGAAGCCGGGACGCTTACGCTTCTTCTCGTCTTCGGTGACCTGGAAGACCTCGTTCATGTAGGTCGCATTGACTGCCTGCTCGGAGAACCCGAGTCCACCGAAGGAGCGGACCACCACCAGCATGGCGTTGCTGATGAAGCCCAGTCCCGCAGGGATCACCGAGGTGAGAGCTGAGACGACGGCGGTGCCACCGACTGTGAGCATCATTCCCTTGCGCCGGCCGAGCCGGTCAATCACCGGTCCGACGCCGAAGCAGACGATCGCCGTACCAACGGCAATCCAGGTGTTGATCGCGTAGGCCTCGGTCTCCGTCCAGCCGAATTCTTCCTGCATGGCGGGAAGCAATGTGCCGAACAACCCGTAGTCGAAGACCGCGATGGTCCATGCAAGCAGTGCCAGGATCATTGCCGTGTTGGTGTTCTTTTTGCTGAAGATGGGCAGCGCGCGTTTTTCGCCGCCGGTGGGTGCGGATAGGTCGATGAGTGCCGGAGCCTTCATGAGTTGGCTTCCTTTCTGGGATTGTCGGACAGGAACTTGTCGGCGATCTGGTCGAAGGTTCGCCAGCTGACGCCGTCGTGCGAGTTGAAGTGCTGAATGAGGCGCTCGAGCATGAGCAGCACCTGGGGGCGGCCCGACACGTCAGGATGAATGGTCATGGTGAAGACGGCCTCGTCCATTTCCTGGTACACCCAGTCGAACTGGTCCCGCCACATCTGCTCGATATCACGGGGGTTGACGAATCCGTGGGAGTTGGGAGCGGCCTTGATGAACATCATTGGAGGCAGGTCGTCGAGATACCAGTTGGCAGGGATTTCGACCAGGTCAGTCTCGTGGCCGCGGACCAGCGGCTTCATCCAGGCCTCAGCCGGCTTGCTGTAGTCGATCTTCGTCCAGCTGTCGCCCACCCGCACGTAATAGGGTTCAAAGTCGTTGTGCATCAGGGAGTGGTCGTATTTGATGCCCCGTTCGAGCAGAATCTCGTTGGTGATGGTCGAGAACTCCCACCACGGCGCCACATACCCGGTGGGTCGCTTCCCCGAGACCTGTTCGATGAGTTCAATCGACCGATCGAGGATGGCGGTTTCCTGCTCACGGGTCATCGCGATCGGGTTTTCGTGGGAGTAGCCGTGAACGCCGATCTCGTGACCGGCTTCCACCACCATCCGGGTCAACTCGGGGAAGGTCTCCAGCGAGTGTCCCGGGATGAACCAGGTGGACGGAAGGTTGTACTTTTCGAAAAGCCGGAGGAGGCGGGGGCCTCCCACCTCACCGCTGAAGAGCCCACGGGAGATGTCGCAGGGGGAGTCCTCACCGCCGTAGGAGCCGAGCATGCCAGCAACGGCGTCGACGTCTACGCCGAATGCAAGCTGTATGTTTTTTGTCATGGGTCAGCCTTTCGATGGGGTCAAAGCGGTCAAGGTGTCGCTCTCCTGCGGGACCAGCGGGCCCCGAAGGTGGAATTGCTGTTCGATGAGGGGGCGGCTCATCCGGAGGGTGAGGAGCAGTTGCAGTAGGATTCGCGCCTGCCCCGGCCGGAGGAGGCCGGAGGGGATGGCTCCCGCAGCGAGAAGGTCCTTTCCGCCACCGGTGCCATACACCGGCACCACAGGGCCGGCATGCACGCGCGTACTGGTGACGACGACGACGCCCCCGGATGTCGCGTCTGCCACCGCCGTGCACATGACGGGGTTCGCGTTGCCGATCCCGGTGGCCTCCAGCACGATGCCTGCCGCTCCCGCCGCCCGCGCCGCGTCGATCAGCACGGCGTCGGCGCCCGGGTAGGAGGTGACGACGTCGGTCCGGGGGAGACCGACGTCGTCACCGGTCAGAGAGCCCGGCAGGGGCAGGGGGTCGAAGCGTGCCGGGCGGGTGCCCATTGACACGCCGCCGGTTTCGGTGACGCTGCCAGCTGGGTGGGTATCAGGGCTGTCGAAGGCCGCGTGGGCGGTGGTGTGAACCTTCCGCACGCCTGCCGCATGGAAGATTTTCCCGGCGAAGCTGACCAGGGCGCCGCGGCCGCCCGCTTCGGGGGAAGCAGCGACCGCGATAGCCCGCCGCAGGTTGTCCGGCCCATCGGGCGTGAGGTGATCGGCAGCCAATTGGGCGCCGGTGAAAACAACAGGCCGCCAGTCGTCATGGAGCAGGTCGGCCAGATACGAGGTTTCCTCGGTGGTGTCGGTTCCGTGAGTGACGACGACGCCGACCACCAGTGGATCGCTCAGCGCAGCTTTGACCTCCGAACAAATCTGAAGCATGTCCGGAAAGGTGAGCCGGTAGGAACCCTTCCGCATCACGTCGACCACCTTCACCGGGACCGACCCCGGACCGGTGCTGTGCAGGAGCGCCTCGCCTGAATCTTCAGCTATGGTTGCGCCCCCGGCTTCGGCGGAGTTGCGGGAGGCAATGGTGCCGCCGGTAGCCAGCAGCACGACGTACTGTTCCTCGCCAGCGTTCACGGTCACCTCCATTTCGTTCGACACACGTGTTTACACAATCGTTTGGGTAACCGGCAATTCACGTGCCGGCAGATCTTCCGACCGGTGTCGATCGCCCCAGACGGCTAAGGTAACCCCTAGTGGTTCTGCAACCCAATCGTTTGGGTTGCGCTGAGGAACAGACTAGGATGTGATCTGGGTCTCGTCAAGAGGTGAGGCAAAAGTTTTACGTCTGAGACAATCGGTCTACCACGCGGGTGCTGGAAGAAGGGGGAGCTTCATGGACGCATCAGGATCAAGCCGTACGCCAATCACGTTGAAGGACCTGGCCAGTGAGCTGGGCATTCACCCGTCGACGGTGTCCAGGGTCCTGCACTCGACGTCGGATGTAGCCCGTGGTGCCGCGTCGTCCGCCACGGCCCAGAAGGTGCGGGACCTTGCCCGCGAGCGCGGCTACTCGCCGGACCCCCAGGCAAAGAGCCTCAGGACCCGGCGCACCCGGGCCCTCGGCGTCATCGTGCCACGACTTTCCGACCTGGTGCTGGCTACCATGTATGAGGGCATCGAGGAAGCGGCAGCCGAAAACAACTACTCGACATTCGTCATGAATTCCCATGACAGCACCGATGAGCAGCGCCGCAAAGCCGAGATCATGCTGGCCCGCCGCGTAGATGGTCTCATCCTCGGCGACGTGCACGCCGGCAGCGACCTGTTACCGGACCTTCGTGCCCGGCAGATCCCGTTCGTGCTGATGAACCGGCGGCACCCGGGGTTCCCGTCGGCAACCTGCGACGACGTCGTCGGTGGTGAGTTGGTGGCCGACCACCTCTGGCGGGCGGGCCACCGGCATGTCTCGCTCATCGCTGGCGAACCCTATGCGAGCACCGCCCTCGACCGCACCGCGGGCTTCCGGCAGCGCTGGCAGGTGCTCGGCGGCGCGCTGCCGGACAGCTCGGTGACCTGGTCGCGCTTCGACACCGAGGGCGGCAGGGAGGCGGCGGAAACCATTCTGGCGCAGCCCGGCCCGGCGCCGACAGCGGTCTTCGCGGTGAACGACTTCGCCGCGATCGGGGCCATGGGAACCTTCCGTGCCCACGGCCTGACGGTGGGCCAGGACATCGCTGTCGTCGGCTTCAACGACACCTCCCTCGCGCCGCAACTTCCCATTCCGCTGTCCTCGGTACGCTCGCCGATGTTCCAGATTGGCCGCCAGGCGATGCTGATGCTCCGGCGGATCATCAACGGGGAGAAGGTCGAGTCCGTCAGGATGACCCCCGAACTCTTCGTCCGCGAAAGCAGCGCAGCGGCCCCCCTCCACGAATCGCACCGTTCACTGGCCAGCTGACCCCCAGATCCGAGACCGGATTGCCTTCCCTTCCGCGCGGGCGGCGAGGGCTTCCTCCATGGTGACCGGCGTGAAGGTGGTCTGGGTTCCGGGAGCACTCCGTGCCAGCAAATCCATGTCGGAACTGATGACCGTGGCCACCATGGCGTAACCCCCGCCGGAAACGGCATCGCGGTGAAGCACAATCGGTTCCTTGCCGCCAGGAATCTGGATGGAGCCGATCGCGTAGCCAGCGTCAACGATGTTCGACGGATCGGATCCCGCACCGAACGGCTGAACCCGCGGCTTCCACGAGACGGACGGGCCGGCATACCGCAGACCCGTACGATCCGCGACAGGCGTCAGCTTCCAGGTGGCGCTGAACAGCGTCGCCAGCCCTTCCTCGGTCAGCCTGTGGTCGTAAAGACCGGGCAGGACCCGGACGGTGATCTCCTTGCCGAAGGTTGGCCGGAGCGACTCATCGATGAAATCCGCAGCCGATGCACGGCGCTCCGCCCCGACAGTCCCGACCGTCCCGACAGTCCCGACCGTCCCGACCGTCCCGACGTCGAGCGTGTCGCCAGCTGCGAGGGTGCGCCCCTTGAATCCGCCCATGGCACCCAATGCATAGGTGGAACGGCTGCCCAGTACCACCGGGACGTCGATTCCGCCCTGGACGGCGACGTAGTAGCGGGTTCCGGCGCGGATCATCCCGAATGACACCTCATCGCCGGCGACCAGCTCAAGCCGGGTCCACTGCTCCCGGGGCGTCCCGTTGACGAGGACGTCCACCGGGGCGCCGGCGACGGCGATGACAGCGTCGTCGTCGGTGGTGAACCGGGGTCCGATGTAGGTGCATTCCAGGACGGCCTCAGCTGGCGTGTTGCCGGCGAGGGCGTTAGCCATCTCCGCCGACAGCTGGTCCATTGACCCGCCCTGGGGGATGCCGACGTGGTAGTAGCCGGGTCGGCCCGTGTCCTGGACCGTCGTGGCCAGCCCGGGCTCAGTGATCCTGATGGCCATTGAGGTGCTCCATGATCTCCTGGTTGTATTCGGTGGGGTGGGCGAGCGCCCGTTCAAGGTCGAACACCACCGGCGCCTGCCGGTAGGTAAATGAACCGTCGGACACCTGTTGCTGGATGCGTCGGTATTCGGCTTCGTCAACCGGTGTGAACTTCACGATGTCCCCTGGTTTGAAGAAGATCATGAAGTCGTCGAAATCCGGGAGGCGCTGGGCAGGATCGAAGATCGGCGCCGCGGCGATCCCGAACATCTGGTACCCGCCGGCGCCGCGGACCGAGTAGATGCAGGCAAAGCAGCCGCCGTGGCCAACGGTCAGGGCTGGAGTGTCGGTGCGCGGGCTCAGATACTTGGGTACCTCGAGCTGTTTCTCCTGCGGGACAATCTGGAACATGAACGGCAGGCCGGCCACGAAGCCGACCATCGATACCAGCCACGGCGACTCATGATGGCGGCTGATGAACTCGGCCGGCGACGCCAGATTGTTCTCCTCGGCCGCGAAGTCGAGATCATTGCCCTCCGGGCGCTGGTGCCCCGAGCGGAAACGCGCCCCCGTTTCCCGGGTATACGGATCGTCGTACCAGACGGGTACCTCGATGATGCGGGTCTGGAGGGTGTGCTGCGACATCTGCGCCACCTCGGCCTCGACGCCGCGGACCGCGTCTTCGAGGGTGCCGGGCGGGAGCTCGTCCGGGTTGAACCGGATCAGCAGGGACGCGTTGGCTGGGCAGATGTCGGTGATCCCCGGCAGGTCGCGGGATCCCAGGACCGCCGCCATCGCGTTGGCCTTGAAGTTGGCTGCGAGACTCATCCCCTCGGCGATTTCGACGAACAGGAACTCGTCTCCACCCCAGGTGTAGCGGGCCGCGTCCAGGTGCAGGGCTGTGTCGCTCATGCACTCGCTCCTAACAGGTCGGGTGTTGTTTCAATGAATTTGGAGTGATGCTCGACGGCGGCCACTTCGCTCCGGGCGAGGACGGCCTTCAGCAGCGGGAGAGTGGTCTTCACCCCGTCGATGAGGACTTCGCCCAACGCTCCAGCGGACCGGGTCATTGCCTGTTCCCTGCTGGAATCCCAGACGATGAGTTTGGCCAGCAGGGAGTCGTAGAACGGCGCCACGGCGGATCCGGCCACGACGCCTGAGTCGATGCGGATGCCCGGCCCGCCGGGCCACTGGAGCCGTTCGAGGGTGCCCGGGCTGGGCATGAACCCGTTTTCGGGGTCCTCAGCGTTGATCCGGAATTCGAAGGCGTGACCGGTGAACCTGATGTCCTCCTGCGCGAGGCGAAGTGCGCCGTCGCGTGCCACCAGGATCTGCTCACGGATCAGGTCCAGACCGGTGATCATCTCGGTAACCGGATGTTCAACCTGCAGGCGGGTGTTCATCTCGATGAACGCTGCCTCCTGGGTGTCAGGGTTGTAGAGGAATTCGACGGTGCCAAGCCCGCTGTAGTGGCATTGGCGGCCGAGCTCGATGGAGGATTTCAGGATGGTCGCCCTGACGTCGTCCGGTAGTCCGGGTGCCGGGGCTTCCTCGACGATCTTCTGCTGTCGCCGTTGGAGGGAGCAGTCGCGGTCGCCCAGGTGGATGACCCGCTCGCCGTCGCCGATGATCTGGACTTCGACGTGGCGGGCGCGGTGGACAAACTGTTCAAGGTACACGGTGGGGTCTCCGAAGGCCGCCTGGGCTTCGGCCTGGGCGATCTCCACCGTGGACAGGAGGTCCTGTGCTGCGGTGACGAGGCGGATCCCCCTGCCACCGCCGCCTGCGGAGGCCTTGACCACGAGGGGATAGCCCACCGTCTCGGCGATGCCGAGGATGTCGCTGTCCGGGGTGAGAGCGCCGTCGCTGCCGCGCAGGGTGGGCACGCCCGCTTCCTTGGCTGCCTGCCGGGCGCGGGACTTGTTGCCCATGAGCTCGATCGCAGCGGCGGACGGGCCGATCCAGGTCAGCCCGCGATCGACGACGTCCTTCGCGAAGCCGGCGTTCTCGGAGAGGAAGCCGTAGCCGGGGTGCAGTGAGTCGCACCCCGTGGCTTCGGCTGCCGCCAGGACTGCTTCCGCATTGAGGTAACTCTTTCCGGCGGGGGCCGGGCCGATGATGTGGACCTCGTCAGCCAGGTGCGCGGCGTAGGAGTCTTCATCGGGCTCGCTGGCCGCCAGCACTGTTCGGATGCCCAGCTCGCGGGCGGCCCGGATGATCCGGACAGCGATCTCTCCCCGGTTTGCGACGAGCAGCTTCTCCACGGTCATCCCTCGGTCACCGTCGCAATGACATCGCCGGGGTTGACGGTCCCCGAATCTTCGATGGCGAAGCTTTCGAGGGTCCCCGAGACGTCGCTGCGCACCTCGGAGAACTGCTTCATGATTTCGACGACGCCGACCGTCTGGCCTGCCTCGATCCGGTCGCCAACGGTAGCGTAGGGCTCCTTGTCGGGGCCAGGCTTGCGGTAGAAGATGCCGGGAAGTGGGGAAATGATGTCGGTCATGGGTCGCCTTTCAGGGCTCTGCTCGGGACTGTTGGATGGACTGCTGGATGAACTGTGGGGATCGGGTGGAAACGGTGGAGCTACCCGGAAAGGGCGGCGCGGACGGCGGCGGCGACGTCGGGGGCGTTGGGCGCGTCGGAGTGCACACAGATGCTGTGGAACTCGATCTGCAGTTCGGTGCCGTCTGACGCCTCGACGATGCCGTCCGCCACTGCACGGCGTACCCGCGCGGCGGCCTTGGCGGGGTCGGTGGGTTCGGGGCGGCGCTGGATCAGCAGCTGGCCTTCCGGACCGTAGTTGAGGTCCACATACAGCTCGCTGACGAACTGCACCCCCAGCTGGTCGCAGACCGTCTGGTGTTCGGTGCCGGCCAGACCGTAGAACGGCACGTCGTAGAGGGCGGCGACCTTGGCGGCGGCGGTCATCAGGGCGCGGTCCCTGGACAGCATTCCGTACAGCGACCCATGGGGTTTGATGTGGTTCAGGGTCGCGCCGGCGGCGGTCAGGAAGGACTGCAGTGCTCCCACCTGGTACAGCAGGATGTTCTCCACCTCGTCGGGGGTCAGCTTCATCTCGCGTCGGCCAAAGCCCACGAGGTCCGGCAGCCCGGGGTGGGCGCCGATGCCCAGTCCCCGTTCGGCGGCAGCGGCAACGGTTGCCGCCATGGTGTCTGGGTCTCCGGCATGGAATCCGCACGCCACGTTGATGACGTCGACGGTGTCCATCAGCGCCAGGTCATTGCCGAAGGAGTGCAGGCCCAGCGACTCACCCATATCCGAGTTCAGGGTGGGGGTTGACGTGCTGGTGGTGTGGGTCACAGCTGGCGAAGTCATGCGCTTCACACTAGTGGCCCCTACGGTGGCCGATATAGTGGACTTCCGCCCTCGGATAAACGGATTCGGAGGGCACTTGCACAGGTGGGCCTTGATGATTATTGCGGATCTGCTGTCCGAAGACACCTTGCAACTTCGGTTGCATACCCCCAGTTCGAGTGACCGGCTGGCACGGGAAATCAGCTGGTGCGCTCCCGCGGAAACCATCGATCCCACACCGTTCCTGAGCCGGAACGTCCTCCTCCTGACCAACGGAATTGGCTTGAATATTGAGGATGACCGCACCTGGTCGGCGTATGTGGAACGGCTGGTCTCCGTGCAGGTAGCCGCCGTCGCGTTTGGTACCGGATTTGCCCACCGCCTGATCCCGCCGGGGCTGGTGCGTGCAGCCGCAGTCCATGATCTGCCGCTGCTGGAGATTCCCAGGTCTGTTCCGTTTCTGCAGGTGCATCGCCATGTCACCAACGTGTTGCAGTCCGAGCGTTTCACGGCGATCACCAGGTCGTGGGAGCTGGCCCAGGCGTGCGCTGGTCTCGCGTCATCGGGTGCCGGACTCCCGGTCATCCTTGATGCTGCCGCTGCGGCGGTCCAGGGCGAGGTGGCAATTGTTGACGCCGTCGGTGTAGTGATCGCCAGGTCGCCGGAACGTTCAGCGTGGAGCCAGGAGGACCTGGAACGGGCAGCGTCGGCTGGGATGGACTCGATAGTTCCGTTGCCGATGGGGACCGGGGATTCTTTCCAGCTAGTGGTGCGGGACGCCGAAGTGGAACATCCCATTTCCACTCTGCTGGCGCCTGTCGCGTCGATCATTGCCGTGCAGTTGCAGTCCGCGTTGCTGACCACCACCTCCAAGCAGTCCGAGCTCGAAACGCTGCTGGGTCAGGTGTCCGACTGGAACGGAGTCGCGTTGGAGCAGTTCGCGAGGACAGTGGTATCCACCGGACTCCTCAGCGAGGAGGCAACAACCGTGATCGCCGTCCGCACGGGCCACGGCACCTTGTCGGATGCCTGGAAGACCCGGCTCATGCTGCAGTCAGTGTTCGACGTCGTCAGGGTCCAGGTGCGCGACGGCACGCTGTTCGCGTTCGCCCAGCAGCCGCGGAAAGGGAACGATCCGGGAGCGACAGCTCCGGAGTCGCTTCTTGCCTGGTTCACCGAAGAGATGCCAGACCAGGCGGTGGTGCTGAAGGGGCCGTGCGCGAGCACCGATGAGCTACGGCTCGGCGTCTACCAGTCCCAGGAATTGCTCGCGAACGTCACCAGGCCAACCCTTGCCCCCGAGTTGGCCATCAGCGCACTGATCGCGTCTACCGCCACCCATGGCGCGCGGGCTGGCGCACGGAAGCTACTGGCTCCGGTGATCGCCTACGATGCAACCCATTCCCTGGGCCTGCTCGACACTCTCGAGTGCTTTTTGGCCCACGACGCGCAACCATCCCGGGCCGCGGCGAGTCTTTACATTCATCGGAACACCCTGAGTCAGCGGATCGCCAAGCTCGAAGGACTGTTGAGATTGTCCCTGTCAACCCTTGAGGGGCAGGCGACCTGCCTGCTGGCGCTGCGGATCCTCAAGGGCTGACACCGCTCACGCCGGAACAAAGCTGACACCGCGCTCACGCCGGAACCTCGTAGGCTGAGCCAATGAGCATCCCCTTCCTTGAGCCCGGCCTGGCCACCACGACCCAGGTGTTCTCCCGCGACACCCCACCGGTGCTCACGGTCAACCCGGGGGACACCGTGCGGGTCCGCTCCCTCGACGCGTGGGGCCACCTGGAACGCCAGACCGTCCCCGGCGAAGACAAGCCGCAGCTCTTCACCGAACGGAAAGGCCACTGCCTGACCGGGCCCATCGCGGTGGCCGGTACTAAGCCTGGGGACATGTTGACCGTCACCTTCGTCTCCCTGACGCCCGATCCGTGGGGATTCACCACCGCGGGCCGCAAGGATGATGCGTTCACTCGACAGCTCGATGTCGACGGCGGTGTCCCGCACTGGTTGCTCTGGGACATTGACGTGGAGCTGGGGAAGGCGACCAACCAGCTGGGCCAGAGCGTGTCGCTCAACCCGTTCCTCGGCGTCGTCGGCGTACCGCCGAACCGTCCCGGAGACTTCACCACCACCCCGCCGCGCGCCGACGGTGGTGGCAACATCGACTGCAAGGAACTGACCGTTGGGTCCACCCTCTTCCTGCCGGTGAGCGTACCCGGTGCACTGCTGTGCGTCGGCGACGGCCATGCGGCGCAGGGGGACGGCGAGGTGGGCGGCACGGCGATCGAGTGTGGGATGACCACTGAGCTGGTGCTCGACGTCGTGGTGGCTGCCCCGCTGCGGACCATCCACGCCATCACCCCGACGGCGAGGATCACCTTCGGGTTCAACGCCGACCTCAATATCGCGACAGCCGAAGCGCTTAAGGCGATGCTCACCTGGATGCAGGACCTTTACGGCGTGGAACGCACTCAGGCTTTAGCGCTCGCAAGCACTGTTGTCGACCTGCGGATCACGCAGATTGCCAACGACACCTGGGGTGTGCACGCGGTGCTGCGCCGCGACGCGGTGCAGGAGCCGGCGGACGTCTGACCGATGCGGCGACACCCACCCCGCCAAATAGCAAGTATGCTGAGGACTAGTTCTGTCAAGTGTTTCGCTGCCCAACGATAGGGGTCCCGTCATGAAGCAACCTCAGCCTCGCGGCCCAGCGAGCACGCTGCTCCTGGACATCCTGAATGACCCGGAACGCAGCACCCCCGATACCGTGCACCCGGCCAACGATCTGACCGCAGCCGTGCACGACGCCATCGCGGCCACCCCCGATCTCGCTTTTGACGAAGACCTCCAGCTGACCCTGTTCTGCCTGTTCGAGCTGCATTACAGCGGCATCGATGGCCCGGGCGGCGACTGGGAGTGGAGTCCCGAGCTGATCGCTGTCCGGCGACTGTTGGAGCGGGCCTACGAAGCGCAGCTGCGATCAGTAGTTACCCTTCCGGAGTTGCCGGACATCACCAGTGCCGGCGTCGCCGCAGGCCTGTTCGAGCTGACGGGCGCCGACGGCGGTCCGAGTATGTCCCGGTATGTGGCCAAGCAGGCGACCAAAGACCAGGTCGGCGAGTTCCTGATCCAGAAATCCGTCTACACGCTCAAGGAAGCCGACCCGCACACCTGGGCCATTCCCCGCCTCACCGGCCGGGCCAAGGCAGCCTTGGTGGAGATTCAGGCCGACGAGTATGGCGGTGGGGTGGCCAACCGGATGCACTCAGCCCTCTACGCCCAATCAATGAGGGAAGCGGGGCTCGACGACCGCTATGGCCACTACCTCGACGCGGTCCCTGCGATCACCTTGGCGTCGTCGAACCTGATGTCAATGTTCGGCCTCAACCGCCGCCTCCGGGGTGCGATTGTTGGCCACCTGGCGTCGTACGAGATGACCTCGTCGCAGGCGAACCGGCTGTACGCGCGGGGTTTCCGGCGCCTCGGATTCAGCGACGCGACCGCCGCCTACTTCGACGAACATGTGGAGGCCGATGCCGTCCACGAGCAGATCGCCGGAAGGGATCTCGCGGGAGGGCTCATTGAAGCCGAGCCGGACCTGCTGGAGGACGTGTTCTTCGGTGCCGTCGCGGCGATGACCGTTGACACGTGGATGACTGAGCACATCCTGAACGCCTGGAACGCGGGCATCTCATCGCTGCGTTCCTCGGCTACGGTCACGGCATGAGTGCCGTAATGGACGACGACGGCGACGGTGTCGCCGAAGAGGGTGCCGGAGACGAGGTCTCCGCGGTATCGACCGGACCGCGCCAGACGATCGTCGCCTTCCCTGATGGGCCGCTGCTGGTGCGCGGGGATTTCGACATCGTCGACCCGGATGGAAATCAGCTGCGCCGCAGTCGCAAAACCGTTGCGCTCTGCCGGTGCGGGGCCTCGGTGATCAAGCCGTACTGCGACGGCAGTCACAAGCTGATTGGCTTCAAGACCGAACCCGAAAGTTAGCTCCGCTCAGGCAGTGTCAGTTCGAGGATGAAGTCATTTTCGACGCCGGCGCCCAGGCGGAACGTCTTCACGCCCACCTTGGTGAAGCCGTGCTTTTCGTAGAATCGGACGGCGCGGTGGTTTTCGTCGTTGGTTCCCAACCAGACCGCCGCCCCGCCTTTGGTCGCCGCGATCTCGAGGGTCGCCTGCATCAGGGTGGCGGCCTGACCGCGCCCGTGATGGTCCGGGTGGACATAGAACTTGCTGAGCTCGATGGTGGGGAACCTTGAGAGGGATGACCGCACCCCGGCATCAATGGGGTCGCCCTCGACGAGCATGCTGTAGGCAATGAGGCGGTCGCCGTCACGCAGGCACAGCAGCGTCTTGCCTGGATCGGCGACGTGCTCAAGGAACCGTTCCGGTGAGAGTTCGGTTGCGATGTGGTGCTCGATGTCCTCGGGTCGCGAGGAGGCAGGGCAGGCGAGCGGGAAGGTGACGGCAGCCAGCTCAGCGAGCCGCTCTGCGTCGTCGGCGGTTGCCTGGTCAATGAGGAGATCCACGGGATCCATAATTCCATGCTCGCGGGCGCTTGCTAGTGCGAGCGGGCCTGCGGCCGCACTTTGTGACGGCTCGGCTCCGGGATCGTACGTGGTGCTTTCAAAAAGTGCATGCATTGCCTGCAGTGCATGCACTTTTTGAAAGGGCTAGGTAGACATCCCGCCCGCCTTCCGCCTGCCTTCCACCGCGCGGGAGCAGCAGAGGGCAGGCGGGGTGTGGTGCTAGGAACTGGTGACGAGGGTGGGGTAATCGATGTAGCCCACCTCGGTGCCGCCGTAGAAGGTGCTGCCGTCCGCTTCGTTGAGGGGGGCGTCGGTGGCGAGCCGTTCCACGAAGTCGGGGTTGGCAATGAACATGCGGCCGAACGCAATGAGATCTGCGCCCCGTGCCAGCCACATGTCGGCGCGTTCCTTGTCAGCGGCGTCCTGGTTCTGGACGAGGGGGGACGGGTTGACGATGAGCGTTCCCTCCCACAACGCCAGAATGCGCTCGTTGACTTCGTCCTCGCGGGCTTCGATGATGTGAAGATACGCGGGGCCCAGCGGTACCAACTGCTCGAGGAGTGACGTATAGGTTTCCAGGACGTCGTCCTCGGAAATGTCATTGAAGTCGTTGCCGGGGGAGAGGCGGAAGCCCACCCGTTCGGCGCCGATGGCCTCCACGACCGCCTGCATCACTTCGACCAGGAAGCGGGTGCGGGCGACGGGAGAGCCGCCGTATTCGTCGGTGCGCTGATTAGTGCCGCTCGCGAGGAACTGGTGGGGAAGGTAACCATTCGCGCCGTGGATTTCGACGCCGTCGAATCCGGCGTCGACAGCCATGCGCGCAGCGGCGGCGTAGTCGGCGATGGTGTCGGTGATGTCCTGCAGAGTCATTGCTTGGGGGACCACGAAGTCCTGCATGCCGTCGGTGGTGAAGACCTGGCCGGCGGGGAGGACGGCAGAGGGTGCCAGCGGGGTCTGGCCGTCGGGGAGCAGGCTGGGGTGGCCGATGCGGCCGGTGTGCATGATCTGGGCGAAGATCTTACCGCCTTCAGCATGCACTGCGTCAGTGACGGAGCGCCAGCCGGCAACCTGCTCGGCGGTGTGCAGTCCGGGGGTGAAGGGATAGCCCTGGCCCAGGGCGTTAGGCTGCGTGCCCTCGGAAATGATCAATCCGGCCGACGCGCGCTGCGCGTAATAGGTGGCCATCATGTCGGTGGGGACGCCGTCGTCGTCGGCGCGGGACCGGGTCATCGGCGCCATGACGGCGCGGTTGGCGAGCTCGATGCCCCCGACGGTTGCGGTGTCAAAAAGTGTGGTGTCAGCCATAGCGATGCCTATCGGTTGATTGGTTGGTACGATAAACAACGTACAACGATGGAAGCCTTAGTACAACTTTTGTCGTACTAGATGTCGATCCGAAGGAGCTCAGCCATGAGTGCAGAACCCCTCCCGCGGCACGTGGGGCACCCGCTGGTCGAGGAGCTTCGCCTGACCGAGGTGTTGCAGGCGCTCTCGGATCCGCTTCGGCTGAGTATCGTGGCAACGCTGGCGGAATCCGGAGCCGAGCTGTCCTGTAGCGCTTTTCACCTTCCGGTAACAAAATCGACCAGCACGCACCACTTCCGGGTGCTCCGCGAGGCCGGCATTGTGTGGCAACGGTATGAAGGGACAGCACGGATGAACAGTCTGCGCAGGGAAGACCTGGACGCCGTCTTCCCGGGGCTGCTCGCGTCGGTGCTCGCGTCGGCGGATCGGCAGGACTAGGGAAGAGGTCGGTCAGCCGGATCGCACGCCCGAAAATAGGTAACGGGGTCAGCTGGGTCCCAAAATCCGGCGGGCATCAGCTTGGGCCCGTAACTCCGCCGGGCTGACAACTGCGCCCTCCAGATGCACCGACCCGCGGATGAGCCGTCGAAGCTCGGCCGGTGAATAGGGGTCGGGTGTCCGCCGGTGCGCCATCGCATGACAGTTGGGGCAGAGTGGAACCAGATCGGTGACCGGATCCAGCACATAGTCCGAAGTGAGCTGCGATCCCGGCACGATATGGTGCACCTGGATGAAGCCGGCCCCCAGCTCGCCGTAGGTCTCCTCGAAGTTGAATCCGCAGACCGAGCAACCGGTCCCGTGGTGGGCAACGCAGAGCCGGCGCGCTTCGGGATCGCGCTCGTAACGGTTCGCCACGGTCCGCGTCATCGCGCTGGCGGGGAGAGTCCCGGGGATGGGGCCCACGGGATCGGTCACCGACGGCGGGACGTAGTCTGCCCACACCGCGCGCAGCAGGTGCTCATCGGTCGCGGCGAGCGGGGTTCCGGAAGCGGGCGGGGCATCCCCGACAAGATTCGGGACCCGGCTGAGCAGCACCGACTCGGGGATGTGTTCTCCGCGGGGGAGGAGCAGGTCGACGTCGACGGTCAGGGAGGCGCCGTCGTCGTCGGCTGGCGTGGCGACGATCCCGTGACCGAGCAGACCGCGTTCGGTAGTCCCTTGCACAAGTATCCACGCGTCAGTGCCGGGAATCGCCCCGGAAGGGACAGGCCAGGTGACCGTCGCGAATCCGGTGGCGTGCAGGGTATCGAGGATCGAGGTGTAGGCGAACTGCCACCCGTCCCGCCGATCCGGATCCCAGCCGAGCACGATTGCCGTCATGGCACTCATTGTGTCATTGGCCGATCAGACCAGGGTCCGTTAAAGCGGGCGGCTGATAAAGCCAGAGTCCGTTAAAGCCGGTGGACGTTAAAGCCACTGGCCGCACACCGGTTCCCCGGTGCACGGCCAGTGAAGGTACCAAACTGGTGCTCGGTTAGGCGGGGTCGGTGGAGCCCTCGGCTACCGGAGTGGTCGCCGACTCCGACTTTGCGTCGGCCGCCAGGGTCTGGCGACGACGGTACAGCTGGATGCCGATTGCCACGGGAATGGCTGCCAATGCGGTCGCGCGCATCCATGGCCGGTCCAGGACATGCCCGGTGACCGAATCCAGCGACACCGCGCCGGCTCCGGCAATCGCGAACGACGCCGCAGCGACGCCCAGGACGGCCGGGTACTCGAACCCACCATCCGTGGCAAAGAAGCCGTTGGGGGCATGAACGCTGGCAGCGACGCCCATGGTGGTTGCTGCGGCAGCACCGGCGACCGGTGTGCCCAGGCCGACGGCGAGAGCCAGACCTGCGCCAGCCTCACCTAATCCGGCGAGGACGGCGCTGGTTTTGGCCGGGCGGAAGCCCATGGCCTCCATGCCCTTACTGGTGCCGTCGATGCCTCCGCCGCCGAACCAGCCGAACAACTTCTGCGAACCGTGGGCCACGAGGACGCCGCCCAGGGCAACCCGGAAGATGGTCTGCGCGGTGGTGGCCGCGACAGGTGTGTGTACGTGGTGCGTCATGGAATTCCTTCAGTGGGGGGTGCTGCTGCGTGCAACTCCTCTTCTACAAGGCACGAAGGGGCTGGTTTCTTCCCGCGGTCACAATTCCCGTTGATCGGCGGGACTGTCAGACTGTGAGCATGGACATCGCATTCGGTCTACTCGCCCTGGTTTTGGTGGTGTGCGCGGGTAGCGCCCTGGGCCGCCGACTCAACATCTCAGTTCCGCTGCTCCTGGTGCTGGTGGGCGTTATTGGTTCCTATCTTCCCTTCATTCCGCCGGTGGAATTGAATCCCGAGCTGGTGCTGATCGGCATCCTGCCGCCACTCCTGTATGCGGCGGCCCTGCGCACCTCGGTGGTCGACTTCCACGCCAACAAACGCAGCATCGGCCTGCTCTCCGTGGGTTATGTCATCTTCGGGACTGTCGCTATTGGGCTGCTGGTGTGGTGGCTGATTCCCGAGGTCCCCCTGCCGGCGGCGCTGGCGCTGGGCGCCGTCGTCGCACCGCCCGATGCGGTGGCGGCCACCTCCATTGCACGCCGGGTCGGGATGCCGCGACGGGTGGTCTCCATCCTTGAGGGCGAGTCGCTGGTGAACGACGCGACGGCGCTGGTGCTGCTGCGGACCTCGATTGCCGCACTCACCGGCAGCGTCACCCTGTTCGACGTCGCCACCGAGTTTCTGCTCGCGGTGGCCGGTGGGCTGGTGATCGGGGCCGCCGCCGCGTGGATCATGCTGCAGATCCGTACCCGGGTGCGCAACGTGGCAGTGAATACGTCGCTGTCGCTGGTGGCGCCCTTCGTTGCCTTTATCCCGGCCGAGGCGATCCACGCGTCGGGGGTACTCGCCGTCGTCGTTGCAGGCCTGATTCTGGGCACCAAAAGTCCGGCGATGCCGGGCGGAGCCTCCAGGGTGAGCGAACGCAGCAACTGGGCCACCGTGCAGTTCCTGCTGGAGAACTCGGTGTTCCTGCTGATCGGGTTGCAGGTGCGGTTCATCATCGAGGCGGTCAATGACGACTCGCTGGGGGCCGGCCGGATCTGGTGGACCTGCGCCGCGGTGGTGCTGGCGGTCCTGGTGCTCCGGCCCATCTGGGTGTTCCCGGCCACCTACCTGCCGCGGCTGATTCCCGCGGTGGGCAGGCGGGACCCAGCTCCCGCATGGCAGCTGCCAGCGATCGTTTCATGGGCCGGGATGCGCGGAGTGGTGACCCTCGCCGCCGTGTTCACCCTGCCCGAGGACGTACCCCACCGTCCGGTCCTGGTGCTCGCCGCGCTCAGCGTGGTGGCCGGGACGCTCGTCCTTCAGGGCTTCAGTCTGCCGTGGCTGGTGCGCAGGCTCGGCGTCCGGGGACCCGACCCGCAGGAGGACGCACTGACCCGCGCGTCCCTCATGCAGCAGTCCACCACCGCAGGGATGCAGCGGTTGGAGGCGCTCACGCTTCCCGACGACCCGCCCGAAGTGCTCGCCATGCTCCAGCGCCGCACCGAGGAACGGAACCTTGCGGCGTGGGAGCGGCTGGGCCGGCCCGAGGCCGAAGCCCGCACCCCCAGCCAGCGCTACGCCGAATTGCGGATCCAAATGCTTGAGGCCGAGCGTTCCAGGATCCTCGAACTGCGTCGCACCGGGACCTACGCGCACGAGGTGATCGACGGGGTGCTGAACCACCTGGATGTGGAGGAGTCCATCCTCGACTCAGTGCTCGACGACGACGGTCCCGGCACCGACGCCTCGACAGCCGCCGCTCCGTCGGGCGACGGAGACTGCGTGGAGCTGAGGGCAGCCCCCGACGGTGATGCCCCTGGTGACCTGCGATGCCTTGACTGCATCGCCGAGGGAACCGAACCCGTGCACCTGCGGATGTGCCTGCAGTGCGGCAGGATCGGCTGCTGCGACTCCTCGGCCGGGCTCCACGCGTCGCGCCATGCACGCGACAGCGGACACCCGGTAATCCGTAGCGTGGAACCGGGTGAGGCCTGGAAATGGTGCTACGTCCACGAACTGCTCGGGTAAGGCCGGCGCGTCCGGTCTTGATGCCCGAGCTTGGGCGCCCGGTCTAGGTGGCCGGTTTTGGTGCCCGGGCTTAGACCCCCGGTCTTGGACGTCCGGGCTAGGAGGCGGGTTACACCGTGCGGTGCGCACGCAGGACGGTGTCGTGGATGGTGAGGCTGGCGCCGTCGTGATTCTGGGTCCTCTCGCGGGACTCGGTCGCAATCTCCCACTGCGCCGGATCGAGGAGGAGGGCAATCTCTTCGGCGGTATAGAAGAGGTCCGTCCGGGGTGGCCGGTGCGCGCCCGATTCCATGTCCGTCGGATGGTGGCCCACGATCAGCAACGTGCCGCCGGGTGCCACGGCTGCCGCCAGCCGGGTGAACAGCGGTTCGCGCTCCTCCTTCGGGAGGTGCATGAACTGGGCCGAGATGAGGTCAAACGAGAACTCCGGCGGTGCCCACTGCAGCAGGTCCTGGCGGGTCCAGGTGATCCGGGCGGCCGACGCCTCATCCGTTGCAGCATGAGTAGCACCTCGGGTGAGGGCCACCTGGGAGATATCGACGGCGGTCACCGTCCAGCCGTGGCGTGCCAGCCAGATGGCGTCAGCACCTTCCCCGCTGCCGACGTCGAGCGCCGTACCCGGCGTCAGGTCAGCAACCTCGGTAACCAGCTGCGGGTTGGGTTGTCCGCTCCAGATAGAGGGGCGTTCGTTGTAGAACGCATCCCAATAGGTTTGGTCGAACTCGGGGAGTGCCTGCTCGTGGGCGTCGTGCGAATGGTGGTTGTGGGAGGTCATGAGGCGGTCACCTTCGAGGTTGAGTCGGTTGGGGAGGGGCCGGTCTGGGTGAGGCCGCGGTGCGCAGCGAGGTCGCGCTGCAGTTCCTCTTCCATGAGGTTCATGTTAATCATCGCGCCGGTCCACGAGCCATCGGCCGCCGACGCAAGCACCTGGGCCATCAGGTTCGCCGCGTTGCCCACCGCCCAGACGCCGGGAACGTTCGTGGCACCCGCGTCGCCCGTGGGGATGAAGGTCCCCAGGCCAGATTCGTGAGCGACAGTCGCAACACCGAGTCCGGCGAAAGCCTCGGCGCGCGCCGTGAAGGTGGGCCCGACCACGAGGGCGGTCAGCGGAACAGTGCGGCCGTCGTCGAGCACTACGCCGCGCAGCAAGTCCTCCTCGATGCTGAGTTCCTTGACGGTGCCCTCGACCACGCGGGTGCCGCGGGCGGCGAGCTTCTCGAGCTCCTCGCCGGTGGGTGAGGGATTGGTGTGGAGGAAGAGGGTGATGTCGTCGCTCCACTGCCGGAAGAGCAGCGCCTGATGGGACGCCATCGGGCCGGTGGCGAGGACGCCGATCCTCTGGTCGCGGACCTCCCACCCGTGGCGGAACGGGCAGTGCAGCACGTCGCGGCCCCACCGTTCGCTGATGCCCGGGATGGCGGGCAGACCGTCGACCAGGCCGGTGGCGATCAGGAGCCGGCGGCCGGTGATCACCTGGCCGCTGGTCAAGGTGACGGTGAAGTCCCCGCCGTCGCGGCCCGTGCTGACGACCTGGCCGTCGACGATGGTGCCGCCGTAGGACTCGACCTCCGCCCTGCCGATCGTGAGCAGCTCGGAGGGCTTTATGCCTTCGCGGGTGAGGAAGCCGTGGACACCCTCGGCGGGAGCGTTGCGAGGCTCGCCGCCGTCGACGACGACGACGGAGCGCCTGCAGCGTCCCAGCATTAGCCCGGCGCTCAGGCCCGCGGCGCCGCCGCCGACGATGACGACGTCGTACTTATCTGTGAATGGATGTGTGCTGGTCAGTGTGGTCATGTTTTTCATCCTGAACCCGTTCGCGATAACGTGCAAACATCTTTGCTAAATTGGCAAACTAGGGTCATGGACAAAGCAATTGACGATGCACTGGCCGCCGTCGGGCCACGCCTTAAAGCTCTGCGCCTCCGGCGGGACATTACCCTGACGGCGCTCGCCAAGGCGACAGGAATCTCCGTGAGCACCTTGTCGCGGATGGAGTCGGGGCAGCGGAAAGCCACCCTTGAACTGCTGCTACCCCTGGCGAAGGTGCACCAGGTGCCGCTGGACGAATTGGTGGGTGCGCCCGCCACCGGTGATCCGCGCGTCCATCTGCGGCCGATCGAAAACAGATGGGGAACTGTGGTGCCGTTGACGCGACGGCCGGGTGGTATCCAGGCCTACAAGCACATCCTGCCGCCCGGAAAAGCCATGGAAGAGCCAGACCAGCAAGTGCACGCAGGGTATGAGTGGCTGTACGTGCTGAATGGCAACCTGCGGTTGGTGCTCGGCGACAGGGATCTGGTGCTACCCGCAGGGGAGGCCGCCGAATTCGATACCCGGGTGCCGCACTGGTTTGGGCGGGCCGATACCGGGGCCGTCGAGTTCCTGAGCCTGTTCGGGCGCCAGGGCGAGCGGATGCACCTGCGGGCAGTGTCGGACGACGACGACTAACCTCCGGCAATTTCGGCCGCCTGCCGCTCGTCGCGCCAGAGCCGCACGCCGGCCCAACATGCCGGTGAACCATTGACTGAGCCTGTGGTCACACCTAGTGTCGTATTCACTAGAGGAAAATCTTATTCCACAAGGTGGAATTAGATTCATGCGGGAATCACAGTCAAAGGGGACTGGATCATGGACAATCTTGCTGTACTCAGCCTGTTGGCGTTGGCCCCGATTCTGGTAGTGGGGGTGCTGCTGGCGGGATTCCGCTGGCCCGCGAAGTACGCTATGCCGGTCGGCTACGTTTTGGCGGTGCTGGTGGCGCTGCTGGTCTGGAAGATGGACTTCACCGGCATCATCGCGGCGTCGCTTGAAGGGCTGATCGTCGCGGCAACCCTGCTCTACATCGTGTTCGGTGCGCTGCTGCTGCTCTCGACACTCACTGTCGGCGGCGCCATGGTAAGCATCCGGGCCGGGTTCAACAACATCTCGGCCGACCGACGGGTACAGGCGATCATCATCGGCTGGTTGTTCGGTAGCTTCATCGAGGGTGCGTCGGGCTTCGGCACGCCGGCCGCCGTCGTCGCCCCCTTGCTGCTGGCGATGGGCTTCCCGGCGATGGCCGCGGTCATGGTGGGGCTGATCATTCAGAGCACGCCGGTGAGCTTCGGCGCGGTGGGCACGCCCATCCTCGTCGGTGTGACCAACGGGCTGGGCGGCGATCCGGCGGTCGAGGAGCGCATCGCGGTCCTCGGGCTGACGATGCCTGAGTTTGTCTCGAACATCGGCTTCCAGGTCGCGGCGATCCATGCGATTGTGGGCATCCTGATTCCGCTGATCCTGGTCTGCATGTTGACCGGGTTCTTTGGGCCGGAGCGGCGATTCCGCGATGGACTGGTTGTCTGGCCGTTTGCGATCTACGCGTCGCTCGCCATGACCGTTCCCTACGTCATCGTTGCGCGTTTCCTGGGCCCGGAGTTTCCGTCGCTCTTCGGCGGGCTGCTGGGGCTCATGCTGGTCATGTTCACCTCCAGCAAGGGCTTCCTGATGCCGAAGGACACCTTCGACTTCGGGCCACGGTCCTCCTGGTCCGACCGCTGGATGGGCACCATCGAACCCTCCGAGGCAACCGACGCCCGCACCCACATGAGCATCATCAGCGCATGGTCACCCTATGTGTTGATGGCCGTCCTGCTGGTGGGCACCCGCGTGATCGCCCCGTTGAAGGAGTTCCTGACCGGTATCCAGATTCCCTTCGAGAACATCCTCGGCACCGGAATCACCACCACCGTGCAGCCGTTCTACTCGCCGGCGTTCCTGATGATCATCGCCGCCGTCTTCGGGTACCTCCTGCACCGGATGAACAAGCAGCAGATCGCCGAAACCATCAAGGTGTCCGGCAAGCAGCTTGCCGGGACCGCCGTTGCCCTGCTATTCGCGGTTCCGCTGGTGAGGGTGCTGATCCAGTCGGGTCCGGATCTCAACGCCTCGGGCCTGTCGAGCATGCCCGTAACCCTGGCCGAGGGCGCCGCCGCCATCTCGGGTGTTTCCTGGCCGGTCATCGCTCCCTTTATCGGTGCGCTGGGTGCGTTTGTTGCCGGATCCAACACCGTCTCCAACCTGACCTTCGCCCAGTTCCAGTTCTCCACGGGCGTGGCCATCGGTGTGCCACCGGAGCAGGTTGTCGCCGCTCAGGCGGTCGGCGGTGCTGGTGGTAACCCGATTGCGATCCACAACATCGTGGCTGCCGCTGCGACGGTCGGCTTGCTGGGGCGTGAGGGTGACCTGTTGCGCAAGACCATACTCGTGACCCTGTACTACTGTCTGGCGGCCGGCGCCGTTGCGTCACTGTTCATCTTCGGCTTCGGCCTGAACCTCGGCACGTTGGTGCTGGTGGCTCTGCTGATCGGGCTGGTCGTCCTGGCCCGGTGGATGATGCGCTTCCAGGGTAAGGATGCGCTGTCGCTGGTCGGCGGCGGTGATCCTCGAGACGGTTACGATGGTCGGGACAACGTCCGCAGCCGTGACGACGACGTCGATTTTCGGGGTAACGACATTGACGACATTGACGACGTCGACTCCCGAGACCGCGTCTAGACGCGACTCTCAGCTACTAGGGGCGATGTCCCCAGACGCCGGACGCCGCCCCTAACCTCAGCTCCGCGCGTAGAAAAGTGCCGAAGGTGTAGGAAAGTGGTTGGACAGCCACTTTCCTGCGGCCAACCCACTTTCTTGGGGTCCAAAGTGCAGTTCGGCCACTTTTCTGGCTTCGGGGCTGCGGCTCGGCCACTTTTCTCAGCCCGACGCGAAAGCTTGGGCCGTGCTCCAGCGGGCGGATCGCTAAACGAGGCTGGTCAGCCCGCTCTGGGCGGCGACAGCGTGCTCCGCGAAGGCGGAGAACCGACGCGTGGCGGGTGAGAGGTAGCCGTTTTTCCGTTGAATAAGGGCGATCGTGTCGTAGAGGGGCTCGGCGAAAGGGAAGCTCCGCACGTTGTCCTCGCGACGCAGCGAACTGAGGATGCCGCGGGCCATGAACGAATCTCCTGCTCCGGCCGCCACCAGGCTGTACGCCGTCTCCGCGTGTTCGACTTCCATCTGGGCCTCGATGGAAAGCCCCGCCAGAGTGGCTCGGTCCCGCAGTTGGCGGCGCGTAGGATCCATCCATCCGGCGTGTGCATCGTAGAGGACAAGTTTTGCAGCGGCCAGCTCCTGAATGCTCACCGGACCAGCATCGGCGGGCCTGGTAGAAGAAATGTAATGCACCTCGTCACGCGCAAGGTGCCGAATTTGAAGGTTGTCGCTGTCTACCGGAAGCACGACCAGGCCACACTCGATTTCCCCGCTCGCTACCGATGCGGCCACGACGTGGGAATTCAAGCCGATCATGCGCACTCTCACACCGGGATACTTCTGGTTGAACTGCACAACGAGGTCTGCGAGGTCATAGTTGGCGGCGTACCGGAGAACGCCGAAAGTTGATACGCCACCGGTCAGCGTCTGTAGCGCCCGCACGGCTTCGACTCCGTGTCGAGCTGAATTGACGCATTCGAGGGCATGAGGGCGCAGTTCCTCCGCCGCCGGCGTCGGAGAGAGGCCTTTGGAGGTTCGAAGGAACAGCGACACCCCGAGTTCCTCCTCGAGACGCGAGATCAACTCGGATGCCGATGCCTGGCTGATCCCCAATTCCCTCGCCGCAGCGCTGATGGAACGGCAGCTGTAGCCAGCGAGGAAGGCTCGCAACTGATTCAAGGTCATAGGGCAACCCTATATCTTCTATCGGCAAAGGGAGGGTTCCCCTATGTAAAAGCATGTCCTAAGCTCGCCCAATGGAACTCAACGCGCACTACGCATCCTTCATTACGGGATCATATGAATGTCTGAAGAGCGCCGCCATCGGTGGAGTACCAGCACAGCGACTCCCCAAGGTTGTCGAGACGGTATCAGAGATGCTGGCGACCATCGAGAAAGGCGGGCGCGACGCCGTCGCCGAGTACTCGCGAGTCCTGGACGGCTGGGCGGGCGGCGACATCGAGATGGACGCCGATTCCCTTCGACGGACCGGTGACGCACTGAAACCTGAACTACGGGCAGCCCTTGAGTCAGGGGCTGAACGCACCAAAAGGTTTGCGGGTCTGCAGCTCGAGCATTTGCAGGACTTCGAAACGGAGATGATGCCCGGGGTGGTGGTTGGCCAGCGATACATCCCGGTGAAGCGGGTCGGGGCGTACCTTCCCGCCGGTCGCTTCCCTATCCTCGCCAGTGCGTTTATGACTGTCGGTGTGGCGAAAACGGCTGGCGTGCCCACCGTGATCGCCTGCTCACCACCGACCTCGTCGACAGCTGGTAATCCGGCAGTGTTCTACTCGGCGTACTTATCGGGCGTCGACCGGGCGTTCGTCGTCGGCGGCGTTCAGGCACTGGCCGGCATGGCCTTCGGGCTGCTCGGCGAACAGCCAGTGGACATGCTCGTCGGTGCAGGCAACGCCTATGTCACCGAGGCGAAGCGGCAGCTTTTCGGTCGGGTCGGCATGGACCTGCTGGCAGGTCCGTCCGAGGTCGCCATCATCGCCGATGACACCGCCGACCCGGTCATTGTCGCCGCCGATCTGCTGGGGCAGGCCGAGCACGGCCCGCAGTCTCCTGCTGCACTCGTCACGACGTCGCGGGAGCTCGCCGTCGCAGTCATCGCTCAGGTTGATCGCCAGCTGATCGACCTGAGCACCCGGGATATCGCCGGGGCCGCCTGGCGGGACTACGGAACGGTTTACGTCACCGAGAACAACGCCACCGCCGTCGAGCTCATGGATATCCTCGCACCCGAGCATCTGGAGATCATCACCGCCGACGACGACTACTTCCAGAAGAACCTGACCAACTACGGATCGCTCTTCCTGGGGGAATGGTCAACGGTGGCCTATTCCGATAAGGGCATCACCGGAACCAACCATGTGCTACCTACCGGTGGTGGGGCACGATCCTCGGCTGGCCTGTCCGTGTCGCGGTTCCTGAAACCCCTGACGTTCCAGCGCATCGAGCGTGCAGCGACCATGGACCTGGCACCCCAGGTGTCCGAAATTTCCGCCTATGAGGAGATGGCAGCGCACCAACGTACCGCTGACCTCCGCATCACCCGATTTGAGACCGAAGCAGTATCAATCAAGGAGCAGGCATGAACAGCAAGCACACTAGAGCATCGTTCGTAGCGGGGGCCCTCGGGATCGCCCTCACCTTGGCAGCGTGCGGGGGAGGGTCATCCAGTGAGGGCGAGTCCGGGGGCGGGGAGGGCGAAGCCATCGAGACGATCACCATCGCCACCTCGAATGATGCACCCTTCTCGTTTACCGACGACGCCGGGGCGCTACAGGGCATCGACGGCGAAATGATCAACTGGATTGCGGAGAAGAAGGGCTGGGAGGTGGAGGTCTTCGTTTCCGAGTTCGCCACATTGATTCCGGCCATTCAGGCGGACAAGGCCGACGCCGTCGTCGACGCCATGTACATCACGGATGTCCGCAAAGAAGAGGTGAATTTCACTGACACCTGGTACCAGCAAGGTGAAGGCATGGTGGTGCCCGGCGATTCCACCATGACCAACCGTGACGATGCCAAGGGCACGGTCATCGGTGTCCAGACCGGCACCACCTTCATTGAGCTGGCAGAGTCGCTTGAGCCGAAGGAGATCAAGTACTTTGACTCGCAGGCAGCGCTGCTGACGGCGGTGGAGAACAAGCAGGTTGATGTCGTGTTTACCGACGCCGCTGTCGTCGCCTATAGCCTGGTGCAAAACCCGAACGATGCCATCAAGATCGTGGACCCGTATGAGCCTTTCTTCCCGGGCCTGATCGGCGCGGCCGTGCCGAAGGACAATCCACAGCTGCTGGAGGAACTGAACTCCGGTCTCGCCGAGCTGAAAGCCTCACCCGAATACATGGAGATCCTGACCAAATACGGGCTGACCGAAAGCAACGCCGTCGACTGACCGTTCCTGATTGCTCCACCCAAGTTGAAAGGGAGAACCGGCCATCGATTTCATCCAAGGCACGCTCAGCTACTTCCCACGACTCCTGGCAGCCTCGCCCATTGTGATCCAGCTTGCCTTGGGGGCGATGGTGCTGGCCCTCGTCCTCGGGCTGCTGCTCGCTCTCGCGCGGATCTCGAAGTCGAGGATCCTCCGGGGAATCGCACTGGTTTACGTCGAGATCATGAGGGGAACGCCGCTGCTCGTGCAGTTGGTGTATATCTTCTTCGTCTTGCCGGCAATCGGTGTGAATATCGATCCGATACCCGCGGGGATCCTCGGTCTGGGGCTGAATTATGCGGCATATCTGTCGGAGGTGTTCCGCTCGGCCATCCTGTCCGTCGAGGCAGGCCAGACGGAAGCGGCGCTGTCGCTGGGCTACACGCCGAGCAAAGCGCTGCGGAAGGTTGTTCTTCCGCAGTCGTTCATCGTGTCGCTGGGGCCGATCGGCAATTACTTCATCGCGATGGTCAAGGACACGGCCCTGACCTCGGTCATCGCCGTGACCGAGATCCTGAAAACGGCGAACATCATCAACGCCCAGACCTTCGAGACGACACAGATCTATACGGCAGCCGCGCTGCTCTACCTGTTGATCAGTCTTCCGCTATCCCGCATTGTGAGCGCACTGGAGAAGAGAGCGAGGGTCCATGTCTGAGGAAGTGATCGTCAGTGTCCGGGACGTCCACAAAACGTTCACTGTGACCAAAACCCCCGGCCTGCTGCAGCGCCTCCAGGGGAAGCGGCGGGAGGTCAACAAGATCGAGGTCCTGAAGGGCGTTGACCTGGACGTTCACAAGGGTGAGACGGTCGTCATCCTGGGTTCCAGCGGCTCCGGCAAAAGCACCCTTCTGCGCTGCATGAACAAACTCGAGACGATCGATGGCGGCCGGATTTTGGTCAATGGACACCTCGTGGGTTACGAGGAGCGTGGTGGAAAACTGGTCGATGAAAAGGCGTCGATCACCGCGAGGAAACGAACCGACCTCGGCATGGTCTTCCAGCAGTTCAACCTTTTCCTGAACAAGACCGCGTTGGGCAACGTCATGGCGCCTCTGCAGGACGTCAAAAAAATGTCCAAGAACGAGGCGCAGGAGCACGCCCTGGAAAACCTGAAACGGGTTGGATTGCTCGATCGTAAGGACAACTATCCTTCAAGGCTGTCCGGTGGCCAGAAGCAGCGCGTCGCGATCGCCCGAGCCCTCGCCATGGATCCAAGCGTCATGCTGTTCGACGAGCCGACGTCCGCCCTGGACCCGGAGCTCGTGGAGGAGGTTCTAACGGTGATCAAGCGCATTGCCGCTCAGGGCACCACGATGGTGATCGTCACGCATGAGATGCAGTTCGCGCGGGATATCGCGGACATCATTGTGGTCATGGATCAGGGCATTATCGTCGAAAAGGGCACGCCCGACGAGGTGTTCTTCAGGCCTCAGCACCCGAAGACCTACGCGCTGCTCAAGCGGTCCGGGCTGACCGTCGAACCTCCCGGAGGGAACGGCGCCGCCCCGCCTTCGTAGTAGTCGGCTCGACCCATTGTCGCGGAAAAGTACCGCAGGTGCAGGTGCAGGATCGTGGTTCGGCAACCACTTTCCTGCGGCTCCGGCACTTTCCTGGCGCCGGCCGGGCACCCCGTGGGGCACCCAAGGCCGGGCACCCCCGGGGAGGGCTAGATGGCCTTGCCCGGGTTAAGGATGCCATGGGGGTCGAGGGCGTCCTTGATGGACCGCATGACGTCGAGGGATACCTCGCCGAGTTCGGGCAGCAGCCAATCGCGCTTCAGGAGCCCGATGCCGTGCTCGCCGGTCAGGGTGCCTCCGAGGCTCTTCGCCAGGTAGAACATCTCCCCTAGCGCCACCTTGGCCGGACCTTCGGTGACCGAATCCTCAGGGTTCAGGACCAGCATCGGGTGCAGGTTCCCGTCCGAGGCGTGGACTACCGAGTAGATGCGCACTCCGGTACGCCGGGTGATCTCGTCAAGCCCCACGGCCACCTCGGCGAGCCTGCCCCGCGGCACGCCGATGTCACCGATGGACACCCGGCCTAGCTTCTCCAGGCAGGGAATGGCTTCGCGGCGAGCGGTGATCAGCTGAGCGGCGTGTTCGTCGTCGGTGGCTTTCTCGATTGACGTGGCGAACGGCCTGATCGCCTCGATCAGCACATCCTGTTCGAGGTGGGCGCCGTACCCGTCGGTCTGGCCCAGCAGGAAGGCTCCGCCCTGGGAGCGGTAGGTGGTGCCCATCGCCATGTCGATCGCTTCGAGTGTTTGCCCGTCGATCAGCTCCAGCATGGAAGGCTGGATCCGTGACGCAATGACGGCGGATGCCGCCGCCGCTGCGGTGGCGAAGTCGGGGAAGAATGCCGCGACGGTCGCCGTCGCCACCGGCAGCGGGCGGAGCCGCAGGGTGGCTTCGGTAACGACGCCGAGCGTCCCCTCGGAGCCGACGATCAGAGCATTGAGATCGTACCCGGAGACGCCCTTCATGGTTTCGCGGCCGGTCCGGAGTTGGCGCCCATCGGCGAGCACCACGTTCAGTGACAGCACCGCGTCCCGGGTGACCCCGTACTTGGCACACCGCATCCCGCCCGCGTTGGTGGCCACGTTGCCGCCGATGGAGCAGATCGCAGTGCTCGCGGGATCGGGCGCGTAGAACAGGCCGTACTCGCCGGCGGCCGCGTTCAGCTCGGCGTTCAGCACGCCCGGCTCGACGACGGCGAGCTGCTCCACCGGGTCGATCCGCAGGATCTTGTTCATCCGGGACACGTCGAGGACGATCTCTCCCGACCGCGCAGAGGCACCGGCGGCCAGTCCGGTACCTGCCCCGCGGGTCACGATCGGCGTGAGGTGGGCGGCGGCAAGCTTCAGGGTGGTGACGACGTCGTCGGTTGTTCGCGCGAAAACCACCCCATCCGGCACCGACTCTGCAACGTAGCCGGACCGGTCGGTGCTGGCGTCGAGACGATCTGCTTCGGAGACCGAGGTGCCGCGGCAGCCGTCCAGAACGGCTGAGGTCGAGCTGGTGTGCAGTGACATGTCGTAGAACCCCTTCGTTGTACGGACCAGCGATGGCTTATTCCATCATTGAATCTCACATGGTGGAATAACACTTCTGCTGATTGGATAAAATTCTAGGGGGTCTCGCGAGGTGGGTCAATGGACGAATATTGTCACCATCACCCGGGAGAGGTGCGATCGTGCCGATTTGGCCTAGCGGGCGCGGAAATGAGTCGTTCGTCCCTCGATAAAATGAGAATCGGCGCGATCGTGCCGAACCGAACAATCAGACCTTGATTGCACCGACACTGCGGGCCATACTTATGTCATAACGGCAAGATCGTGCCGGAAAGGATGGACATGGACTCGGGATTCGAGGTAAGGCTGGCGCAACGGGTGCGTACACGCCGTGTCGCCGAGCGTCTTACCCAGGCGGACCTTGCCGATCTCTCCGGAGTATCCGAACGGTTCATCCGATCCGTAGAACATGGAAAGGCGACTCTCCGCCTTGATTCCGTTTTGGCCGTCCTGCGAACCCTGGGCCTCACCCTGGAGGTGACATCACGTCACGGCGGCGCTGGTCAGCAGGAACCGGTACGCGACCCATGATGACACCCACGGGGTCATCCGACGCCGGCCAGCAGAATCGGCAGCGGGCGGACGTCTACAAACAGGGGGTGCTCGCAGCACGGCTGGAACGCCATGAGGGTGGCACCCGCTTCAGCTACCTCCCGGAGTACCTTGCGACACGCGGGCCCGCCGTAGCGACGACGCTCCCCTTGGCATTCGACCCGGTATTCGCCGCCAGCGGGTCTGTTCCGCACTTCTTTACCGGGCTGCTCCCGGAGGGTCGGCGCCTCACATCCCTTCGTCGGGCTGTGAAGACCTCAGCCGACGATGAGTTGTCCCTGCTGCTCGCAGTCGGCGGCGATCCAGTAGGTGATGTGCAGATTGTGAGGCCGGGGTCGGTCCCCGCTGACACCCCCGCCGCGGTCCTGATCGATCCACGGGCCCCCCTTGATTTTGACGAAGTACTTGGGAGTATTGGCATCGATCCGAGCGCCCTCGCGGGCGTCCAGGACAAGGTCTCGGCGGGAATGATTACCGTCCCTGTTGAATCGTCCGGCCGACGGTTCATCCTCAAACTCGATCCGCCTGAATTTGCGCACGCAGTGGAGAACGAGTTCCTGATGTACTCGTACGCCCGGCGACTGAAGCTTCCAGTGAGTTCTGTGCGGCTTTTGCACGACGCCGGAGGTCGTCCCGGTCTCCTGGTGGAACGATTTGACCGCCTCGCCGGAGAGGCGAGAGAGCTTCGCCGGCTGGCAGTCGAGGATGGCACCCAAGTGCTAGGGCTCTACCCGGCGGACAAATACGACGTCCCGTATGAAACGGTCTGCACCCGGTTGACGACGCTGTGCGATGCCCCGCTTCCTGCACTCCGCAACATGGCACTCCAACTGGTGTTTGCCTGGTTGACGGGAAACGGGGATCTCCACGCGAAGAACCTCTCAGTGGTGGAAGGCGCAGACGGGAGAGTTTCTATTGCTCCGATGTACGACCTCCCCTCAACAGTGGTTTACGGTGACAAGTCCCTTGCGTTGCCGGTCGGGGGAAAACGGACAGGGATTTCCCGGAAACACCTGCTGGGGTGGATGGTTCAGCAAGGATTGCCGGAACGGGCCGCAGATCGTGTGCTTGCAGTTGCGCTCACAGCGACCCGGACCCTGACCGATGACCTAGCTGGCGGCGCGTCGCCCTTCCCTGACACCGAGACCGGGAGTTGGATCAAGGAGCTACGGAACCGGCGGCGGTTGCTGGACTAGCGGGTGCTTCATGGAGGAAGGCGCGGACCCGTAAAGGGGTCCGCCCCTCATCAACTGCTAGGAGATCTGCAGCCCACCATTGATGTCGTAGGTGGCGGCGGTGATGTACCCGGCGTCGGGGCCCACCAGGAAGCAGATCAGGGCGGCGATGTCATCGACGGTGCCGACGCGTCCCATCAGGATGTCCTTGGACATGTCCTGCTTGCGTTCCTCCGTGAGGGTGCCGCCCATGATGTCGGTGTCCACCGGGCCGGGAGACACGGCGTTGACGGTGATGTTGTGCTCGCCCATTTCGCGGGCCAGCGCACGGGTGAAGCCGATGATGCCGGCCTTCGACGCACTGTAGGCCACCTTCGAGTAGGTGCCGCCGCCGCGCTGCGCCGAGATGGAGGAGATGCTGACCACGCGGCCAAGTTTCCGTTCGATCATCCCGTGTAGGGCGCGCTGCGTGACCAGGAAGGTGCCGGTCATGTTCACGGCGAACACCCGGTCCCAGGCGGCCTTGGTTTCCTGCATGAACTCGGTGGGGGAGCTGATCCCGGCCAGGTTCACGACGGCGACGATCGGCGGCACCGAGCTCTCGACAGTGGCGATCGCAGCGTCGACCGAGTCCTCGTCGGACACGTCCGCGGCGACGCCGACCGTCTGCACGCCGTGGCGCTGGGCAATATCGTCGGCAGCTTCTTTCGCGGCCACCCCGTCGATGTCGAGGATGGCGATGGACCAGCCGTCGCGGGCCAGTCGGTCGGCTGTAGCGCGGCCGATGCCGCGGGCCGAGGCTGCACCGGTGAGGACTGCTGTGCGTTCAATCGGAAAGGTCACTGGATCTCCTGCTGTTGTTTTTCTGGGTGAATGAAGTGCTCGTAGTCGTCGTACGTCTGGTTGATGTGGGCCTGCATCGCTTTGCGTGCGACCTCGGGGTTGCGGGTGCGGATCGCCTCCAGCACCAGCGAGTGATGCGCGATGGCGTGCTGCTGCACCTCGTGGAACGACGACGTTTCGCGCCGCATCGCATACAGCAGGTGGCTGAGCGGTCCAAGGATCACTGGCACAAAGGGGTTAGCCGAGGCGCGGAAGATCGCCTCGTGGAACGCGATGTCCGTGGCGGTGACGGCGTCGAGATCCTTCGCCTCATGGGCCGCCTGCAGCGCAAGGTTGGCTTCCTCCATCTGCGCGATGTCCTCATCGGTGGCGTGCAGGGCGGCCAACTCGGCGGCACCCGTCTCCACCATTCGCCGGATCTCCAGGAGGCGCAGCGAGATGTCGGGGGAGTCGGCGGTGGTCGACGCGTACCTGACGATGGCCTGCAGATCGGTCCACTGGGCCGCGGGGTTCACATAGGTGCCAAGACCACGTTTGATCTGCACGATGTGTTGCGCCTGCAGTTGCTTGAGCGCCTCGCGCACCGTCAACCGGCTTACATCGAGGGATGCGGCTAGGTCGTTTTCCGGGGGCAATGTTGCGCCGGGCGGGTAGGTGCCGTCGATGATCCGTTCCAGGAGGTCATCGAACACCGATTCAGCGAGTGGTTTCCGTGTCATCGGTGTCCCCTCCTCCGGTGTTCTCTAAAACAGTGTCCATTCCTGCGGAGTGGATACCAACAGTGCGCCGCTGCGGTGCGACCACCTTGATCACTGCCGAATCGTCGGCGGTGCTCAGACCCTGGGTCTGTCCGAGAAGGAACAGTTGTTCGGCCGCTGCGGCTACGGGGGCAGCGAGTCCGGCGCTCCGCGCGGCCTTGCCCACAATGCCGAGGTCTTTGACGAAGATGTCCAGCCGGCTCAGCACGTCGGCGTCGGCGTCGTACCCCTCGATCATCCGTGGCCCGCGGTTGGAGAGCATGAACGACGACGCCGCCCCGGTTTCCAGCGCAGCCAGGGCCAGCCCCTGGTCGAGTCCGAGCGCATCCGCGAGGGCCAGCGCCTCCGCCGCTGCGGCAATATGCACGCCACACAGCAGCTGGTTCACCGTCTTCATGGCCTGACCGTCACCGGCTTTGTTCCCCACCACGGTCAACGTCGAAGCAAGACGTTCCAGCACGGGTCGCGCCGTCTCCAGGGCGGAGGGTTCGGCGCCGACCACGATCAGCAGGTCGCCGTCCCCGGCTCGCACCGGGCCGCCGGACAGGGGTGCGTCGACCAGCTTCACGCCCAGCGCGCTGAGCCGCTCGGTCCAGGAGGCGACGGCGTCCATCCCCACGGTGCTGGTCATGACGACGACGGCGCCCGGCGTCAGCGCGGGTGCAATGCCGTCCTCACCGAAGAGGACATCCTCCACCTGGGCGGCATCGCGGACCGCAAGCAGCACCAGTCCGGCACCGCTGACGGCGTCAGCGGCGGTCGAGGCGCAGCTGAGCCCGGTCTTCTCGGCCTTTTCCCGCGATGCTGGCATCGGGTCGTAGCCAGTAACGGTGAAGGCGCCGGCCAGGCGGGTCGCCATCGGCAGGCCCATGGCGCCGAGACCCAGAACCGCAACAGTTTTAGGAGTCATGGGTGGATCCTGTCGTTCCAGGGGAGGTGACGGGGGAGCGGAGGATGTCGACCACGTCTGCAAGGGAGTCGTCGGTGCCCACGTTGCCGGCGAAGACCACGAACGGGATGGAGCGTGCCGGCCCGTCGGCGGGCTGCCAGAGGGAGACGATGCCGGGCAGCATTGGCCCGTGCACCAGCGCGTGGCGGATGGACAGCCCGTGGGCGGCGACGTCGGAGGAGGTGATCCCGCCCTTCGCGATCACAAAGCGGACAGGTGCGGCAGCAATGGTGGACCGGACGACGTCGACCACTGCCTGCGAGATGGTCCGCGCAATGTCAAGGCTCTGCTCCGGATCGTCGGAGCGGATCAGGGTGCGGCTGGTGTGCAGGATGACCTCGCCGGTGGGGAGACCGTCAACGACGGCGCGCACCGCCTCGGCCACGCCGGCGTCCCTGCGTTCCGGGTCAAGGACGGCTTCGACGTCGAGCTCCACGAGCTTCGCTTCGGGTCGCCGTGCCACCAGGGCATCGAGTTGCTGCGTGGTCAGTCCCACGTGGGAGCCCACCACAATCAGCCCGCCGGACTCGGGAGCGTCCAGGCCGGTGAAGACTTCCTCAGCCGTCAGGGGTAGGCGCTCCCTCTGGCCGATCCTGGCCCGGACAAACGGCGGACCCACCCGGTAAAGGAGGTTTTTGCCCCGGCTCTCCGCTTCCTCAAGGCCCAGGGCCAGGGCGCGGAGGTCGTCCTCGGTGACGGCGTCAACCACGATCGGAACGGCGTCGGCCGCTTGATCGAGTGCGTCGGCAATGCCCTGCGCGCCACCGCGGATGATCGAGAGGTCCAGCCGGATCACGGCCTCCGCAGACCCGCCGGTCTTCTCCGCCACGTATTCGCCGAGGTCCGAGGACACGAACCCGAAGGTGGCGTCCTTGGCGAACTCGGTGTCGGCCACGGGGGTGAGGGTGCCGTCGTTCCCGCGCAGGTAGTGGACGCTGCCGATGGTGACGCGGCCGGCGTCGGGAAAGGCCGGAACCATGACGACGCCGTCGGTCTCGGTGCCAGCCAAAGATAGCAGGGTGGCGCCGATGACGTCGGTCTCCAGCGGGAAGTGACCGCGGAGCGTGGAGTCGCTGCGGCTGACGAACCCGATGGTGACCCCTGCCTCAGTGGCGGCGTTGAGGGAGTTGGTGACGATCTCCCGGTTGCGCGACGCCGTGGTTTCCGGGTCGAGGCTGCGGGTGTTGGTGAGGACGTAGACCGCCGGTGCCGGTGCGCCGCCGAGGCGCTGGGAGAAGGCCCACGCGAAATCGCGCGGCTCCCAGGAGGTGAGGACCGGCAGGTCGGAGACGGATTGGGTGCCGGTGGGATCGTCGTCGAGGACGATCAGGATTCTTCCGGAGGCCTGGACGGCGGCGGCGATCACCTCCGGCTTAATGGCCTGGACAGCTGGGTAGCCGCTGAGCAACTCTTCTTCGAGTATCACTGGTCCGCACTTTCGTTACTGGGTCTTCGTCACAGGCACTTGTCAGATGTCTTATGTCTTCTGCTAGTGTGACAGGCAGCACAGTGCCCGTCAAAAGTACCGACCAGGCCGGTGTGAACCCCTGAGATGGCAACGAGGCCTGCTCAGTGACCAAGGAGCAGTACGTGGATATACAACTTCTTTTGGCGCTCGTCCTGGGTATCGCCACCATTATTGTTTTGGTGCTGAGGACCCGGCTCGATGCGTTTGTAGCACTTTTGATTGCCGCGCTGGTGACCGGTCTGGTGGCCGGGCAGGCGCCGCTGGACATTGTCTCGTCGATTACGACGGGCTTCGGCAACACCCTCGCGTCGATCGGCATCGTGATCGGCTTGGGTGTCGCGATCGGCAAGATCCTCGAAGTCTCGGGAGCCGCCAACTCGTTGGCGCTGGCCTTCCTGAAGCTCTTCGGCAAGGGCCGCGAGCCCTGGGCGCTGGGTAGCGTGGGCGCACTCGTGTCCATCCCGGTGTTCTGCGACTCCGGCTACGTCATCATGAACCCGCTCGCCCGGTCCATCGCACGGGTCAAGCGCGCCGGGTACATCACCCTCGCCCTGGCCCTCGGTTGCGGCATGACGCTGACCCACCACCTGGTCCCACCGACGCCGGGCCCGCTCGCCGTCGCTGGCATCCTCGGCGCTGACCTGGGCGCATTGATCCTCGCGGGTCTGGCCTTTACCGTGCTGCTGCTGCCGATCGTCATTGTCTACGCGAAGTGGATCGGGCCGAAGATCGAACCCTCCATGAGCGAGGAAGTCCGCGAGGCCGTGTACGGCACGGTGCACGCCCAGACCGGACGTCGGAGCGGCGGTACGGCTGTTGCCGATCACGACGGCGGCGCTGGTGACACTGACGCGTCGGACCTCGACGTCGACAACAGAGTGCTCGGCACGCCTCCTGCGGGTGCCAAGCCCCACAAGGTTGGTGCCTTTGTAGCGTCGCTGCCGCTGCTGGTGCCGCTGCTGCTCATCATCATGAACACCGTCAGCGGTGCTATTGACCAGGAGAACCAGGGTGTTGTAGGAACCGGCGAATACACGCCGTCGTCGTGGGCTGCTCCGCTGGCGTTCATTGGTAACCCGGTCGTCGCTCTGGTCATCGGTGTCATCCTGGCCGTCTACGTGCTGCTGCCTCGCTGGACTCCGCGCAACAAGGTGCAGGGCTGGTTCGCTGAAGCCGCTGCGTCGGCCGGTCTGATTCTGCTCATCACCGGTGCCGGTGGAGCACTCGGCCAGGTGCTGCGTAGCTCGGGTGTGGGAGACGCCCTCGCCGAGGCTATCGCCGGTACACCGTTGCCAGCATTCCTGGTTCCGTTCCTGGTGGCCACTCTGGTTCGCATTGCGCAGGGTTCAGGCACTGTCGCAATGATTACCGCAGCCTCCGTGACAGCACCACTGGTCACCACCCTGGGCATCGATCCAATCGTTGCGGCCATGGCTTGCACCGCCGGTTCGATGGTGTTCAGCTACTTCAACGACTCCTACTTCTGGGTTGTCACCCGATTCTCCGGTCTTGAGGGTATCGCTGCACTCAAGGGCTGGTCAGGCATCACGACGGCGGTGTGGCTCGGCTCGATCCCGCTGCTGTTCATCGCCAACGCAATCCTCGGCTGACCTAGCGAGTTCTTTCCAACGGTGGCCGGGCGGCTCGGGTTTATCTCCGAATCTCCCGGCCACTGCTGTTTCCCGTGGCAGGCGGCGCTGAGGGCTATCTGCTGTAGTAGTAGCGGCACTGCGCGATGCGGACGTCGTCCGCGACCACCTTGTAGACCAGGCGGTGCTCGTCATTGATTCGACGGGACCAATACCCTTGAAATCCGTACTTGAGGGGCTCGGGCTTACCCATACCCTCGTTCCCATTTCGCTGAATGTCTTTGATGAGAATGCTGATCCGCTTCAGGATTCTGCGGTCTTCGGTTTGCCACCAGACATAGTCCTCCCACGCTCTCTCATCCCAGAGCAAGGTCATTCGGCAAGCTCGCGGGCGACCCCATCTCCCCGTTCCAGGTTTTCGATGGCACCAAGGAGACGGCGAGCATTCTCTGGGCTGCGGAGCAAGTATGCAGTTTCCTTCAGCGACTGATAGTCCTCAAGGGAAACGATGACTACCGGGTCCTTGCCCGCGCGGGTGATCACCACTTCCTCGCGGTCGTCGAGCACTGCATCGAGAGTTGCGGCGTAGTTGGCACGTGATTCTGAGTAGGTCATCGTTTTCAAAGCGCTCTCCTTACGTACATAATATTGTACGCTCCGGGTTTCGACCTGTTGTCGCAGGTTCCCGCTATGCAATCACCAACTCGATCCGTGGCCGATATAGCTATTCCTGGACGACCTGATCCGCGGCGTTCACAACTGTGGAACGCAGGGCCCGGCGCCGAGCAGCGCAAGGCCCGCTCTGTCGCCGGCGCCAAGGGTGGTGAGGCCGTTGTTTCCCGCATGCATGAGTTGGCTGGGGTCATCGACATGATCGAGGCCGACGACGTGAGCTAGCTCGTGCACAATTATGGCCCGAACGTAATCGCGGCCACCCGGATACTGGATGATTTCGTTCAGGTCGGGTGCGTCGAGTTGCACCTGACCGGCAACGTAGACAAACGGTTTACCAGGGGTATGTGCGTAGGGGCTACCGCCAAGACCTGCGGTATCCCCCTCCAGTTCGGGAATTTCCGCCGGGCTGGTCCAGGTGACGAGGATCGGAGCCCATCGTTTGCCGTAGCGATCTGGTTGGTAGGTGTCCCGGTCTTCGCTGGGCGCCTCAGTAGTGATTCCCCGATGGACGAAGGTCAGTCCGGTAGCAGCCGATATCTCGGCGACGGCTTCCTCAATTAGTCCGTCTGTCCCAGCTGGCGCGAAGTCAGGCCGAACCACATAGTCCACGGGTCGGCAGGGGTCGTACGCAACAAAGTCCTGTGAATCGTCGGGGGATTCCAGGAGGACGAAGGAGGTGGCACCGTCGCTCGCCGGTGGCAGGCCGAGTGGGACATCCGATGCATCCACGCCGGGAGGGGGAACTGGCGAACCCGGGAGGTAGGGAAGCGCCGCAGCGAGGATGTACCGGTCGAAGATGGTCGGCGTCAGGTACAGGCCCACCACGAGGGCAATGACTCCCACCGTGCCCATTCTCAATCCGCGGCCGGACCGTCGACGTCTTTGCCTGCGGATGCGCTTCGGTTTTCGACCGCGCGTCGTGCGATTCGGCGCATACTCGAGGAGCTGTCCGTTCAGGGATTCTTCAAGCGCCCACAGGGGCACCCGGCCCGAAGAGGACCGCTGTCCACCGGATCCAACTCCCTGTCCGGACGCCGGACGACTGACAGGCTTGGTGTCGTTCTCCTGATAGAACCACTCACGATCCATCGCCCCCATGGCACTGCTTTCCCCGTACTTGTGGATGTTCCAGGTTCAGCATCACCTATGGTTCCCCACGGACGGCGATTCTTTCGGCAATCCTGACGCAATGCTGTGCCAAGTCACCGCCCAGCTGGACCGGAGCGCCCGTAAGCTTCAGTCACGAGCATGAGCGGGGGACGTCATGCGCTGGGGGTCCAGGCGTTTAAGTTCTTCTACCTGTGTATCGCGTTGTGCCCAATCCATTCGCGTTATCAGTCCACGGAGAACAAGTGAAAACAATCAGAGCTGCCCTCATGATGTTCGCGGTGCTGGTGATCGGTGCCGGCACCCTGGTGGCGCCTTCCCAGGTCAGTGCGGCCACTACTTTCAAAGACGTTCCTTCGACCAGTCAGTTCCATCAGGAGATCACCTGGCTTGCCGATCAGGGTATCTCGAAGGGGTGGTCAGACGGCACGTTCCGCCCGCTGCAGTCGGTCGCGAGGGACGCCATGGCGGCTTTCCTCTACCGACTCGCTGGCTCGCCCTCCTACACAGCGCCATCGCAATCATGGTTCACCGATGTGCCGGTGGGAACCCAGTTCTACAAGGAAATCCACTGGCTCGCGTCGCAGGGCATCACCACCGGGTACCCGGACCGGACCTTTAAGCCGCTCAACTCGGTCAAAAGGGACGCCATGGCAGCGTTCCTCTACCGGTTCTCCGTCAAGCCCTCATTCACTGCGTCCAAGTCCAGCGCGTTCCGCGATGTTCCCACGGCAAACATGTTCTACAAGGAGATCAGCTGGCTCGCAAACACTGGAATCTCCACCGGCTGGTCGGATGGCCGCTTCCTGCCCCTGCAGCCGGTCAAACGTGACGCCATGGCGGCCTTCATGTATCGGACCAAGACCGAACTTCCACTGAACCGTCCGGCCGCCTACGGCTCGACGGCGGTCCAGGTGCTGCAGACCATCCCGGTCAAGGGCCGCGCTCCCAAGACCGGCTACGACCGGGACAACTTTGGGCCCACCTGGTTCGACACCGACAACAACGGCTGCGACACCCGCATCGACATGTTGAAGCGCCAGCTCACCAACATCACCTACACCTCCGGCAACTGTCAGGTCGCTACCGGCGTTCTCAACGATCCCTACACCGGAACACTGGTCAACTTTGTGCGGGGAACCACCACCAGCACCGCAGTGCAGATCGATCACGTCGTTGCGCTATCCGATGCCTGGCAGAAGGGCGCCCAACAGCTCAGCGCCGATCAGCGGCTGATGTTCGCCAATGATCCGCTGAACCTTCAGGCCACCGACGGTCCGACCAATGGTCAAAAGGGCGACGGCGACGCCGCCACCTGGCTGCCGCCGAACAACTCCTACCGCTGCACCTACGTTTCCCGGCAGATCTCGACCAAGGCCATCCACGGCCTGTGGGTCACCCAGGCAGAACGCGACGCCATGGCCAGTGTGCTGAACAACTGCGCCGGTCAGCCAGCCGCAGTTACCCAGCCAGCTCCAGTGGTCATGACGCCGGCGCCGAAACCAGCGCCGGCTCCAGCGCCCGCCCCGAAACCGACGCCGAAGCCCACCCCTAAGCCGACTCCGAAGCCCACGCCTGCCAAGCCAGTGAACCCTAGTGATACGAAGAACTGTTCAGACTTCAAGACTTGGCGGGAAGCTCAGAACTGGTACGAGAAGTACTTCCCCTATTACGGCGATGTGGCGAAGCTCGATGGCAACAACGATGGCATCGCTTGCGAGTCTCGTCCCGGCGCCCCGTAACTAGCATCGGTAGTACGGCGCCCGAGGGCCCAGGTCGTCAGGCGCCGCTGTTAGGCTTCCCACGTGAGTGACCTTCCTGCCCTGTCCCCATTCCGAACCATCGCCCGTATCGTACTGGGGGCCTTTTTGCTCTTCGCCGGGATGGCGCACCTGTTCTTCGCCCGCGCCGAGTTCGCGGCACAGGTCCCTTCATGGATGCCGCTCGATACCGACTTTGTCGTTGTAGCGTCAGGCATCGTCGAGGTGGTTCTGGGCGCAGCGCTGGTTTTCCTCCCACGCTGGCGCGTCCACGTCGGCTGGATCGTGGCAGCCTTCTTCGTAGCTGTGTTCCCCGGAAACATTGCCCAGTACGTTGACGGCGTTGACGCCTTTGGCTTAGACACGGACAGTGCCCGCCTGATCCGCCTCTTCTTCCAACCGGTCCTGGTGGCGTGGGCGTTGTGGTCGACCGGAGCATGGCGGGACCGCGGCTTGTTGCGCAAATCCAGCGAGCGCCGCGGCCAGTAGGTCAGCGGGTCAGAAGGCCTTCCACCTGGTTACCCATCTGCTCACCGTCAGATCTATCCAATACCGACGAGGAGGTGCAGCCCCGCATAGGTGTCGATTGTCTGTATGGGCAGCGCACCAATCTCATCGGTGGTCACAGCGTTGAGACGGGTTCTGAGGATAATCACCATTGAATGCCGTGGCAGCGGCCGGTCAGGTAAATGGCTATGGATTCCCGACATACTCTAAACATGTGAATGTTCATATGGGGATGGATGAAAATCAGCGCGATGAGTCCTTCGATGCGCGGCTCCGCCGCGAAGCTATGGCATGGTTGGCGATGCGGACCAACGACGGAGCGGACGAACTTCACTGGAGCGACTTCGAGGATTTCACTCTTGATGGTGAATCGTTCAAATTGCGCGACCGTTACAAAGGAATTTGGAAACCTCGACAGCTAGATGCGGCGCTCTCCTTCAGCACTACCTTCCGGGCTCCAGGTCAGTCGCGCCCGTACGAAGACGACACTGGGTCAGACGGATTGTTTCGCTACAAATGGCAGGGTGATAACCCTGACCACGCTGACAACCGGGCCTTGAGGCAAGCTAAAAAACTCGGACTTCCTTTGATTTGGTTTTTTGCGGTTCGCACCGGGTGGTACTTGCCCGTTTTCCCAGTCTTCCTACTGGATGAAGAACCTCACCTGAAGCAATTCGTCGTCGACCTAGATCCGTTGCGGGCTAGCGTGGGTAACTTACCGTTAGAGATCAACTTCCCCTTACATTTCGAGCGTCGCTACCGGAACCAGCAGGTAAAAAGGCGGCTTCATCAGGGACTATTTCGGGCCGATGTGATGCGTGCTTACGCCACGAAATGTGCTGTGTGTTCCCTGGGGCACAGACAGTTACTGGATGCTGCTCACATTGTCCCGGACTCGCACGAAGGTGGCGTCGCTACCGTCGCCAACGGATTGGCACTCTGCAAGATTCATCATGCGGCCTTTGATGTGAACATTCTTGGCATCCGCCCAGACCATGTAGTAGAAATTCGGGCCGACCTTCTAGAGGAGATTGACGGTCCTATGCTCCAATTTGGGTTGAAAGAACATCACAATACGAGGTTGATGAACGTTCCTCCACGACGGGCGGACCTCCCCAGCAGAGATCTGCTCGAGATTGCTTACGAACGGTTCCGAAGCGCAGGGTGAGCCATCGGTCCGTCAACTTGATCGCGACCTCGGTCACTGGGTAACCCTCATACGTACATTTCCACTACTTGGGAACTCCGGCATACATTGTCCCGATTCAGCGGAGGTCGGGTCCGCCCGCCTCGGCGAGTTCGTCAAGCACGCTAATGGCTTCATCGGCGTCGTTTGATACATCGTCACTGAATGTTTCAGGTACTTCTTCGTTTGCGAGATGCGGATACTTTTCAATAAGAAACCGTCGCCGGTATTCGACGTCCGCGACATCGACAATTGATTCCAGGGTTGCCCAATTAAGTGTGAACCCTACGAGCACGCCTACGGCAGGCACGACTTTACCGAGGCCCTGCTTAGTTAAGCGTGTTCCAAACGCCTTCGCGAACTGCTTGGAGACCTGCGAGATGACTGACTTGTCTAGAATTTCCCAGGTCTTACCGCGTACCAGCGATTGGGTAAGGCGGGAAATATCAGCCATTGCGGCGGTCTTCGCGCTGGCCGAGGCTGCTGTACCTGCATTGACGACCGACATGATGAAAAGCTTCTCCGCGGGGTCCTCAGGATCGTACCCGTAGAGCAGAGAGACGTGACCAACCGAGCGCGACGCCAGTCCCAGAACAAAGGCAGCATCTCCGACGAATGCCCCGGCAATTGCTGCTCCCGACGGCGCTGCAGCTGCGCCTGCGGAGGCGGCTGTGACGAGTTCGCCTCCCGAAATGACGAGCCCAGCAGTTGCTCCCGACATTGCTGCAGCAAGGGGGTAGTACCAGCTCGTTCCTCGCCCACGAACCGCGTCGATCTGCTCAAGATCGAGATCGCGTAGGTCGAGAAGTTTCGCTACATCGTGTCCGCGCTTTTGATGGTTGGTCACAACCCACCTGGGTGAGAGTCCGGCTCGTGAAACTCTTCCTGCCGTCTGACGCATCGACCCAAAAGCAGTGTCGCCCCAGTTTGGGAGAGCATCCGCCGCCTTCCGGGCGCCGGCTCCAATCGCCTGAGTCCCCTTGGACACAACCGACTGGCCGCGAGAAACGGCTGACTGGGCCGCGGGCCGGCTCTCCAGAAACTGCGTTGCGCGCTTGCCGATGCTTGCTACTCCAGTAGAAACATGCTCGCCTGCACTTCTTACCGCTTTAGAGAGTGGGCGGCCTTGAAACCGTTGAATGTTGCGCCACGCGTTGAGCTCATACTCAGAGGGTTCAATCATTTCGCAATTATGCCTTACTACTAGGGATGGATTTGCCGCATTAGCGGCTCTTCCGGAGGTGATTCCAAGCAAAGAATCTGCTTTGGGTATTTTATGAGTTTCTACAGTTAGTGATTAGCCCGCCATCCGCGAAGAGGTCCGTGCTGAGCATCAAACAAGTTCAGCCCCGCTCAGCTCGTCATCCGGCAGCCCTGAATCACTCCCTAAACTGTGAGTACTATGGCATATGGTTGCCATTGGCTACGTCTCAGTGCCGATGAAACTCAGGGGGGTTTACCGTGTCGCTTGAAGCGCCGGTGAAAGCAACGGACATCAACGTCGCGCCGGGCTCGGTAATCCGTGTCCGCGACGAGGATTGGCTCGTCACGTCGACGAGTTTTACCTCCTCCGGCACGCTCGTGAAGGTCCAAGGTCTCAGCGAGCTGGTCCGTGACACCGAGGCGGCGTTCTATTCCGACCTCGACAACATCGAAGTCGTCGACCCCCGCCTGGCCCGCGTTGTCGCGGATGATTCGCCCAACTACCGTAGGGCGCGCCTCTTCCTGGAGACCACGCTGCGCAAGACGCCGATGCCTGCCACCAGCAATGCGCTGTCCGTGAGCACGCGCATGTTGTCCAAGCAGTTGAACTACCAGCGCATCGCCGTCGCCAAGGCGCTGGACCCGGCCAATATCCGCCCGCGCATCCTGATCGCCGACGCCGTCGGCCTGGGCAAGACGCTGGAGATCGGCATGATCCTCTCCGAGCTCGTCGCCCGCGGACGGGGGGACAACATCCTGATCGTCACGCCCCGCCACGTCCTCGAACAAATGCAGCATGAGATGTGGAGCCGCTTCGCGCTTCCGTTCGTTCGCCTCGACTCCGTCGGTATCCAACGCGTCCGGCAGACCATCCCCGCCTCGCGTAACCCCTTCACCTACTTCAAGCGCGCCATCATCTCCATCGATACGCTCAAGACTCCGCGCTACCGTGAGCACCTGAAGAAGCGTCGCTGGGACGCCGTCGTAATCGACGAGTCCCATAACCTCACCAACGCCGGCACGCTCAACAACGAGCTGGCGCGCATCCTGGCACCCCGCACGGACGCCCTGATCTTGGCCAGCGCCACCCCGCACAACGGCAAGAAGGAGTCCTTCGCCGAACTCGTCCGGCTGCTGGACCCCACCGCGGTCCGCCCCGACGGCTCGATCGACCAGGACGCCGTCCAGCAGTTGATCATCCGCCGCCACCGCTACAGCGATGAGGTCGCCATGGAGGTCGGCGCGGACTGGGCGGAGCGGCCGGAACCGCGCAACAAGCTGGTCACGGCGAGCCCGGCCGAGGACGCCGTCGCCAACGAGCTATCCAAAACGTGGATCCATCCGCTCGGCAACAGCCCGGCCGGCCACCAGCTCTTCGGCTGGACGCTCGCCAAGGCCTTCCTGTCCAGCCCCGCCGCCCTCATCGCGACCATCACCGAGCGCCTCCGGAAGCTCGGCCGCGCCGACGGCCAGCAAGGCGCCACGACCGCCACGAATCCGCTAGCCGCCAAGGAGGCCGATGCGCTGGAGTGTCTCCTCGCCCTCGCCCAAACGGCCCGGACACATAAGTCGGCGAAGTTCGCGGCCCTCGTCGAGCACCTCAACGGGGCCGGCGTCGGCAAAGGGCAGCCGACCCGCGCCGTCGTCTTTGCCGAACGCGTCGCCACCCTCCGGTACCTCGAGACGGAACTGCCGAAGGCCCTCGGCTTGAAGCCGGAGAACATCGGCATGCTCCACGGCGGCCTCTCGGACGTCGAACAGCAGCAGATCGTGGAGCAGTTCAAGCGCGGCGGATCACCGCTGCGTGTCCTTGTCACCGGCGACGTCGCCTCCGAGGGCGTGAATCTCCACGCCGAATGCCACCACCTGATCCACTTCGACATCCCGTGGAGCCTCATCCGCATCGAGCAGCGCAACGGCCGTATCGACCGCTACGGACAGAAGCACCCGCCCCAGATCGCCACGCTGGTCCTGGACCCCTCGGACGAGAACTTCTCCGGGGACGTTCGCGTGCTGACCCGCCTGATCGAGAAGGAACACGAGGCCCACCAGGTCTTCAACGACGTCGCCGCACTCATGGGCAAAAACTCGGTGGACGCGGAGGAGAAGGCCATCCGCGAACTCCTGCTCACGGCCGGGGATGTGGAGGCCGTGGTGCCTGGTGCCGCCGATGTGGACCTCGATGAGCTGGAGCTGTTGCTCCGCGCGGAGTCCTCGGCGAACAACAACCAGTACGACGCCGGAGCGGCCACGGGTGCGGGAGCGCCGGCGGCCGTCGGGGCGCAGTCGGTGACGCTCGAGAAGCGGATCGACCTGTACCCGACGGAGCTCGCCTTCCTGCGTGAGGCGCTGGAGGAGGCCTTCGGGGATCCCCACCAGACGGTGGGGTGGAAGGTCGACGAGAAATACGGCATCGCGTCCCTGGAACCGACTCCGGACCTGAAGAAGCGCTTGCGCTTCCTCCCGCAGGACTATCTAAAGGAGCGCGGCGTCATGGAACGGCTGCAGCTGGCCACCACCGTGACGGCCGGCCAGACGGCACTGGACGCCGCCCGGAAGTCGGACGAGACCAACTGGCCCGCCTCCCACTACCTGGGACCATTGCACCCGGTGCTGGACTGGGCGAGCGACCGCGCCTTGGCATCGATGTCCCGCAACGAGGTGCTCGCGGTGCGCGGGGACGTCGAAGACCCGACTTTCGTGATGCTGGGAACCATCACCAACAAGCGCGGCCAACTGCTTAACCGCACATTTATCAGCGTCTCCAACGGATTCGCCGGCGGGATCGCGGATCTGTCCGGCTTCCTGGCGGAAGTCGGACTGTTGGGGAAGCCGTCCAACCCTGGACCCGTCGCCGCAGCGGCGTCCCAAGCCGAATTGCCCGCCGCGGTGGATGCCGCCGAACGGCATCTCGGGATGACTTCCCAGCTGCTCTCCGCCGACGCCGTCTCTCGTCTGGACGCTTGGTTGGAGCGGGCCGCGAAGTGGTCCGCCGAATCGCAGGTCTTGATCCAGCGCTCCGACGTGCGCGAACGGCAGGACCGGGTGCGAGCGGAGCAAGAACTCGCCCAGGACATGCGTCCGGAGCAGCAGCTCGTGCGGCCACTGCTCGTGATTCTTCCCCGCGAAACACCCATCGTGGCCGCCACCGCCGGCTTAGAGGAGAACTGATGCCCGCGTTTGAATCGATCGTCGTCGTTGAGGACTGGATCAGCGAGCACTACTTCACCACCGACGGCAAGGGTGCCACGTTCCAGAAGCAGGTCGTGGAGCTACGCAAGGGCTGGGACGCCGACGCGAAGGAGGGGCACCCCACCATCGCCAAGAGGTTCTCCGCCGCACGCGGCGAACTGGTGACGGAACTGGCCGCTCTTGATGAGCTGGACGACGCCGAAGCGGCCAGCCGGGCCCGGGCCGCCTACGCCCGCCTCCGGGAGGCGCTCGGCATCGCGGGGGTGCTCGGCATCGCGGGGGTGCCGGCGCCGCTGGGGTTCGAGCGCGGTTCCGCCAACGCGGAGGTCGACGGCCTCTGGGTGGGCGACACGCAGGACGTCCTGTGGCTGGAGGGCATGCCCGCCGGGGGAGACGATGCGCTGACGGAGTCGCGGCTTCTGGGGCTGAACCGGTTGGACGGCAAGGAACGCGTGGAGCAGCCGCTCGCCAAGCTGATCTCGGAGCTGTACCTGTCCGATCCGTCGCCGAAGTACATCGTGGTGTCGGCCGGTAGCAGCCTGTTCCTGACCGAGCGGGAACGCTGGCCGGAAGGCCGCTACCTCGCGGCGGACGTGCAGCTCATCGCCGACCGCAATGACGCGAAGAAGGCCGGGGAGACCGACCGCCTGCTGGCCATCTTCGGCCGCCAGTCCATCATGCCGGGCCCGGACGGGACCATTTGGTGGGACGAACGCCTGGAGGAGTCCCGCCAGCACGCGGTCGGGGTCTCGCAGGACCTGCGGGACGGCATCCGCGAGTCGATCGAAATCATCGCTAACGACGTCCTGACGCGACGGACCGCCGCGGGTCTGGACAACGACGACGTCGACGGTCAGGTGCTTGCGCGCCAGTCCTTGCGCTTCCTTTACCGGATCCTGTTCCTGCTGTACGCGGAAGCCTCGCCGGAGCTCGGCGTCCTTCCCAAGAACCAGGGGGAGTACGACGCCGGCTACGGCCTGGAGCGTCTCCGCGAGCTGGTGCAGGTGGAGCTTCCGAGCCTGAAGGCCCAGCAGGGAACGCACCTGTTCGATTCACTGGACCTGTTGTTCCGGCTCGTTAACGGCGACCATGCCGCGCAACGGCGGAGCCGCGGCAACGACGACGTAGCCGACGCCGACGCCGAGCATGCCGATGATGCTGACGCGCGGGATGAGGGGCTGGCCTTCGAACCACTGGAGGCGGACCTTTTCGCTGCATCGGCGACCGGCCTGATCGGCGAGGTCGGCCTCAGCAACGCGGAGCTCCAGCACGTGCTCGAGCGCCTGCTCCTGAGCAAGGCGGGCAGCAAGGGCGAGCGCGGCTTCATTTCCTATGCCAACCTCGGCATCAACCAGCTGGGCGCCGTGTATGAGGGCCTGATGTCCTACACGGGATTCATCGCCCAGGAGGACCTGCGGGAAGTCGCGAAGAACGGTGACTCCTCCAAGGGCTCGTGGGTGGTTCCGGTGGATCGCATCGACGGCATCGAGTCCAAGCACTTCGTCACCCGCAGGGATGAGGAAACCGGCCTCTCGGAGCCGGTCCACCATCCGCGGGGCAGCTTCGTGTTCCGGCTGGCCGGCCGGGAGCGCCAACAGTCCGCGTCCTACTACACCCCCGAGGTGATGACGAAGTTCGTCGTCTCGCAGGCCCTGGAGGAGCTCCTGCAGGAGGACACTCCCGCGGACAGCATCCTGGAACTGAGCATTTGCGAGCCAGCCCTCGGCTCGGGCGCGTTCGCCATCGAGGCCGTGCGCCAACTGGCTGGCGAGTACCTGAAGCGCAAACAGAAGGAACTGGACCGCGAGATCCCTGCGGACGACTATCCGCAGCAGCTCCAGCGGGTTAAGGCGCAGATCGCTTTGCACCAGGTGCACGGCGTCGACCTCAACGCCACGGCCGTCGAGCTGGCCGAGGTGTCCCTGTGGCTGGACACCATGCAACCGGGACTCAGCGCGCCGTGGTTCGGCCTACGACTCAAACGCGGCAACTCGCTTATCGGTGCGCGCCGGGCCACTTACTCGGTGGACGCCGTAAGGTCGAAGAAGTACCTCACCGACGAACCTCAAGCGAACCCGATGTCCGGTCTGGTTGACGCCCTGGCTCGTGATGCCGAGGACCCGGCGGTCGTCGGACGGATCCACCACTTCCTGCTGCCCGGCGAGGGGTGGGGTGCGGCGGCGGACGCCAAAGAGGTCAAAGACATCGCGGCCGAGGAGCAGAGGCAACTCAAGACGTGGGCGAGGGGCACGCGGATCGCGTTGAAGAAGCCGCAGATCAATCGTCTCAAGTCGCTGTCCGAGCGCGTCGAAGTCTTGTGGAAGATCGCGCTACGGCGCCTGCAAATCGCCGATTCCCAGGCGCGTCGATTCGTCGATTACTGGCCGCATGAGCGGGCGCGGGAGACGACAGCGATCACGCGCGCGGAGATCGAAGCGGCGTTGCATGATCCGAATGGCGCGTATCAGCGCCTTAAGCGGGTGATGAACGCATGGAATGCGCTGTGGTTCTGGCCCCTGACCGAATCCGAGATAGAACCGCCGGCCGTCGATGAATGGATCGACGCGCTCGAAGGCATCCTCGGCCTCCGTGGCAGGGTCAACAAGTTCGAGGGTCAGAAATCCTTCGTCGGGGACAGCGATTGGCACGAGCTCAACGCGTATGAGGACCTCGAGTTGGGTCTGGCTACCGTCGTATCTTATGAGCGTTTGGCGGAGCGCCACCCGTGGCTAGCGGTCAGTGACCGAATCGCCGACGAGCAGGGGTTCTTCCACTGGGAGCTGGACTTTGCTTCCGTGTTCGGTGGCGGGGGTTTCGACCTGCAGGTCGGTAATCCGCCGTGGGTCCGTCCGCGATTAGACGAGCCAGCTATCCTCGCTGAGCTCGATCCTTGGTGGCAACTCACGGACGTGCCAAGCCAGGAAACGCTTCGGGAGAAAAGGCTCTCGACCCTCGAGCATCCGAGGGCGAGGGTCTCGTACATCGAACTCGCCGTGCAGATGCAACTACTCAGCGAACGGATCAGTGCCCGAAGCCAATTCAGTTTGCTTTCTGGGCTGCAGCCGGATCTCTACCGGGTATTTATGGTCCGGACGTGGAAGTCGGCCTCTACCAATGGCGTGGTTTCACTTCTACACCCAGGGAGCCATTTCACCGAGAAGGGGGCAAATAATCTTCGTGCGGAAACCTACCACCGATTGCGGAGACATTGGGCGTTTCGAAACAAGCTCAAGCTCTTCGCAGATTTAACAGACCAAATTGAGTACGCCGTTCACGTCTACGGTTCGTGGCGGGAGCACCCGAAGTTTGTAATGGCCGCGTCAATCTATACGCCTGATACGGTGCAAGCATCTTTCAAGCACGACGGCAGCGGACTAGCTCCCGCTCTGAAGACCAACGAGGGGTCGTGGGACGTGCGAGGCCACTCGGAACGTCTCGTACACGTCGATTTGGATGTCTTGGGAGTTTGGGCGCGACTCCTTGATGAACCGGGAACGGCTCCAATACACGCTCGAATGGTCTACGCAGTGAACCGTGCCAGCATGCGAGTGTTGCAGAAAACGAGCACTGCGCCACGTGTGCGGGAATTAGGGCTCCAGTATTCTTCCGGCTGGCATGAAATGGCGGACAAGAAAGCTGGGTACATCGAGGTCAGATCTCAAATCAATGAGACGTCGGAGGACGTAATCCTCCAGGGGCCACACTTCTCGGTGGCGAATCCATTTGCCAAGGTCCCTCGTGAGAACCTTCGAAGCAATAACGATTGGGATGAGATCGATCTCGAAGCAATGCCGAAGGATTTCATTCCGCGGACGGCATATCAGCCGTTGAGGCAGGAACGGGGCGGATACGAAGCCGCCTTCGGTAGGTGGAAGGATCCGAACGGACAGGATTTCGACGTTCTCTCTAAGTTCCGGCTAGTGTGGCGGAAGATGGCCGCGACTGCGAGCGTCCGAACGTTCTACCCAAGTATCGTTCCGCCTACGGTGGCGCATATCGAGGGTGTACGCGGTGCTTGGGGCCAAACTATCGATGACCCGCTTCAACTTCTAGGTTTGATGGGGCTCTGGTCGACACTTCCGGTCGATTTCCTCGTGAAGGTAAATGGCGCCGCAAACATACCGCCTTCAGTTGTCGAGAGTTTGCCTCATTCCGTTGGTGGACCGTTTGTGCTAAACCTCGCAACACGAAGTTCAAAGCTGGTATGTCTCACCGAGGCGTACTCGAGTCTCTGGAACTCAGCAATGGGTTGTTCTTGGACTCCCTCGTCCCCTGTACGTGTAGCAGCGGACCGACGCCGATTGCAGGTTGAACTCGATGCTATTGCGGCGTTAAGCCTCGGGCTGACCGTCGACGAGCTGTCCACGATCTACCGAACTCAGTTTCCGGTCCTACGCGGTTACGAGCAGAACGATCTGTACGACGTCAACGGACGCAGGGTACCGGCCGACATGAACAGATTTTATCGAAAAGCTGGCGAGGAAGGCATGACGCTGGGCGATCGTCAATGGACGCACCCGCAGAGCGGTGTCGGGTACACCTTCGAGTTCCCCTTCCGCGGTTTCGACCGCGAGGAGGACATGCGCGCCGCCTATGCCAAGTTCTCGACCATGCTCGAAGAGCACGGCGAAATCATTGAGGAAGCCTGACCATGACGGAACTGCTTCCCACCCGCCAGGCCCGCGACCTCGTCGAAGGTTTGCGGGACTACCTGACCACCACGTTCGCCCTGTCTGACAAGCGTGCGCAAGAAGCCATCGGAGAGTTCCTTACCCACCCGGACAACGGCATGTTCAAGGGCCCCTACCTGCGGTTGCGGCTTCCCTTCGAACCAGCGGCCGACGGCTGGCGGGACAGTCTGGACTTCTACGGCGTCGACTTCCCTCCCTACGGGCACCAGGACCAAGCCTTCAGGCGGTTGACCACCAAGACGGTCGACTCAGTCAGGTTCCGGCGGCCGGATCCGACGCTGGTCACGACCGGCACCGGATCCGGTAAGACCGAAGCCTTCCTCTTCCCGATCGTCGACCATGTCCTCCGCGCCCAGAAGGCCGGCATTACCGGGATCAAGGCCCTCATTCTCTATCCGATGAACGCCCTGGCGAACGACCAAGCGGGGCGGTTGGCCACGTTGCTGACCGAGCACACGGCGTTGGGCGGAATCCGGGCAGCCCTCTACACGGGCCAGCAGGATGCTCCGCGCAAGCGGGTCACCGCCGACGGACTCATCACCGACCGCCACGAGATCCGCAAGAACCCGCCGGACATCCTGCTGACCAACTACAAGATGCTTGACATGCTCCTGCTCCGGCACGACGACGCCAAACTCTGGCAAGACTCCGCCACCAGCCTCCAATACTTGGTCCTCGACGAGTTCCATACCTACGACGGTGCCCAGGGAACCGACGTCGCCATGCTCCTCCGCCGGCTGGGCCTCGCCCTCAAGTCCCACTGGCCTGAGGACCCAAGGAGCGTCGGCCTGACCGAGGAGGATACTCGCCGGCCCCTCGGGCGCATCACGCCCGTGGCGACCTCCGCAACTCTCGGCGGATCGGCCGGCGCCGGAGCCATGCTCGCCTTCGCCGAGACGATCTTCGGCGAAATGATGGACGAGGACGCACTCGTCACCGAGTCACGTATGTCCTTCGAGACGTGGCGCGACCTCAGCACCCCGGATCCCGGCGTCGTCCCGCGGGATCTCGACGATCTGGCCGATCAGATCGAGCCGACCAACCATGCGGTCCGCGCGGACGACTCGCACGCATCGCTGATGTCGGCCGCGCTGCAGGCGCTGTTCGTGGAACCACCCGCCGACACGAGCGACGCGCTGCTCGGGGCCCTCCGGCACCACTCGCTGACGGAACGGCTCGTCGGGGTGACCGGCACCGCCCGCGGACTGCGGGACCTCGCCGCCGGCATCTTCCCGGCCGTGGCCGTGGATGAGGCCGAAGAGTTCCTGAGCCACGTGATCGCGCTCTACTCGCACGCCCGGGCGATCGCCGGACGCGGGGCGCTCACGGTGGAAACCCACCTCTGGGTCCGCGAACTCAGCCGGATCGAGGCCGCCCTCGATACCACCAACACCTACCGTTGGGGCGACGACGGCGTGGACGAGGACGAACTCGAGGCCGACCGCGTCTACCTGCCCGCCATCTTCTGCCGCCACTGCGGCAAGAACGGGTGGGGGGCCAAAATGGCACCCACCGGGACCGAACTGGAGCTGGAACCGGCGGAGATCCGCGCGGCCTCTCTCAACCGGGACTCGTCCTTCCGGGCCCTCATCCACGCCGCCTATGAAGCCGAGGCCGTGTGGCGGGGCACGAAGTCCGCTCAAGAAGCCAAGGACGAGGGGCTGCGGTTCTTCCACACCGTGCAGAAGACCCTGAGCGCCGATGCCCCGGACGACGACGACGAGGACTTCCAGCAGGGCCGCATCATCCCCGTGCTCACGCATACGGGCATGGAGGCGGACGACCAGTCGCGAAAGGACGTGTGCCCGTCCTGCATGGCGACGGACGCCATCCGGTTCGTCGGTAGCGCCATTGCCACGCTCACCTCGGTGGCGGTGTCCAACCTGTTCGGTGCGCGCGGCCTGGACCCGCGCGAGAAAAAGGCCCTCGTCTTCACCGACTCGGTGCAGGATGCCGCGCACCGCGCCGGATTTATCCAGGCCCGCTCGCACACCTTCAACTTGCGCAGTGCGTTGCGCAACGCGTTCGGGGCCGAGCCCGGCGAGACCGTGACGCTCAGCCAGCTCGTCGACCAGGCCATGCTCACACCCGCAGGGGAGGGGGCGGCGGTGCAGCGTTTCAAGCTGGTGCCCCCGGAGCTGACGGAACGGGACGGATTCCGGGAATTCTGGGACGACTCGGCCGCCCCGAGCATCCGTGCGAGGGCCCGCGAGAACGTCAAGCGGCGGCTGCGCTTCGACGCCGCCCTGGAGCTGGGCCTCCAGGGCCGGCTGGGACGCACCCTGGAACTCACCGGCTCCGTCACAGCGGAGGTGGACGCCGGCACGGCCGCGGCCATCACCGCGTCGGCGCGGCGCGTCTGGGAGGCGAAGCTGCATGTCCTGACCGGCATCGGCGAGCCGACGGACCAGCAATTCGTCGCGTGGGTCCGCGGCGTCCTGGTCCGCATGCGCCTGCAGGGCGGGATCCACCACGAATGGCTTGATCGGTACATCACGCACGACGGCGCCCGCTACCACGTGTGGGTCGGGCGCGCGCGGCACCAGGGAATGCCGGCGTTCCCGTCGGGGAGGCCGGCCCCGGCGTTCCCCGTCGTCGGGCAGACCAAAGCCGAGAACGGGCTGGATCCCGTCACCCCGAAGTCCAGCTGGTACTCGATCTGGACCAGCCGCGCGCTGGGGATCAGCCCCGACGACGCCGGCTACCTCGCCAGGGAACTCTTTGAGGACCTCGCCCGGCACGGCGTCCTCAACGAACACCTGACAGACCAAGGATCGCGGGTCTACTCGATCCACCCGGACCGCCTGCTGCTGACCACGCCGACCGACGACGCGCTGCTCAAGCAGCGCCACGCGCTCGAATGCGAGGCGTGCAAGACCCGGGGCTTCGGCACCGAAACCGTGACGGACCAGCTCGACGGCGCGCCCTGCCAGCAGGCCAAATGCAGGGGCCGGATGAAACGCGTCAGCGTGGCACCGTACAACTTCTACCGCACCATGTACGCCGAGGCCGACGGCAAGCGCGTGGTGGCCCGGGAGCACACTTCCCTGCTCGATGAAACCTTGCGGCTGGAGTACGAGAACGCCTTCAAGGCCACCGAGCAGACGCCCGATGCTCCCAATGTGCTGGTCGCCACGCCGACGCTCGAGATGGGCATCGACATCGGCGACCTCTCCTGCGTGATGCTGGCCTCGATGCCGGGATCCGTGGCGAGCTACGTGCAGCGGGTCGGCCGCGCCGGGCGGCTGACGGGCAATTCCCTGGTCATGGCCTTTGTCCGGGGGCGCGGCGAACACCTGCCGAAGCTCTACGATCCGCTTTCCGTCATCAACGGCGAGGTCCGGCCCCCCAGCACGTACCTGCAGGCCGAGGAGATCCTCTCCCGGCAGTTCGCCGCGTTCCTCGGCGACCAGCTGGCCCGCGACCCGAAGGCGCCGCACCCGCGGTCCGCGCGCGAGGCGTTGAAGTCCACGGAAGCGGACTCTTATCTGGGGCACATGTTGGGGCTGGTCCAGGCGCGGGGCGACGAGCTTCTCCACGCGTTCCTCGAACAGTTCTCCGCGGAGCAGGTCACTACCGAGGGGCGGGCGCGTTTGGCGGCTTGGCTCGCCAACGAGCTGCCCGTCGAGATCGGCCGCGTGTCCCAGCAGTGGCAAGAAGACTACGAGGGTCTGCAGCGGCGTATCAGGGACATCGAGGACGCTGTGGAGGAGCTCAAAGTCGAGCATCAGCGCCGGCTCCACGAGTATGCGAACGACGCTGAACACCCCAAGGTCCAGGAGGCCGCGCGGGACCTGCGTTCCGGGGAATCGCAGCTCAAGCGCCTCTACCGGGAGGCGCAGGAGGAACGGAGCGAGTACTGGATCTCCAAGATCGAGATGTACGGTCTCTTCCCCAACTACACGCTGATTGGGGATCCCGTGACGCTAGACGTCGGCGTTTCCTGGCGCAACGAGGAAACACAGGGGTTCGAGGCGCGGACCGAATCGTTCGCCCGCAGCTCCGGCATCGCCATCCATGAGCTCGCGCCCGGCTCCACCTTCTACGCGCAGGGCATGGAGATCCAGGTCGACGCCGTGGATCTGGGTCCCGATCTCCGTGAGGTCCAATACTGGCAGCTCTGCCCCGTCTGCGGGTGGAAGAACCCGGTCCACCGGGCCGGCGAACAGCCGGTCCAGTACATGGGCCAGTCGTCGACGTGCCCGCGGTGTCAGTCCACCGGCATCGACGACGTCGGGAACGTCCACGCCGTCGTCGTCCTGAAAAAGGTGACCGCCGAGATCAAGCGCGACGAGGCGGCCATCAACGACTCGCGCGACGACAGGAAGCGGGCCAGCTTCCACGTGGTGCCGGTCGCTGACATCAATCCCGCGGGCGTGGAGGCGCGCTGGTTCGTCGAGCACAATGGCTTCGGCGTGGAGTACCTCGCCGCCGTGGACTTGACCTGGCTGAACCTCGGCCAGCGGGGCCGCGGGGGAGCGTCGCTGACCATCGCCGGCCAGGAAGTGACCACGCCACGGTTCCTATTGTGCGAATACTGCGGGAAACAGGACACGAAGGTCCGCTCCAACAACTTCGACGAGCACCGCTTCTGGTGCCGACACCGCAAGAGCACCGACGAGCACACCCGCGCCCTCCTGCTGGCACGGGAACTGCGGACGCAGGGCGTCAAATTGCACCTCCCCGCGGCGGCGACCTCCGTGGACGCGTTCGCCCTGCCCACCCTGAAGGCGGCCCTGCTATTGGGGCTGCAGGAGCACCTGGGCGGGACACCCGGACACCTCGGCGTCATGACGGTTCCCGATGCCTCCAGCGGAGCCGAACGGCAGGCCCTACTCATCCACGACGCAGTGCCAGGCGGCACGGGGTACCTGGCGTGTTTCAAGAGTCCGCGCGACGTCTTTGACGCACTCGCGGCCGCGCTCGCGAAAGTGGTCGGGTGCACGTGCGGCGACGAGGGACGCAGGGCGTGCCACCAGTGCCTGCTGCCGTTCGCCGAGCACGGCACGGAGGACTACGTCTCCCGCGTGGAGGCCAAGCGCCTGCTGGAGGACCTGTTGGGACTGGAACCGGACGAGGAACCAGCGTTCGCGCGGTGGACCGTCCGCGAGGAACCAGTGGTTCTTGCCAGCGGCGAATCTGTCCTGGAGATCGCGTTCCGGCAGGCGCTGAAGACGCGGCTGGCCGCGGTTAACGCCGAGGTCACCCCCAAGCCCGGTCCAAAGGGCGAACGCCTGCTCATCAAGCTCCCGTCCCAGGCGCACAGGTGGACGCTGGAACCGCAGGTCGACATGTTCGGCGCGCGGCCGGACTTCGTGTTGAGTTACGAGGGACCGGACGTGCCGGACCTGGCGATCTTTACCGACGGACGGGCCTTCCATGCCTCGCCCAAGGCGGGTATGAACCGCGTTGGCGACGACGCGGTCAAGAGGTTCGGGTTGAAACTCGCGGGAGTGGTTCCCTGGGCGATCACCGCCCGGGACCTCGACGTCTTCGCCGACACGCAGGCGGCGGAGGACAATGCCCACGATGCCTGGATCTCCCAGGTCATGCTGTCCAGTCTGACCAAGAAGTACTCGCTGTCGCCGGAAATCATCGCATCCTTACGCGACGGATCCATGGGCATGCTCTGGACCTGGATGACGTCGCCGGACCTACCGAACTGGAGGAAGCTGGCGGATGTGGCCGCCGCGCTGGCGATAGGGAACCTGACCAAGACGGATGTCGCGGACGCCACGGTCCCCGGTTACCAGTTCGGGGGCACGGGGGCGCTGCCGGAGCTGTTGGTCGGAGACATCTGGTGGTCGCGTGAGACGGAGCACCTCCACTTGCTCGCCGCCGGCCATCCGCTCGAGGCTCCGAACGGCGCGATTCCCGCCGTGATGGTTCTGGACGACCGGGCCGAAGCTGTGGCGTCCGGCGGCTTCGCCGATTCGTGGCGGCGCTGGCTCTTCTGGAGCAACGTCTTGGCGTTCCGCGGGTCCCCGAAGGGCGCACTGGTCGGCACCACGACCTCCCGGGCCGAGATCCTGGAAATGGCCGGCCTCGTAGCCGCCCCAATCGACGTGGTTCACGTTTCCGGCGTGTCCATCGACTGGGAGCCGGTGCTGGAGGTGGCCGACGACGAGGTGGAACGGGCGTTTATCGGGCAATTGGCCGCGGCACGGCTGCCCGTGCCCCAGGAGTGGGGCGAGGAACTCGACGGCATCCCCGCCCAGCTCATCTGGACGGATGCCAAAATCGTCGTCGTCTACGAAACAGACCACAGTGCCGAGCTGGCGGCCGCGGGGTGGACGGCCGTCGTCACGGGGGACGTCGACGGACTCGTGGACGCACACGGTTCCGGCGCCCAGGACAGGAAGTAGGAACATGCCATACGTATCCATGGCCTCGGCCAAGAACAAGGTCGACGGATCGGTCAAGAAGCAGGTGCTGGACTTCCTGCAGAAACTGCAGGTCGACGACACCGCTCCAGGGCTGCACATCGAGCCCATGGCCAAGCCGCGGGACAAGCGTGTCCGCACCGGTCGCGTCAACGATTCCTGGCGTGCTGTGCTCTACAAGATGGAGGTTAAGGGCGAGGCGCACTACGTCTACTACGGAACCTGGCACCACGACGACGCCATCAAAGTCGCGCGTTCGACCGTCCTGAAGCTCAACCTCGCGCTCGGCGCCCCCGAATTCGAGGACCACGGCGTCCCGGACGAAACTCCCGCGGTCGAGCCGCAACCCGAACCGACGGAAGGGGCGGGAACAGCTGAGGACGCCACGGCCGTCGTGCCAGCATGGGACAACCGGCTCTCCGCCGCGTGGACCGCTGACCGGCTGGTCTCCGAAGCCGGCATCAAGGAGGAGGGGGCGGCGAAGGCCCTCGCCGCCCGCACTCCCGCAGAGCTCAACGCGGTCATCGATACGCTCCCCGAGGCGCAGGGACTGGTGCTGCTGGGGTTGGCCAACGGCGAGGACCTGGACGCCATCCGCGACGAGCTGGGACTCGCGCCGGTGGCCCCGGACGTCCCCGAGGACGAACACCTGGACCGCGTGCTGCGCGAGTCCAAGGGAGGATTCCTCTTCGTGGGCGACAGCCCGGACGAGTTGCGCGAGGCCCTGGAGTCCATGGAGATCGACCGCTGGCGCGTGTTTCTCCACCCGGAGCAACGAAAATACGTGCACGGCCGCTGGAAGGGTTCCTACCGGCTGTCCGGGGGTGCGGGCACCGGAAAAACCGTGGTGTTGGTGCACCGGGCACGCGACCTGGCGCGGGAGAACCCGCGGGCGCGGATCCTGCTGACCACGTTCACGCGGACGCTCGCCACCTCCCTTGAAAAGCAGATGACCAAGTTGGATCCCGACGTGCCGCAGATGGGGCTCAACGATGCCGGCGTGGCCATCCTGGGCATGGACCAGGTGGCGTGGCGCGTCATGCAGGAGGCAACTGCAGCCGAAGCGGAGGCGGCCGCTGCCGCCGTGCTTGGCCCCGGCCGGAACCTGATGAGCCACAAGGTGGGGAGCGCCGTGCAGGACTTCCGCAACGCCGCCGACCTGAGCGACCCGAGCCTGCCTGCGGACCTTCTGGAGCCCGCATTCCTGGAGCAGGAGTACCAATCGGTGGTGCTCGCCAACGGAGTGACTGACGGCCAAGGCTATCTCCGGGCGTCGCGGCAGGGCAGGGGAACGGCCCTGAACCGTGCCGCACGGAAGGAACTGTGGAAGGTGTTCGCGCAGTTCCGTCGGACCTATCAGATGACGGATTCGGTCACCTTCCCGGAACTCGCGGCGGTGGCCGCGGCGGTCCTGCGGGCGCGGGTGGAACGCGGCGAACCCCTGCCGTGCGACCACATCCTGGTGGACGAAGCCCAAGACTTCCACGCGGCGCACTGGATGCTGCTTCGCGCGCTGGCGGTGGAGGGGGCCGACGACCTCTTCATCGCCGAGGACTCGCACCAGCGGATCTATGGACAGAAGGTCCCGCTGTCGCGTTTCGGGATCCAGATCCGCGGCCGTTCGCGCAGACTGCGGCTCAACTACCGGACGACAGCGGAGAACCTGGCCTACGCGATCTCGCTGCTCGAGGGCGCCGAGTACACGGATATCGAGAATGACCGGGAGGCCACCAGCGAGTACCGCTCGGTCCGTTCCGGCCCGGTTCCGGTGCTGGTCCACGCGGAGGATTCGCAGGGCGAGGTCTGGGCCGCGGCAGGGCACATCCGTCGGTGGCTCGACGACGGGGTGAAGCCGGAAGCGATTGCGGTCCTGGTGCGTTCGGACCCGCGCCTGCGCTTGGCGACGGCGGGGTTGACCGCCGCCGGGATCGGCAACAACAGTGCGAAGGCGGGGACCACCGCCGGCCGTGGCAAGGTGACGGTCATGACGATGCACTCGGCGAAGGGCATGGAGTTCGAACGAGTGGTCGTGATGGGCGTGGGCGCGGACGAGATGCCGGCGAAGTGGAGTTTCGATCGTCTGCCGCCGGTGGAGCAGGAAGACGCGAAACTGCGGGAGCGTTCCCTGCTCTACGTGGCCGCGACGCGTGCGCGCGACGCGCTGGTAATGACGTCGTCGGGCGAGGAAAGTAGCTATCTGCGACCGAAAGGCAAGGCTGAATGATGGGCCAAGCGAGAAGCGCATTGAATCCGCCGCCCGGGCACGGGCCACGACGCCCCGCAATGGAGGTAGCTGCATGAGCAACGAACAGTGGAACGAATTCATGGAGTTTGCCGCCCAATTCGCCAAGACGGTCGACCTCGACACTGAAGAGTACAACTACAAGATCGTCTTGGCAGATCGCCTCCGAAAGACCAGGGAGGGATACCTGAGCCGGGACCCGGAATGGTTCGAAGCTCTAAGGCGTGACATTTCCTCGTCGAACCTGATGAACCGGTACTTCATGATGCGGCTGATCGATCTCGGCCGTTCGAAACCCGGCGACCTGCGTCAAGTCATGGACCTGATTTGGGACGGGGAGCCGGACGTCCGGCGCATTGATTCTTTTGCTGCGCTGCTCCGACCGCACAATCCTGAACAGTTCTCTGTGGGCGGGATTGTCGGCTTTGCTTCGATTCTTCTGCTTGGCAGGGATCCGCATCTCTACCCCCCTTATCGTGCCCGCGCCGTCAAGAAGTTTCTCAAGCTGGTTGGGTGGGAAGATCGGGGTGCCAATGGAAACCCGGCACGCAGGTACGAACTGCTCCTTGAGTCACTTGACGAACTCCTCCGGTTAGCGCCCGAGCACGGCATCAAGCTCCGCGACCGGTTGGACGCGCAAGGGCTGATGTGGACAGTGATCAATGTGGACCCTGGCTCCACCTGGGGCGCCGACGAAGCGAAGCGATTCCGCGACTGGCGAGGAGACAAGGCGACGGCGCAAAACGCAGAAACAGACCTACTGCGGGGTAGTAGCAAAGCTCCTGACGTCGAGACAGCTGCATGGCTGGTTCTGGGCGCGGGACTACGTGGGGAACCTTCCGCGCTGGACAACAGCACTACCACCTGGACCGCCGAGGCGGCGGCGGATTTAGGTAGCCGCAGCGCCCGGACAGACGTTGGTCCGGGAAGCTTCATGGCTAAGCTTGAGCGCCAGCTAGCAGGTGCCAGCCGTGCCACGGTGCTCCTAGCCGCTGAGCTCCTCTATCTGCAGGTGGTGCCACTGGCAAACGTCACCCCGGCAACCAAGATCGCCCGCATCGAGAAGGTCCTCTCGTGGGTGCCTGGCGAGCCAGCGAAGCTTACCCCCGAACTCGAGTATGGGCTTGAAGCGGCAGGGGCGTTCAATGGTGGGGTCGGTTTCAACATTCAGGTCGCCGACCACGTCGCGTGGCTCACGCGCTTCGTTCAACACGTCGTTGCTCAGCCTTTGAGCCTGATTGAGGCCGCGCTCGCCGATCCGTGGAACTTAATCAGGATCACCCAGGCTGTGGAGAGCGATTGGCCCACAATCCGCTACAGCATTGAGTACCTTGCATGGCCTGGATACCTCCAACCCGTCGTGAAGAAGGATCACCGTATCCGTATCCGCAACGCTTTCGCTCCAATCATTGGCGGACCTAGCGGCGGATCAGAGACGGACATCGCGAAAGATCTTCACGCCATTCTCGAAGCGCAGCAAGGCGACTCTGGTGACTACGTGGAATGGTACCGCGAGCCTTACCTCAGCGAATGGCAGACGCCCGGCGAGGACGTAGGACAGCGGGCATGGCTGGTGCGGCAGAGTCAAGCAGGGGTAGCGATGTTCGACACCTGGCTGTCGAACGGCTTCGTGTCGACCCGCGCCCAGCACCTTGGATCGCCAGTACCCGGCGCCAGCTTCGACGAGATCCAAGCTGCCGTGAATGCGGGCTACCAACACATCGACTACTCCGAACGTAGAGCTCGCGCATACGAGTACTACCGCTTCCTCAGCCAGATGAAGGCCGATGACTTCATCCTCACGCAGTTCGAGGACAAGCTCTATTTGGGAGTCTTAACTGGTGGAGCTGAGTATGTCGATGACGAAACGTCGAGGCTGCGTCGGAGCGTGGCCTGGCGCAAGGCGCCGATCAGCAACGCCGATTTGACCGCGCCGTTGCCGCGTCTGTTGGAGGAGCAGGGCTCCGTAGTCGATCTCACTGACGGGCTATCTGCCATCGCCGTCTGGTACTCCGAGGAGAATCCGTCTGAGCCAAACACTGAGGAGGAGCCGACCACCAAGACGCAACCCGCCGTCGTACCTGAACTTCGCTCGGCCTCGGTTGAGTCGGCGGCAAAGCTTCACGTCGATCTGGGGAGCCTGCAGGAGGTGGTTCGGCTCCTGCAGACGCGGCAGCAGATCGTGTTCTATGGACCGCCTGGAACGGGTAAGACCTACCTTGCCGGAAAGATCGCGCGCTACCTCGCTGGCGAAGAGCACGGTGACCACGTCAAGACTGTGCAGTTCCATCCGTCGTACGCTTACGAGGACTTCTTCGAGGGGTATCGGCCGGCGCAGACCAACGGCGATTCGGTGGGATTCAGTCTGGAGCCTGGTCCGTTGCGTCGGATTGCCGCAGAGGCGTCGCTGGACGGGAATCGGGATAAGCCGTATTTCCTAATCATCGATGAGATGAACCGAGGCAACCTGGCCAAGATCTTCGGTGAACTTTATTTCCTCCTCGAATACCGGGACCAGGGAATTAACCTGCAGTACAACCCCGAAAAGACCTTCGTACTTCCGCCGAATCTGTTCATCATCGGGACGATGAATACGTCGGATCGCTCGATTGCAATGGTGGACGCAGCTATCCGCCGTCGCTTTGCTTTTGTGGAACTCCATCCTCAGGAGGGCATGATTTCAGGGATGCTTGAACGATTTCTCGACGCTAAAGGCAAGCCTCGGCTGAGAGCGGACCTTCTCGACGCCCTGAACAGGGAAATATCGTTGGAAGCTGGTAACCGGGATCTGATGATCGGCCCGTCCTACTTGATGAAGTCTCATGCCGAGACTGACCAGGGGCTGGAAGAGATCTGGAAGTACGAGCTTCTTCCCCTTCTGGAGGAGCAGTACTACGGGCGACTTACCCGGGATAAGGTTCGGGAGAAGTTTGGACTCAAGGCAATGCTCCGCAAGTCCGCTCTCGAAACCGGACCGGTGGATTTGGTATTTGCCGCTGAAGCGCCGGCGGAAGATAAGAATCCAGAGCCGAACCGCGGCCCGGGAGAGGACCCGCAGGATGAGGCCGGGGACCCAGCTTTCCGGCAGCCTGGCGCGTAACTCTGATGATTCGCACGATCGTCCTTGACGAACTGCAATACGCGGGCGAACTCGTTGAGATTAGTTCGGAAGAGGCCGCGACACTACGCGAGACGGGGCTTGTCGCCGTCGCGCCCGCTCACAACAACCGCATGCATATTACCCCCGCGGGCAGAGTGGGCGCCGTGCAAGTTGGAGACCTCTTGGTGGAGGTGAAGCCGAAGCAAAAGGTTGGGCTGAGCCGGCTGCTGTTTCTGCTCGGATACGCGAGCACCCCGGGTTTCCGGCCGGACGACGTTCAGGGCGTCGAAGACGCGGATTTATTCGCTGCGCTGGGGGAGTCACTGGCTCGACAAGGTGAGCGCGCATTGGAACGAGGCGCGCTATGCGGGTATGTCCATGTGGAAGAGGCGCTGAGGACCGTTCGCGGACGGATTCGCGTTGGGGATCAAATGTCACGTCGACCGGGAATGTTGTTACCGCTAGAGGTTTCATTCGATGACTTCACAGCGGATATCTCGGAGAACCGGATCCTACGGGCAGCCATCCGTTTGATGATGCAGGTTCCAAGGCTTTCCGAAGCCATCCGATGGCGGCTGGCGCATCTAGATTCGAAACTTGATGGCGTGTCGGCGCTGCGTTTCGGGGCGCCGCTACCGTCATGGACTGAATCTAGAATCAACGAGCGGTTTGTACCCGCGCTGCGTTTGTCCGAGATCATTTTGCGGAATATGTCGGCCGAAGCTGGAGCCGGGCGCTATTCGGTCGCTTCATTTGTCGTCAACATGGCCACTGTCTTTGAAGATTTCCTAACTACGGCGTTGCGGGAAGCACTGGACCAATTCCCTGGCGAAACCGTAGGGCAGCATGACGTATGTATGGACGAGCTTGAGCCGCAACGTCCTCGTGATCGAGTCCAAATGTACGTGGACATCGTGCATTCTGTGGCAGGGCGACCGGCGTTGGTATTCGATGCCAAGTACAAAGCGGCATCACCCTCTGGTGCATACCCCAACGCGGACCATTACCAGATGCTCGCGTACTGTACGGCGCTGGAAGTTCCGCGAGCCTGGCTTGTTTATGCGGGATCAGGCCGACCGCGGGAAAGACGGATCCGGAACACCGACATTTCGGTTGTCGAATTCCCCATCGACATCGCGCAATTGAACCGCCCCGGGTTTAATGGAGGGTGTTGATTCCTTGAAAGGATGAGCCTTTATGGCAGCACCGAGGAAGTATCCGGATGAGCTTCGTGAGCGCGCGGTCCGGTTGGTG